>JAGRGU010000013.1:14085-40978 GCA_020445335.1 Gammaproteobacteria bacterium
CCGATGACAGTGATATTCATTGTTTGTCTCCTAATCTGAGCAATGTTTTAACAGCCGCCTTCCGGCGGGTTCTGGTGTATACCGAGTACGTGTAAAACTTTACTTGTTCAGTTGAATGGGATAAATATGCATATATAAAATAAACTGTACCGAAAAAAGGAATAATGGATCGGTTTCAGGAGATGCAGACATTTTGCGCGGTGGTGGATGCGGGAAGCTTTGTAAAGGCCGCTGACGCCCTGCATATGTCAAAACCGGCAGTATCTCGTTACGTGGCCGAGCTGGAGGCGCGACTCGGTGTACGGCTGCTGCATCGAACCACGCGGCGGCTGTCACTCACGGAAGAGGGTGCCGTGTTCAATACCCGTTGCCGTGAATTGCTTTCCGGGCTTGAAGAGGCGGAATCCGAGGTCAGCTCGCGCAGCGGTGCTGCTCGCGGACTCCTGCGTGTGAATGTGCCGGTCTCCTTTGGCATTCAGACACTTGCGCCCCTCTGGGATGCGTTTCATGGACAGCACCCTCAAGTGAGACTTAATGTAGAGCTATCAGATCGTGTCGTAGATGTAGTTGAAGAGGGGTACGATCTGGCGATTCGCATTGCAGACTTGCCCAGTTCATCCCTGATCAGTAAACGCCTGGCCAGTACGCGAATAGTCCTTTGTGCCTCGCCCCAGTACCTGAAAATGTATGGTGAGCCCTCGAGTCCAGACGATCTTTCCAAACACGAAGTGATCGGATACAGCTACTGGTTGGGTGGGAATGTCTGGCATTTCGACGGTCCAGGGGGGCAGGTCGAGGTAAAGATCAATCCATGGATGTTTACCAACAACGGAGATACATGTCGGGCCGTAGCACTTGCACACCAGGGTATCATTCTACAGCCGACCTTCCTCGTCGGGGATGATCTGGCGGCTGGCAGACTAATGGAAATACTTCCCGAATACCGCTCGATCGAGTTGGGTATTTATGCCGTCTACCCGACACGCAAACACGTTGCTCCCAAAGTGCGTGCTCTCGTCAATTTTCTTGAAGAGAAGTTATCAAAACTCGAGTGATGCTGACCGTGTATGGTCAAGGAATCAGTTTTTCAGTAATTGGACGCTCGGTTACCTGGTACTGGCTTGACGGGTTCAAGACTTTGCCCGTCCAGTTGGATCCTGGAGGTCTGAGAGTGATGCTTGCCAAGATGGGCGTGAATTCGCTAACTCTTGCAATGCCAAGATGGGGATATGGTGGTTTGGGGTGCTTTTTGTCAGCGCTCATTCGGCAATTTTTCGAGCATTTCGAAGGATTTTCTGAGCGTGGTATTACAGGTTAGTATGAAAAAAAGTCATTGAATATAAAAGATAAAAAAGGCTTATCTGCAATCGAGAGGATATAGCCGCACTCTACCGCGGATCGATTACCTTGAACCGGGCTGCTGGCTGCTGGAACAATATCGCTGGCAGGCACCATCAAGCCGAAGTTTTGCCGAATTCCGCCAATTTAAAATATTGGGTGTCACCCTGGTAGGCGAGCATGCCGGCGGCCTGATTGCCGAATTTGTTACCACCATGCGTTTACGGGCTGGGGATGAATAAAATCCTGGGCAGCATCCATCGCTACCCGACCTGGACCGAGGTCAACAAATCTGAAGCCGGAAAAACGCCATGCGTCGGAACGGTTGCCGGAGTGGGTCGCGAAGTTGCACACCTGGCACAGAGGTCGGTTGATCGAAAAAACAGTCCCTCCCTTCTTCCTCCCCAGGGCGATAGGCAGGATTGGTCGCTCCGTAGCTTTCCCTCATAAAAAATGTAATATATTACATGTATTTGTTTTTTACGAATCCTATCGGTTGTCATGCATTTCATCTATCTGTTGCGGTGCATCCCATGAGTATTAAGTGTATGAACAATAGATTATTTTAAGCATTGAGGCGTGATTGAAAGGTGGCGGGCCAAGCTTGACTAGTGGAATATTTAGGTGAAATAATTCTTGACATAAATCAATAACGCATTATTGTGCATGCATGTCAGTTGCTGCATGGTTTCTACAATTTCATAATAGGAGTGGGGACATCAATGATCGATTTTCAAACTCAACCTGACCGGTACCGGCACTGGCGCCTTTCGGTCGATGGTGCCGTTGCATTCCTCACCATGGACGTGGACGAGAACGGCGGACTGGTCGAGGGCTACGAACTCAAGATGAATTCGTATGACCTCGGAGTGGACATCGAACTGTACGATGCGGTGCAACGGTTGAGATTCGAGCACCCGCAGGTGGGGGCGGTGGTAATCGACTCCAATAAGGAGCGTATATTTTGTGCCGGTGCCAATATCCGCATGCTGGGACAGTCCGCACATGCCCACAAGGTCAACTTCTGCAAGTTCACCAACGAAACCCGTAACTCGATCGAAGATGCCAACGAATTCTCCGGCCAGCGATATATCTCGGCGATAAACGGCACGGCGGCGGGAGGTGGCTACGAATTGGCGTTGGCAACCGACCATATCATGCTGGTGGATGACGGCAATGCGGCGGTCTCGCTGCCTGAGGTGCCGCTGTTGGCCGTTTTGCCCGGTACCGGTGGTTTGACAAGGCTGGTCGACAAACGCAAGGTCCGGCGCGATCTGGCGGATGTTTTCTGCACCCTGGAGGAGGGCGTGCGCGGCGCGCGGGCGGTCGAGTGGCGCCTGGTGGACGAGACTGTCCCCAATTCCCGCTTCGTGGAGACGGTCAAATCCAGGGCCGGAGAGCTGGCGGCCGATTCAGACAGGCCCACGGAAGAGCAGGGTATCGCACTGACACCGCTCAAGCGTGAGTTTACCGAGGGCGGCGTCGAGTACACTCACCTGAGCCTGTCGCTCGATCTCCAACTGAGGGTGGCGACTCTGGTACTGAAAGGTCCGACCGACGGAGCACCGGACGGTTTGAAGCAGCTAAAGCGGCAGGGTGCGGATTTCTGGCCCCTGGCGCTGGCACGGGAGCTGGACGACGTACTGCTCCATATCCGAACCAACGAAACGGATATCTGCACGCTGGTGTTCAAGACCGAAGGGGATGCCGAATCCGTCGCCGCCTATGAGGCGTTGCTACAGGAGCATGCGGAGGATTGGTTCGTGCGGGAGATCATCCTCTTCTGGAAACGGACATTCAAACGTATCGATATGACGTCCCGCTCCACGTTGGCGCTGCTGGATCAGGGCAGCTGCTTCCAGGGTCTGTTGGCTGAACTGGTGTTCGCCGCCGATCGCGCCTACATGCTAGAGGGTCAACTGGAGGGGGACGCGCGGCCTGCCGCCGGATTGCGGCTCTCGGAATTCAACTTCGGACTGCTACCAATGAGCAACGGTCTAACCCGGCTGCAGACCCGCTTCCTGGGCGAGCCGGAGAGCCTGCACCGTTCCCGTCGGTCCATGGGGGAGACTCTGGACGCGGCGCGGGCGCTGGAGGCGGGGTTGGTAACCTTCGCGCCCGACGATATCGACTGGGAGGATGAGATCCGGCTGTTGTTGGAGGAGCGGGCGAGTTTCTCTCCCGATGCGCTGACCGGCATGGAGGCCAACCTTCGATTCGCAGGTCCCGAAACAATGGAAACCAAGATTTTCGGCCGCCTCACTGCATGGCAAAACTGGATCTTCCAGCGTCCCAATGCGGTGAGCGACAAAGGAGCGCTGCGGCTTTACGGAAGCGGTGTCCGTCCGGAATTCAACCACCAAAGGGTATGAGAATATGAGCGAGGCAATTACCAACGAAGCGCTGGTCGAGGTCAGTTACGACGACCTGATTCCCAACAACGTCGATCTCTCCGAAGACAAGGCACTTCGGCGCGCACTGGAAAAATGGCAGCCGGACTATGTCAATTGGTGGCGGGACATGGGACCGGACGGTTTCCAGGAGGCGCAGGTCTATTTGCGTACCGCGGTCGGCGTCGACAAGCAGGGCTGGGCCAAGTTCGGTTACGTCAAGATGCCCGAATACCGCTGGGGTATTCTGCTGGCGCCGAAAGAGGAGGGGCGCACCATTCCCTGCGGCAAACACAAGGGCGAACCGGCGTGGCAGGAGGTGCCGGGCGAGTACCGTGCCATGTTGCGCAGACTGCTGGTGATTCAGGGCGATACCGAGCCGGCATCGGTTGAGCAGCAGCGCCATCTGGGAAAGACTTGCCCATCCTTGTACGATCTGCGCAACCTGTTTCAGGTCAACGTGGAGGAGGGCCGTCACCTCTGGGCGATTGTCTATCTGTTGCAGAAGTATTTCGGACGCGATGGACGCGAAGAGGCGGCCGAGCTGCTCAACCGTCGATCGGGCAACGTCGACAAGCCGCGTATTCTCGGTGCCTTTAACGAGAAAACGCCGGACTGGCTCTCATTTTTCATGTTTACCTACTTCACCGACCGCGACGGCAAGATGCAGCTGGAGTCTCTGGCCCAGTCGGGTTTCGATCCGCTCTCCCGAACGACACGTTTCATGCTGATGGAAGAGGCGTTCCATATGTTCGTCGGTGAAACCGGTGTGGGCCGCATCGTAGAGCGCACCTGTCAGGCGATGAACGACGCGGGAATCACCGATCCGTACGATGTCGAGGCGGTTCGCAAACTCGGCGTCATCGATCTGCCGCTGCTCCAGCGCAAAGCCAATTTCCATGTTTCGGTGACCCGCGACCTGTTCGGTGCCGAGATCTCCACCAATGGTGCAAACTCGTTCAATGCCGGATTGAAGGGCCGCTTTCAGGAGACCAAAATCGACGATGACCATCAACTGTTGAACGACAGCTACAGCGTGCTGCGTTTCAAGGATGGCGCTTTCGTAGAGGAGGAGGTGCCGGCACTCAGCGCGATCAACGCCAGGCTGCTTGACGACTACATCAAGGACTGCCAGGGTGGAGTAAACCGTTGGAACAAGATCATCGAGAAAGCGGGGTTGGATTTCCAGATTGTCCAACCGCACAAGGCCTTCAATCGCAATATCGGAGAGTTCCGGGATGTATTCGTCTCTCCGGCGGGTGAACTGATGGAGCAGGCCGCATTCGATGCCAGACGGGAGGCGTTTCTGCCCAATCAGCAGGACTACGATTTTCTGAGCAGCCTGATGCAGCCGGTGACCGAACCGGGTAAATATGCATCCTGGATAGCCCCGCCAAAAGTGGGGGTCGACCAGAAAACCGGAGACTTCGAATACGTGAAAATCGATTGACTCCCTGTCTATCTGTTTAATGGCAGTATCAGCTCTCCCTTCCGCTGGGAAGAGGATTGAAGCGAGAGGGAGGAATTGGCCGTAAACAGGCCTGCGCACCCGAGGATATCAGTGCCCTATGAATCCCATTCGTCAGCACCTCATCGATCCGGAAATCTGTATTCGCTGCAACACCTGCGAAGATATCTGCCCGATAAATGCGATCACCCACAACGATGACAACTACCTGGTGAATGCGGAGATCTGTGATCTCTCCATGGACTGTATAGCGCCCTGTCCGACCGGTGCGATTGATAACTGGCGTCTGGTGGAGACGCCGTATACGCTGGAACAGCAGGGCGAGTGGGAAGAGCTGCCTCCACAGCAGGTGTCGGCGGAGGTGCCGGGAGGCGGGGACGAAGCGCTGGAAAGCGAAGCCAACGGATTGCTCGATATCGCCCATGCCGGACAAGGCGGAAAGGGGGTGGCTCCGGCTACCGCTTCCACGCCATCGATAAATATATATACCCGCGACAAGCCAGCTGTCGCTGTTGTCCAGGGTAACGTGCGCATTACCCACGCTGATGCGGAATCCGACGTCCATCACATCATCCTGGATCTGGGCAGTAGCGCGCTGCCGGTGCTCGAGGGGCAGAGTGTCGGCGTGGTTCCGCCGGGCGCGGACCCCAACGGTAAGCCACATGTCATGCGTCTATATTCGATTGCCAGCCCCAGAGATGGCGAACGGCCGAATCACAACAACATCGCGCTCACGGTCAAGCGTGTCGAATACCAGGTGGATGGCCGAACGGTTAAAGGCATCGCTTCCAACTACCTGTGCGATCTGCAGCGTGGCGACAAGGTCAATCTGACAGGTCCGTTTGGTAGCAGTTTCCTGATGCCCAACCATCCGCAGGCAAATATCATTATGATTTGCACCGGTACGGGTTCTGCACCGTTCCGCGCGATGACCGAGCACCGCCGGCGTCATATGCCCGATGCACCTGGTCGGCTGTTGCTCTTTTTTGGCGCGAGAACCCGAGGGGAACTGCCGTACTTCGGGCCACTGATGAAACTGCCGTCCAGCCTGATTGATCGCGAACTGGTCTTCTCGCGCGAGACGCCCGGTGCCAAGGAGTATGTGCAGGATCGCATGCTCAAACGCGCTGACGATATTTTCCAGTTGCTGCAGGACGAAAACACCCATATTTTCCTATGCGGACTGAAAGCGATGGACCAGGGAGTTTTCGCCGCTCTTGAATCCATATGCCGGAACAACGGCGTGGAGTGGAGCAGTCTGAGCCGGACGATGCGCGATAGCGGACGTTTTCACGTGGAGACCTATTGAGCGCCGGAGTGGCTAGCCAAGCCGTTTTGCGAAATCGGCGATAGCCCGCAAGGTCTCTTCCCTTCTGTCTCTGTGAGGGGAGTGTCCGCAACCGGGCAGTACCAGTTTCTCTACCGGACCGTCTACCCGGTTCTCTATGGCCTGCAGCTGCCGAAGTGTGCCGTATTCGTCGTCCTCTCCCTGGATCAGCAGCAGCGGTATTCGAATCTCCGGGAGATAGTTTTCGATGTTCCATTCAAGAAAATCGGGATCCAGCCAGGCACGATTCCAGCCCCAGAAAGCGTTGTCCACGTTACTGCCATGATATCTCTGCAGCAATCTGCGTAGCTCCCCTTGCCGGTACTTCTGTTTGGCTAGTTCAATGCCCTGCACGCTGATCGGCTCGCAGAAGACGTGCGGTGCCATCAGAACCAGCGCGCTGACCCGTTTGTCCTGTGTACTCCCCGCATGGATCAATGCGATCGACGCGCCGTCGCTGTGTCCCAGCATAATGGCGCGCTCTACCCCTGCTGCGTCAAGTACCAGGGGCAGGATCTCCTGTGCCTCCTCGTGCATGTAACTCAACGGCCAGGGGGCAGGGCGGGGCGAGGATCTGCCATAGCCACGCCGGCTGAAAACCAGCACTGAACAGCTGCTGACCAATGCCAGTTCCAGCGGATACTCACGCCACATGCGGACAGATCCCAAGCCCTCGTGCAGCATAATCAACACCGGCCGGTCCGCATTGCCGCAGTCATGAAAGGTGTATTCCAGTCGGTCAGCGCCAACTTTCAGGAAGCCTTCGGTTGTTTTGTGGGCGCTGTTTCTCATATGTGTCGCCTGCTCGGACTCGGCACCTGCTGGAGTTGGAATAGATGATGCGGTTAGCTGTTTTTGCATCGAAACCCCAAAAGCCCCGTCTCTGTGCCGGTCAGCGCGAGAATCGGATCTCGCCGTCGGGGAGCAGGTAGAGAATCAGTGCGGCGCCGTCGGAGACGGTCGGCTTATGCGCGCTGTTCTCCGGATAGACCAGCCAGCCCTCTGCATGGCCGTCGAATCGTGCTGCCGTATCCAGCGGCATTATCATGTCGATTTCGCCTTTGGGATGGCTATGGTGGGGACCCACGATATCCGCCATATGCACCACATCGACACTGAAACCGGCGGTCACCTGTCCGGGTTTGACCGCCCTGCCGAAGCGAATGCCTCCAGCTTCCTGCTGGCAGAGCCACCCCTCCTCTGTTCCCTTCACGCAAGCTTCGCGGATTTCGTTGAAGATTTCGCCATTGGCGGGAAACTCCTGATTCAGATAGGCTTCGAGCGCTTTGTCCAGCGGCATTCCGTGGATGGCGTCGGTGATGACGGCAATAGTCGATTGGAAAGTTTCAATACCCATCAGTACATATCCTCGGTCTGTTTGCTGCCCGTGCGATAACGTGCCTGCAGTTCAAGATACTCTTCCGATGCGATTCCGACCCACTCCAGCGCGCTGCCGTCGAGTGGCTTTTTCACCTTGGCGGGAATTCCTGCGATCAGAACCCGGTCGGGGACTTCCATCCCTTCGGAAACCACGGCGCCCGCCGCAACCATCACCTGGCGTCCCAGTCTGGCACGGGGCAGCACCACGGCGTTCATTCCGATCACGCTCCCTGCGCCCACTTGACAACCCTCTAGCACGGCACCGTGACCGACAGTGACGTTTTCGTCCAGCCGGGTGTCGCCATGATCATAGACATGCATGGTCACGTTGTCCTGGACATTACTGCCCCTGCCAATGACGATACGACCGAAATCGCCGCGCAGCACGGCGCCGAACCAGATGCTGGCACCCTCTTCCACCACGACGTCACCGATAAGCACGGCCGTGGGGGCGATGTAGACATTGTCCCCGATCCGGGGCCGTTTTCCTTCAAACTCGATAAGCATATCAATACTCTGTCAGCGGCTGATTTACAGTGAATGTTGACTGTGACTGCAAAGATGTCGGCAGCGCTAATCTATGTCCTGCAGATAGCGGCCGCACTGCTTTATCAGCTGACTGGTGCTCTCTTCGACATCGTGACCCGAGGTCATGATCTGATAGTTGGCGAGCCGGTAGTCGGCGTCTCTCTCTTCGAGTATCAGCTTGAGATCCTTCATCGCCTGCTGGCTGCTCTCCATGGGCCGCATATCGCCCTGGGATATGACACGGTTCATATGGTCGGCGGGAATGGCGCGCACCCAAACCGTGTAGTAGTGTTCGCGCAGAACCCGGTAGGTTTCCGTTTCGGATACCAGGCTGCCGCCGGTCTCCACCACCGCATGCGGATGTTGCTCGATGGTCTGGCGCAAGGCTTTCAATTCGAGTCGTCGGTAGATGCCCTGGCCGGTCAGCGAGATCAACTCTCCAAGCTCCATGCCGGCAAGTTGTGCGATCACCTCGCGCAGCCTGACAAAAGGAACGGCGTAGTATTCCGCCATTTTTTGGCCCAGCGTAGTCTTTCCGCCTCCGCGCAGTCCGATCAGCGCCACGCCGGAGTAAGTTTTCCGTTCGCCGCTGAAAGCGTTGTGCAGCAGTTGGTACGCCTTCTCCTGGGTCTCGAGGTCGAACTCATCGATCAGTTCCCCAAGGGGGATGTATTGGATACGGCTCACCTCGCTCTCCGGCAGCAGAGCACCGGTGCGTACCCCCAGCGCGCTGGCGATACGCGACAGCAGCGCCAGGGAGATGTTGGCGCTACCGTGTTCGACCTGGGCCAGATATCGCTCAGATACATCGGAGTGATTCGCCAGATTCTTGCGGGTCAATCCCCGCTTGGTGCGTATGGAGCGAATCAGCGATCCCACACTGAGAGTCAACTCTTCAATGCTTATCTCCTGCTCTGTGGAATGAATTGCGCTATCCTTCATCGGTTTTCCGGTCCTGTAGCGGCCAGATGCCGCCGGTTTCAGACCCATCTTAGTCATACAGAAAGCGGAGTCAAAATTATCCGATCCGTCAGTCACGGTAAATCGGGAGCATCGAAGAGGTATACCAATGCCGGCCATTACACTGTCCGATTGGCGCACATCTGAATAGCGGTCCACTGTCCACATAATCAACCACCCGCCAGTACCGGAACCAAGCTGATCCTATCGCCGTTGGCAACGGTCGCGTTCCGTTCCGAGGCGACTACCAGGCGGTCGTTGATCGCGATTCCCAGCGAGTGACCGTCGATCAATTCAGCAGCTTGGGGCAGCTCGAATTTGATTCTCTCGCGCAACTCCTGCAAGTCACTAATGACTTGGTCGAACACCAGGGTCCTGCCTTCCGCTCCGGGCATGTCGGGTACCTCGACGCAAACCGAATAGCCGGTCAACACACGGGCCAGCCGGCTCCACCAATCGCTGTTCGGCAACCCTTCGGAGGTCAGTCCGGAGATCTTGTAGAAGCGCTGTTTCAACGACTCGAACTCGGCCCTGTCGAGTTGCTCGCCTGCGAAGGGTCCGGCGCTGGCGCCTTCACTGAACCAGCGCGCCGGCAGCGTGTCGTCCGCTGCGGTCAAACCCCGGCGAGCGTTGAGAACCCGTTCGAGTGCCATGATGTTGCGGCCGATTGCCAGCAGTTCGTCGCTGGATATTTCTAGACCCGTGAGTGCCTGGATCTGGCGCGAGAATTCGCCGCAACCCGGCAGGCTCGGGGAGTTGAACAATTTTGTGGTAAAGCGGCACATTCCGATGGCGTCGCCCACGGCGAAGGTGTCTTCGCAACGGCGCACAGCGAACTCTTTGCCGGCGTATTCGGTGGGTCCGGCCGAAACAGGGCCGCCGTAGAGTTCGGTTTTGAATTCCGGATCGTCGTTGATGCGGGCGTTGATCTCCAGGGTTACGCGATTGCGCAGATGGTCCATGCCACGGGTGGCAACCGACAGACCCAGCGCAAACGCTTTGAGAATCCGGGCGTCGTGGGGGTCGGATTGAAACAGACTCTTCACCGCCATGCGGTAGTCCAGCGCCTGCGGCGGATATTTCCCGGTGTTCACCGCCTGGCTCGAATCGGCAAGGCTATCGCCGAAGCCTTCGCGCCGCGCCAGCATGAAGAGCAGCTTTTCGACCACTTGGTAGTTACCCCAGTGGAGGTCGAGATCGCCGGTCGTCTGTTTGTCGATGATGCCTCTCTGATAGAGCTCCATGGCCCAACCGATCGCGCCTCCGGTGCTGGCCGAGTCTAGCCCGAGGTCATTGAGTATATTGTTCAGCCGCAACACCTGCTCCGGCTCGGTGATGCCGATGTTGGGACCGAACTTTCCCAATGTGACGTATTCTGGGCCATCGCCTTTGTCATATCTATCGAAGCGGCCGTCCCTCTCGATGCCCCTGTGGTCGGCCAGGTGATGCTGTTCGACATTGGCCTGATCCATGCCGTAGCTCGCGTTGCCCGTCAATCCTTTGAGTGCATTGGCGCCGATTCCGCCTTTGGCCCCGGCCGTCATGTCATTCAGCGGGCGACACTGCACCGGGCATCTGAAACATCCATCCATACCGGTGCGGTAGCGGTCGAAATTGTCCGCATCCAGCTTCTCCACCCAGGTTGTCCTCTGGTTGTTCAGCGTACCCATGGCGCCAAGTACCCGGCTCGGTTTGTATAGAAATGGGGTGCCGACGGTTTTCAGAGCGTTGCGTATCACGCTGGTCTTGATGATGTGATTACTGATCTCTTTGCTGCCCTGCTTGAATTCGCGTGAGACTTCTAGTTTCCCCGGTCTGTCATCGATCATAACCGCCTTCACTCTCAACGAGCCCATTTTTGCGCCAGGGCCTCCGCGTGCCCATATCGCCTTCGGCCCTCCCATGATGCCGGCGCAGAGCGCCAGATTCTCTCCGGCACTGGTGATTCGGGCCATGGCCATCTGTTTACGCTCGACGCAACCGAACTCCTTTTCGATAGCGCTGGTGAAGTCGATGTTGTTCATGCCGAGATAGGGCGTGGCATCAAGAAAATCGATTTTATCGTAAGCGATCTTCAACAGCGTCCACTGGGCATGTCTGCCGTGGAGGACGATGTGGTCGTAGCCGTGGTGCTTCATGAACGAGGGGAAGTAGTCGCCCACGTTGCTGTCTAGAATGGCGTCGCTTTCCGGCGACAGGCTGGTGACATTACCGCGCACTGCGGTACCCATGTAACGGGTCAGGATACCGCTGCCGAATATCAGCGGAACCTCCGGATCGAGCGGTTCCCGGTTGCCGCCCAGCAAATTGTAGAGCAGGAACATATTGGCGCCGCGGCCGCCGAGAAAGGTGTACACGACCTCTTTCGGGAGGTAGGCCTTGCGCCAGGTACGCAGCGCCAGGTCGACGAACAGTACCGCTCCCTGGCTTGGATACTGAGGCGCGTCGTGCATGCGCGCGATCAGATTGGTGATGCGTTTCGCCGTGCTGGTGTTCATGGCTCCAATCACCCTTACTCCAAAACCACCGGTGGATCGTGATCTTTGTCCCAGTCCTGCTCGGGTGCGGGCTGTTCGCTAAGACGCTGTTCCAGAACGACTGCAAAATCCGCGGCGGTTGCGGAAAACTCAGCGGCCAGCCTGCAGAGATCCGCTTGCGCGTCGGCGTCGGTCAACTGTTTGAAGTACGCCGCAGCCGATCTTTCCGCTGCCGCGGCCATGGCGAGTGCGTGATAGGGGGTCATCATGTAGTGGGTAACGTCGGTATCCGGCGCCTGAGGATTCAGCCCATGCTCCCAGTGGTGATCCCAGGGTGAGATGTGGGGCAGTTGTGCGTCTCCCGCCAACGCTTCGATGTAGCGGGTCCGCTGCTGCTGTTTCTCGGCCAGCCAGCGGAAGATCTTCGACACTTCCGGGTTGTTGGCAATCTCCATCTGGTCGGCCAACTGCTCGTAGCATTCGCCGGCATCCGAGAGCATCGTCAGCGCATGGGCAAACAGTTCCTCGACACTCGCTATCAGTATCGCGCTCATAGCAGAAACCCCGCTTCCAGTTCACTGGGGAGGTCCACACTGGCTATCAGCTCGGGCTGGTAAGGCTTCCGGCTACCCTCGTACAGCGTTCCCAGGTAGAAGTTGTCGTCGGTCATCAGGCGTCTGGCTGCGACAGCGGGATCCTTGGTGGCAGCCACCGGCGCCGGGTGCACGCTTTTCTTCCATAAACGCTGTTCGGGCCGGAAGGTGACGCAGGGGCTGAGCATGTGTACGAACGAGAAACCGGGGTGGCGGATGGCGTCGACAATTACCTTGGCGGCGCCGTTTGGGTCGCTGCTGGAGGCGCGCGCGATGAAGTTGGCGCCCGAAGCCAGCGCAATCACCAGCGGGTAGTAGGCGCTGATCTGCGTACCGTCCGGCGTCAGTTTGCTCTTGTCCCACTCCGGATCGGTGGTGGGTGAGGCCTGACCTTTGGTCATACCGTAGACCTGGTTGTCCATCACGATATAGGTCATATCGACATTACGCCGGCAGGCGTGCATGAAATGGTTGCCGCCGATGGAAAATCCGTCTCCGTCACCGCCGGCCGCCAATACGGTCAATTCCGGCCGGGATATCTTGAGACCGGTGGCTACCGGCAACGCGCGGCCGTGGACGGCGTGGAATCCGTAGACGTCGAGGTAGGCCGGCAGGCGTGAAGAGCAGCCGATACCGGAGACCAGGGCGACATCCTCCGGCGCCAGCGCCAGCTCCGCAAGGGCTTTGGTGACGGCCTGCAGTACGCTGAAGTCTCCGCAGCCGGGACACCAGACCGGCTTTAGTCCCGACTTGTAGTCCCTCGCCTTCAGACTGGGGCTTGTTTCCGCTCTCTCCATCAACTCTCCTCCCAGTGTGTCAGCCTGTGGTAAACCGCGTCTGGGCGAATCATCAGCGGGCCCGGAATCGCCAGCGACTTGACCTCTCCCGGCAGGTCGTAGTGCGCACGCAGGTAGAGATGGAATTGAGCACCGTGGCTCTGTTCCACCACCAGAACTCTCTTAACCCCTTTCAGTGCGGAAGCAAGACGTTCGGGCTGAATCGGCAGCAGCAGTCGGATCGCCACCAGTCGGGTCGGGATTCCCTCCGCGGCCATCAACGCCAGCGCCTCCCGGACCGGGCCGCAGCTGGAACCCCAGGTGATAACCGCGGTCTCCCCGCTCCCCTCGATACTCGCCCAGTGATCGCCGTATTCGAATTGCTCAAGTTTGCGTTTGCGCTTTTCAAGCTGTGCGCTATGGTCCTCCGCTCGGCTGGATGGGTTGCCCAGCGGATTGTGCTCCAGGCCGTCGGCGGTGTATTGACCGCCGGGCATACCGGGCAGGGTCATTGGAGAGACGCTCGATTCGGTGACCGCATAACGTTGATATCCCGAATCCACACGGGCAAGTTTGCGCCCGCCCGAAACGAAAGTGATATCCGCGGGCCGGTCGATCACTGCCCGGGTCTGGCCGAGCGACTGATCCGACAGCACGATAGCCGCAGTCTGAAGTGTCCCGCCAGATAGGATGCCCACTGGGTTGTGAACAGGCAGTCGCCAATCGAGACAGGAGCCAGTACAAGATGCGGCGCATCCCCGTGCAGTCCGTACAACGCGATATTGAGATCGCTCTGTTCCGATTTGGTGGGAATGCCGGTGGATGGGCCGCCACGCATTACATCCACGACGACAACGGGCGTCTCCGAAGCAACCGCCAGACCGATGGACTCGGTCATCAGTGCCAGACCCGGCCCGGAGGTGGCGGTGAGGGCAGGCGTTCCGCCATAGGATGCACCAATCAGCTGATTGATCGACGCCAGCTCATCCTCTGCCTGCACCAGCACGCCACCGACTTTTTTCAGTGCCGGAGCAAGCCACTCCAGAATCTCGGTTGCAGGTGTAATGGGGTAGGCGGCAACGAAACGGATACCGCCGCGTATGGCCCCCATGCCGGCAGCCTCGTTGCCGCTGATGCTCCAGCGCCCGCCTATGGCGCTCCGTTGTGCCTCCAGCGTCGCGATTTCGGGTAGTCCGCCGGCAAGTTTGCAGCCGAGTTCAAGCGCCGCGGTGTTGGCAGCAACCGCATCCTGACCGAGTTTTTGCAGTTTTTTCTGCACTGCGTCGGTCAATATCGCGCTCGGCAGGCCAATGGCTGTGCCGAGAAGTCCCAGCGCAACCGTGTTGGGCCGGCCCCCTCTGACCGCTTTGGCGCTATTCGTCAGCGGCAGCCCGATCATCCTGCCGCCCATGGATGTAATCGCGTCGGGAACCTCGCTGCCGACGTCACCGATAACCAGGCTCTGCCGATCGAGAATGATCTCGCCGACGAAGCGGTCGGCGTTGAGCCAGTCGATGGCGAGCAGAATATCGAAACGTCCCTTGTGGTTTTCAACCGGCTGCTGCGACAGCCGCAGCAGTGCCGCAGCTTCGCCACCGCGGATCTGCGGTCCTGAGGAGCGGGTCATCATACCGTACAGGCCACATCGTCCGGCGGCCTCCAGTAGCATCTCGCCAGCCGTCATGACACCGGAACCGCCGCTGCCAAGAATGGCGATCGAGATTGATGTTTGCTGCTGCGGGCGCAAGTTTGACGACTCGTCTCCAATGGTAGCTTGCGCATCGAGGCTCATTTGGCTGCTCCTGAGGTTCAAGTAGAACAGGGATGTTCTGGATGATCCGGACCCAGCTTGAAGCTGTATGAATAATATTTCATGAATCATCAGCTTTCAAAGAAAAAAATGCAATTTATTTCTTGACTCAGAGTAGAATAGAAATATAATTCATATATAGCGAGGTGATGAACTCAATAATTACAACAGGAGTTTGCCGACCATGAGAATTGATGGGCATCGTTGGATGATGACGGCGGTGAATCAGCCGTTCGCCAAGCAGGCGTTCGAAATCGAGGCGCCGGCAACCGGAGAGGTCACCGTTGAAGTGGCAGGATGCGGCGTTTGCCATACGGATCTGGGCTTTCTTTATGACGGGGTACGCACCAACCATGAGTTACCTCTTACGTTGGGTCACGAAATCAGCGGCCGCGTGGTGGCGGCAGGCGAGGGCGGTGAGAGCCTATTGAACCGTTCGGTCGTGGTTCCTGCCGTCATGCCCTGCGGTCATTGCGATCTATGCACGCGCGGGCTGGGAACCATGTGCCGTAAACAGAAGATGCCCGGCAATGATATTCATGGTGGTTTTGCCACACATATCAATGTTCCTGCGCTGGGACTCTGTCCGGTCGATGAGGATCGACTCGCGAACGCCGGTATGACTTTGGCCGAGCTGGCGGTGCTGGCCGATGCGGTCACCACGCCCTATCAGGCAGCCGTGTTGGCCGAGATTCGGCCCGGCGATCTGGCCATCGTGATCGGTATCGGTGGTGTGGGCGGCTACGCGGTTCAGATAGCCAACGCGATGGGTGCCAGCGTGGTCGCGATCGATGTCGACCAGGCCAAGTTGGATCAGCTCAGGGCGTACGGAGCGGCATTGACGATCAATGCCCGCGAAACCGATGCGAAAGCCATCAAGAAACAGGTCAAATCCTTCGTCGAGGAGAGGGGTCTGCGCGCCACCGAGTGGAAGATATTCGAATGCAGCGGTACCAGTGCAGGACAGGCCAGTGCATTCAGCCTGTTGACCTTCGGATCGCATCTGGCGGTAGTCGGCTTCACCATGGAGAAGCTGGAGTTGCGTCTCTCCAATCTGATGGCGTTCAGCGCGCGTTTGCAGGGCAACTGGGGTTGCCTGCCGGAACACTATCCTGCGGCACTGGCATTGGTACTCGAGGGAAAGATTCAGATGAAGCCGTTCGTTCGGCTGCATCCGCTGGAGCAGATAAACGAGGTTTTTACCGCGGCCAAGGCGCATCGACTGAACGAACGCGCCATTCTGGTTCCCGGACTTTGAGGGGAGAAGAGATGAGAGATTCGACGAAAGCAATCATCGGCAATACCAAACCGGAATCCGTGGTGGACCACAATCTGGTTCCCGAGCTGAGTTTCGAGGGAGTCAAGGTGGAGAGACGACCGGCCAGGCGCGGTGACGGTTCGCCGGCCGAAGGGCTCTACAACATGTGGATAACACTGGACAATCCGGCCCAGTACAACTCCTACACCACCGAGATGGTGAAGGGCACGATACTGGCGTTCCGTGCCGCGAGCAATGCCCGTGACGTCAACGCGGTGGTATTTACCGGTACCGGCGACAAGGCTTTCTGCACTGGCGGGAATACCAAGGAGTATGCCGAGTATTACGCCGGTAATCCGCAGGAGTACCGCCAATACATGCGTCTGTTCAATGATATGGTCAGCGCCATTCTTAGCTGCGACAAGCCGGTTATCTGCCGGGTCAACGGTATGCGCATCGGCGGCGGTCAGGAGATCGGCATGGCCGCCGATTTCTCGGTGGCACAGGATCTCGCCAATTTCGGTCAGGCGGGCCCCAAGCACGGTTCTGCCGCAATAGGCGGAGCCACCGATTTCCTGCCGGTGATGATCGGCTGCGAGCAGGCGATGGTATCGGGAACGCTGTGCGAACCCTTTTCGGCGCACAAAGCCTACCGCCTGGGAATCATCTCCCAAGTGGTGCCGGCGCTGAAGATCGACGGTGAGTTTGTAGCCAATCCCACGGTCGTCACCAACCGCATGTTCGACGACTATGGACGCATCGTGCACGGCGAATTCAAAACCGGTGAGGCGCTCAAAGCCGGGCGCGCGCTGATTCGAAGCGGAGAAGTGGATCTTAGTCTGCTGGATGAGGCGGTCGAATCGCTCTGCGCGAAACTGATCGAGACATTTCCCGAATGCATGACCAAGAGTCTGGAAGAGTTGCGCAAACCCAAACTCGAGGCGTGGAACCGCAACCATGAGGATTCACGGGCCTGGTTGGCTCTCAACATGATGAACGAGGCACGCAGCGGCTTTCGCGCATTCAACGAAGGCAACCGCGAAGTCGGGCGCGAGATAGACTTCGTGGCGCTGCGCCGGGCATTGGCCGAGGCGACCCCCTGGACGCCGGAACTGATCGAAAGCCTGATGCCGGGCGGGGAGGGTTGAGATGGCCGACTCTCCGCTCAGAGTCTGGCTGGAGCATGACGACAAACTGCTGCGTCTGCACCTCAATCGTCCCAAGGCCAATATTGTCGACGCCGAGATGATCGGCGCTTTGCAACAGGCGTTCGACCGGTACTCGGAGCAGCACAGCCTGCGGGCGGTCCTATTGGACGCGGAGGGACCCCACTTCAGCTTCGGCGCCAGCGTGGAGGAGCATATGCCGGAGAGTTGTGCGGTGATGCTGCGAAGTCTTCACAGGCTGGTGGAGACCATGCTGGAGTTTCCGGTACCGATTCTGGTGGCGATCGACGGGCAGTGCCTGGGTGGGGGACTGGAGGTGGCGGCCGCCGGCAGCCGGCTGTTTGCATCGAACGATGCGAAACTGGGACAGCCCGAAATTAAACTTGCCGTATTCGCGCCGGCCGCTTCCTGCCTGTTGCCTGAGCGGATCGGAGCGGCTGCGGCCGAAGATCTGCTCTATTCGGGTCGCGTCCTGGCAGCGGCCGAAGCGCTGGCAGTGGGTCTCGTCGATCAGCTACATGAAGATCCCACAGCAGCGGCGCTGACCTATTTCAAAAAACACCTGGCCGCTGTTTCCGCGTCCAGCTTGCGTTTTGCAGTACGCGCAGTCAGAAGCGACCGTCTGGTGAGAATCAAGTCGAAGCTCGCCTTTGTCGAATCGCTCTATCTCGATGAACTGATGTCGACTCACGATGCAGTCGAAGGGCTTACCGCCTTTCTCGAAAAGCGCCCCGCTAAATGGGAGGAGAGTTGAGAATGGGAACAGAATCAATTATCGCACGCTGTGAAACGCTGTTTGAGGATATCGATTTCCAGGTCGTCAGAGAGTGGAAAGCGGCTCAGCAGGGACGCAAGGTGGTGGGATTCATGCCGGTCTACGTACCGGAGGAGATCATACATGCGGCCGGTATGCTGCCGATGGGTATACTCGGCGGCGGCAGTGACCTGGAAGTCATTCACGGCGATGCTTTCTATCAGAGTTATATCTGCCGCATACCCCGTTCCACCGTTGAACTGGGTATAACCGGACGTCTCGATTTTCTGGATGGCATGCTGTTCCCGAGCATCTGCGATGTGATACGCAACCTCTCCGGCATGTGGAAGCTGATGCAGCCAAAGGTCTACGCACGATATTTCGACGTGCCTCAAAACTACCAGGACGACGTGGGCGGCGTTTATTACCAAGAGGAGATGCAGGAACTGCGGCGCGACCTGGCCAAACTGGCCGGGCACGAGATAAGCGACGAGGCGATTCTGGGTTCGATCGGCATCTACAACCGGCACCGGCAGCTGGTGCGCGACCTCTATGCGCTGCGCTCGGCCGAACCCTGGAAAGTACCCAGCACCGAAGCCTATCTGCTGATGCGCGCGGGTATGCTGCTGCCGGTCGAGGAGCATATCGAGATGCTGAAGGGATATCTCGCGGCAGTCGAGCTCGAAGACAAGCCGAGACGCGACAACTGCCGAGTGATTATCAACGGATCCTTTTGCGAGCAGCCGCCGCTGAATCTGATCAAGTCGATCGAAATGGCCGGGTGCTATGTGGTCGATGACGACTATATGCTGGTCAATCGTTGGCTGATGGAGGAGGTCTCAACCGAAGGCGATCCGATCAGGAACCTGGCGGATGCATTCTTACATCACTCGGCAGACAGTGCGGCGAAGTATTGCACCAAGAAGGAGGAGGTTGGCCAGTACCTGCTCGATTCGGTCAAAAAGAACAGTGCCGAGGGTGTGATTTTTGCGGCCCCCAGCTTCTGCGATCCCGCACTGCTGGAACGTCCCATGCTGGCGGACAGAATGACGCAGCACAATATTCCCCATATCTCGTTCAAATATGCGGAAAACTCGGGACAGATGCAGCCGATCCGCGAACAGGCGGGTACATTCGCGGATTCCATCAAACTTTGGAGCTGATAGTGGCCCGCTATTTCAGCTCGAGCAGACCAAGGCAGAAAGAGGACAGAACATGAGTGCCGATATTCAGACCGAAGTCATCAAAGAAGCATCGATGTTGAAACAGAAGGAGATGATCGCCCGCAACTACGATGAATTGACGAGTACCGCCGAGAGCGGCAGGAAGATGGTCTCGACCTTCGTCCCGGGAAATCTGAACGAACTGATCAATTGCTTCGGCATGCTGAACAATCTGCCGGAGATCAATGCCATCAACAACGGTATGCGCAAGAAGAGCGGAGCCATGATCATGGACGCAGAGCGCGCCGGTCACTCGGAGGACGTCTGCACCTATGTGAAAGCGGATATCGGCATGATGTCGAAGGGCAACATCGCCCCCAACGGCAAACCGATGCCGGCGCCGGATATGCTGCTGCTCTCCTACACCGGTTGCTTCACCTTCATGAAGTGGTTCGAGCTGCTGCGCCACGAGTACGGCTGCGAAACGGTCATGCTGCAGGTGCCTTACACAGGCGACGGTGTCATCACAGACAACATGCGGCAGTTCGTGGTGAAGCAGTTGAAGGAGGAGGTGATACCCGCGATGGAACGGGTGTCGGGAGTGAAATTCGATATCGACCGGCTGCGCGAAAATCTGGCGCGTTCGGCCAAGGCCGAGGACGATCTGGTCTGGGTGCTGGAGAGTGCCAAGAATGTGCGTTCGCCGATCGACGCCTATTTCGGCGGCGTCTACTACATCGGGCCGATATTCACCGCTTTTCGTGGTACCGAGGATGCTGTCGAGTACTACCGACTGCTGCGCGGCGAGGTGGAAAAACGCATCGAGCAGGGACTGGGTCCGATTACACCGGAAGGCGACATGGATGAAGAGAGGTACCGGCTGGTGGTCGAAGGGCCGCCGAATTGGACCAGTTTTCGCGAGTTCTGGAAGATGTTCTACGACGAGGGCGCAGTCGTGGTGGCCAGCACATACACCAAAGTGGGCGGTGTCTACGATCTGGGTTTTCGCCACGACCCGGAGCGGCCGCTCGAGTCGCTCGCCGAATATTGCCTGGGCTGTTACACCAATCGCAATCTGCCGAGCCGGGTGGAACTGCTGGAGAAGTATGTCAACGAGTATCAGGCTGACGGACTGCTGATCAACTCGATCAAGAGCTGCAACAGTTTCTCGGCCGGGCAGTTGCTGATGATGCAGGAGATCGAGAAGCGAACCGGCAAGCCGGGTGCCTTCATCGAGACGGATCTGGTGGATCCGCGCTACTTCTCCGCGGCAAATGTGAAGAACCGACTGGAGAGCTATTTCCAGATGATCAACCAGAAACGTCAATCGACCAAAGTTGCATAGGAATTCGATCATGAAATGTTATATCGGTATTGATCTGGGTTCGACCACCACCAAGGCGGTGGTCATGGATGCCGGCGGAGAGGTGCTCGGCCGCGGCATCACCAACTCCCGCTCCAACTACGACACCGCCAGCCGGGTCGCCAAACTGGAGGCATTCATCAGTACGCGCTTTACGCTCTTTCACCGCGCGCTTGAAAAGGTTTCCGGATTGCAGGAGGCGCAGGTGGATCGTCTGCTCGAGAATCTGGAGCGCCATTTCCGGCTGGAGCTGTTTCTGGAACAGTTGAACGATCTGCATCAGACCTGCGCGGTCAACGCGGACGACCTGCGCTATCCCGGTCAGAAAGATAGGATCTGCGCCGTACTGGATGTCGTATTTCAAAAACTGGCGGAGAAACTGCAGAAGCTGTTTGGCCCCGGTGTTCGTCGCAAATCCGACTTCTTCCGCGATCTGGCGGGGTCCGAGTATATGGCGGTGGCGGAAGAGGCTTCCAAGACGATGGGGGTATTTTTCGAGACCCTGATCAACATATACGACAAGTCGATTATCGATGTAGAGAACCGGCCGCCCAACGCCGATATGGCGGGGAAATTTCTACGAGCGCTGGACCGTGTACTCAGAGAGGAGGACCTTACCGTCGATCCGGAAACGATCAAACAGGCGATCAAGGATGTTCTCGACGTGGAGTTGGAAGAGAGCTATGTCGTCGGTACCGGCTACGGCCGTGTACGCCTGCCTTTCAGCAAGGATCATATTCGCTCGGAAATTCTCTGCCACGGACTGGGTGCCCACCTGATGTATCCCAATACGCGCACGGTGCTGGACATAGGCGGTCAGGATACCAAAGGCATTCAGGTCGACAGCAAAGGGATCGTGGTCAACTTTCAGATGAACGATCGCTGCGCCGCGGGTTGCGGTCGCTACCTCGGCTATATCGCCGACGAGATGAATCTGGGTCTGCACGAGCTTGGACCGATGGCGATGAAAGCCACCAAAGCGGTCCGCATCAACTCCACCTGTACCGTGTTCGCCGGCGCCGAGCTGCGCGACCGGCTGGCGCTTGGGGAGAAGCGTGAAAATATTATGGCCGGTCTGCATCGCTCGATCATTTTGCGAGCCATGTCGATCATTTCTCGATCCGGCGGTGTCACCAACGAGTTCACCTTCACCGGTGGTGTCGCCAAGAACGAGGCGGCGGTGACCGAGCTGAAAAAGCTGGTGCGTGAGAACTATGGGGACGTAAAGATCAATATCGATCCCGATTCCATCTACACCGGTGCACTGGGTGGGGCCGAGTTTGCCCGCCGTGCAGTGGAACAGGAGGCGTAGAGAATGACCATAAGCGTAGGTATCGACATAGGCACCGGCGCGGTAAAGACGGCACTGTTTCGCTCCAGCGGAGGCAACTACGAATGGCTGGCCCGGTGCAACGACAAAATCCGTCAGCGAGATCCACTGGAGCTGGCGCGGAAGGGTTTGGACCAGGTGCTCGAAGAGAGCGGTATCGGCGAGGAAGAGGTGGATTATATCGCCACGACAGGAGAAGGCGAAAATGTCACATTCTCCACCGGACACTTCTACTCCATGACAACCCATGGGCGGGGTGCCATCTACCTTGATCCCGAAGCACGTGCGGTGCTGGATATGGGCGCGCTTCACGGGCGTGCCATCAAGATCGATGGACTGGGCAAGGTCCTGACCTACCGGATGACCAGTCAATGTGCCTCGGGGTCAGGCCAGTTTCTTGAGAACATCTCGCGCTACCTCGGCATTCCCCAGAATGAGATCGGAGATCTTTCCAAGCAGGCGGATAATCCGGAGAACGTCTCCAGTATCTGCGCGGTGCTGGCCGAGACGGATGTCATCAATATGGTCTCACGGGGTATCACTGCACCCAACATTCTACGCGGTATTCACGACTCCATGGCAGGGCGGCTGGCCAAGCTGCTGCGCGTTATCAAGGCTGGCGATGGCGTCGTATTTTTAAGCGGCGGTCTTGCTTTGGACGAGGGTTTGGTCGATTCGCTCAACGCCGCCATGAAAATACAGAAACTGAAGCTGGTGGCCAGGAATCACCCCGACTCCCCTTACTCGGGCGCGATTGGTGCGGCGATCTGGGGGGCCTTCCGGCATGAGAAATTGAATGCGATGGCAGAGGCATCCTGACCGGTTCGAACTTTCTGATCCAAGCGGGGAATGCCCGGTGTAAAACGATATCCAGTCTTGACGCAGGAGACCGCAATGGCCCTTATGATTAACGAAGACTGTACAGCTTGTGACGCTTGTCCGGAGGAGTGTCCCAACGATGCCATCTCCGAGGGGGAGGAGAATTACGTCATCGATCCGTTCAAGTGCACCGAGTGTGTGGGTGCCGAGGATGAACCCCAGTGCATGCTGGTCTGTCCACCGGATTGCATTGAACCTCATCCGGATTTCGAAGAATCTGAAGAGGAGCTGATGGCGAAGTACGAAAGGCTGCATTGATGTCGTAGGGCTTGAGGGTAACTGCGAGTTTGGAGATTTACCGGAGCATCCCTGTGCCACTCTTCCGGCATCCGCCGGAATGACGGACGAAGCCGTTTCCAAACCCAAGCCAACGAATCGAACTGAGAGAGTAACAAAGTTTGACCTGGAGAATGAAATGTCAGAACAAGCGTGCCAGATTCAGCCGATGCGGGCTGCCGATATTGAGCAGATAACATTGTTGGACAAGGAGCTGGGGATGGATGCACGCCCCGATTTCTTCAACCAGAGGCTCGAGATGATGCGGGACTATCCGGATCGCTATCTCTGTTTCGCCTCGCGCTCCGGTGATTCGCTTTGCGGTTTTCTATTGGCCCGCATACTGACCGGAGAATTCGGAAGCCAGCAGCCGGTGGCGACGCTCGACGCGATCGGTACCCAGCCAGACAACCGGGGTCGGGGAGTCGGTGTGCAGCTGATGGAAAAACTCAAGCAGGAGGTAGAAGCGCGCGGTTGCGGTGAGATCCAGACCCAGGTGGACTGGCATCAACCGGAACTGCTGGCCTATTTTGCACGTTCCGGTTTCACGTTAGGCTCTCGGCACGTGTTGAAACGTGATACCAGTGCGCTGGTGGTCCCCGAGCGTGAAAGCGAATTGGAGGATCCCGAAAGCGACCAGTACGAATTGAGGCCGGTCCGTACACTGGTCGAATCCGACATCGATTCCATTCTGCGTATCGATCGGCATATCACTAACGAAGACAGATCCGTCTACCTGAGAGAGAAGGTGGAGGAGGTCATATCCCATTCGGGCGTGCGAGTTTCGCTGGTGGCCGAAAAGGAGGGTATGGTGGCCGGATTTATCATGGCGCGGCTGGATTACGGCAGTTTCGGCAGAACCAGTTCCACCGCTGTGATCGACACCCTGGGGGTTGGACCGGAATACAAAGGCAACGGTATAGGTTCGGCACTGATGGCGCAACTGCTCGACAACCTGGCGTCCATCAGAGTCGATGGCGTACGTACTGAGGTGGAGTGGAACAGCTTTCAGCTGAACCGTTTTCTCTCCGCCTGCGCATTCAAACCTTCGCAACATCTTGCGCTGTCATGCGCGCTTTAGGTTTTCTGCGATGACCTGGGATTTCACAGGCTGCAAGGTGTTGGTGACGGGCGGCGGCAGCGGCATCGGCGAAGTAATCGTGCACATGTTGAATGCTGCTGGTGCCGAGGTGCATGTATTCGATCGGGTCGAACCGAAGCGGCAGGAAGGCATATTTCACCGCGTGGATATCAGTGAACCCGACAATATCAGGCAGGCGGTCGATTCGCTGCCGGATGGCGTCACCATGCTGGTCAATAACGCGGGTATCACCCGGGATCGCAGTATCGTCAAGATGAGCGACGACGAATGGCGGTCGGTGATCGATATCAACTTGAGCGGTGCGTTCTATCTTATCCGGGCGTTGGCGCCGGCAATGCGTGAAGCCGGCAGCGGCAGCATCGTCAACATCACATCGATCAACGGTATTCGCGGAAAATTCGGCCAGGCCAACTACAGCGCGGCCAAAGCGGGACTGATCGGACTTACCAAGACGGCAGCGCGCGAGCTTGGACCCAAGGGCATCAGGGTAAACGCGGTGGCTCCCGGCATGGTGTTAACGGAGATGTCGCGTAAGCTTCCCCAGGAAATTCTTGATCGAGCGCTCGCAGAGACTCAGTTGAAAAAGCTGGCGACAGAGGAAGATATCGCCAACGCAGTGCTTTTCCTGCTTTCCGAGAAATCGAGAATGATTACCGGCGAAGTGCTCAAGGTGGACAGTGGGCAGTATATCTGATTTTCGACCCCGCTCTGTCCTCTGCCCGATAACTCTTGATCAAGCTGGAATCTCTGATCGATAAGGTTGTTAGTCATCCCTGCCAAGGCCGGAATGACGGTTCTTTTTTTCGCCATAGTGCTTGGCAATCCTCTGATAGCCTGCAATTCCATTCGTCCGAACAGCGCAAACGGGATTCTATCGCTACCTCGTCTCGATCCGGACTGTTTTCTGGGTCCATGAGCAGTTTTCCGATATGGTCGGTACGGCCCGGTGGCCGAGTTTCTTGGAAAAACGGAGATTTGCAATCCCATCTTTCCGGCGAATAGTCGAATCGCCCGGAACGGAGTGTGACAAACTCAACCGGACAACCGCTGAGCGGGCCCCTTTTTCAAGCAGATTTTCTCGAAGCCGAAACACCGCCCAGGTGATCCTGGATGCGTTGGTCACCTGTTTGAACAACCTTGTTCAAGGTTCCGGTATCTTTTGGGGTCTTCGCCTTCGGTCAGGTGCGCCAGCAGTCGATCACGATTCGCCATATCGATTCCCCTGACCAATTCTGGTGCGGCCTGTTTGCAGCGCTTCTCACCCTTGGGCTCGATTGTGAGTTCAGGCCCCGTTTCGGTACTGGCAGAATTGCCATTGCCTTCGTTGGAAAAGGAACTATTACTCATAAGCGCGATTAGATATCCCGCGCGCGATCCAGTTAATAATGTAAAATAGTTCTTTATATATTAGCTGTCAGAGCGATTATCTGATATATTAATAGTTGACCTGCAGAAGAGAAGAAAAATAAATCATGGTCATCGTTAGCGCAGTACCGCATTCCGGAATTGCTTGAGTGACAGAACGAACCGCCGGCAATTTACCGGGCTCGGCATCGATGCGGGTGGCTGCCTTGTAAACGGCATTCGACAGCAGGACCTTGCCTCTGACCTTTGAGCAGGGTAGCGGGGAGATCATTTCCGCACGAATCTAACCAACGGAACCGATCCATGAAACAGCAATCACCATCATTAGCACGATTTGACTGGGAAGACCCACTTCATCTTGAACATCAGTTGAGCGAAGAGGAGCGGATGATCCGGGAGAGCGCCTACCGCTATTGTCAGGATAAGCTGCTGCCACGGATACTGCAGGCCAATCGCGAGGAGCGCTTCGACCGCGAGATCATGAACGAGATGGGCGAGCTGGGCTTGCTTGGCTGTACCATCGATGGCTACGACTGCGCTGGCCTCAACTATGTCAGCTACGGTCTGATCGCTCGCGAGGTCGAGCGGGTGGATTCGGGTTACCGCTCAGCCATGAGCGTTCAGTCCAGTCTGGTAATGCATCCGATCCATGCGTATGGAACCGAGCAGCAGCGGCAGACCTATTTGCCGCAACTGGCCAGTGGCGAACTGGTGGGATGTTTCGGTCTGACCGAACCGGATCACGGTTCCGATCCCGGCGGTATGAAAACCCGGGCGCGAAGGGTGGATGGCGGCTACCGACTCAGCGGTGCCAAGATGTGGATCACCAACTCGCCGATCGCTGATCTGTTCGTGGTCTGGGCCAAGGATGACGAAGGGATAATTCGCGGTTTTCTGCTGGAGAAGGGGATGGAGGGACTGTCTGCGCCCCAAATAGAAGGTAAATTCTCGCTGCGTGCGTCGGTGACCGGCGAGATTGTTATGGACGATGTGTTCGTACCTGAGGAGAATCTGTTACCGAACGTGGAGGGACTGAAAGGGCCGTTCGGCTGTCTCAACCGCGCGCGTTACGGGATCTCCTGGGGTGTGCTTGGTGCGGCAGAGGATTGTTGGCATCGGGCGCGCAGCTACACGCTGGAACGCTTGCAGTTCGGGCGTCCGCTGGCGGCCAACCAGCTGATCCAGAAGAA
>JAGRGU010000111.1 GCA_020445335.1 Gammaproteobacteria bacterium
GGCGCGCGCCGCGCTGCAGCAGCCGATCCATCTCGGCGAGAAAAGCCGGCAGATGGAAACTCCGCGCGGTTTTATCGAGCGCAGAGAGGCAGAACTCGCAACGGAAGGGGCATCCGCGCGACGCCTCGACGTAGATCAGACGATGCGCGATATCCTCGTCGCTGTAGTGGCGATAGGGAGAGGCGATGCGCTCGAGCGCCACCGGCGGCGAATGGATCACCTTCTGCGGCGGTGGATCCTCTGCCAGCAGGCGTCGACAGAGTGCCGCGAAGCTGAGATCCGCGGCTCCGGTGAGCAGATAGTCCGCCGCCTCGAAAATGGCCCGGCCCTGCCACTCGTGGCTTACCTCCGGGCCGCCGATTATCACTTTGGTCTGCGGGCTGATCCGCTTGATCAGCGCGACCAGCCTGGTGCTCGGTTCGATGTTCCAGATGTAAACGCCCAGCCCGATGATCTGCGGGCGCTCCGCCAGCAGCTGCTCGGCGATGTCGATAGGCCAGCTCTCCAGCGTGAACTCACGCAGCGCGCATCGCGAGCGCAGCTCTTCGAGGTTGGCATAAAGATAGCGCAGGCCGAGACTGGCGTGCAGATAACGCGCGTTGAGCGTGGCGAGAACTATCCCCGGCATGATCGCGGTGTCCGGCCGTTCGCGGGCAGTCTGGTGATGCCGCCGCCATGGGTGCAGCGCCCCCTGGCAGGCGGAGGGATATTTGTGGGACTCAGATCAGCGCGAGCAGCATCATGATGAAGCCGATCACGGTCAGAACGGTAGCGCCCTTGACGATGCTGCTGACATCTCCCTTGGAGACGTAGCCGATGAACCCTTCGAAGCGGTTCCGGGTCAGCAGCGCCAGTCCGGCGAGGAAGAGCAGGAAGGCGCCGGTATAGAGGCTGATCTTCTTCAGGAACAGCACCTTCTCCTGGCTCATTCCGTTGACGCCGCCGCTGATGGTTGTGAACTTGTTGGCCAGCGCAGGCTCGCTCGCCAGCACCAGCAGCAGCAGTGAGAACAACGAAATGGCGGCGATGCGATACATGCGCGGTGTGACCTGAGCTTGAAGGAGTCTCTGCCACTGTTAGCGCGCGCTCTACCGGGGACTTTAGCCAGCTGCTTCAGGAGAAGCTCAGGCGCTCCATCCGCGCGCCGTCGAGCAGCAGATATCCGCCGAGATCCGGCTGCCAGTCGGGAAGCACGATGCGCCGCGCGGGTGCCCCGTCGAGTGTGAACGCATGCGCCGCCGGACGATGCGTATGGCCGTGGATCAGAAGCCGGGCATCGGCCGCGCGCAGATAGCCCGCGACCGTCTGCTGGTTTACATCCATGATATCGGCGGCCTTGTTCGACGTCGCCTCGCCGCTACGCCTTCGGTAGTCGGCGGCCAGCGCGAGGCGCGCCTCGATCGGTTGCGCCAGCATCTGTGCGATGAAAGCGGGGTCGCGCAACTTGCGCCGCGCCTGCTGGTAGTCGTGGTCGTCGCTGCAGAGCAGATCGCCATGCATCAGCAGTGCCGCCTGCCCGGCCAGCTCGAGCCGGTACGGGTCCGCCAGCAGTTCGCAGCCGCTCTCCGCGGCGAAACGCTCGCCGATCAGAAAATCCCGGTTGCCGTGCATGAAGAAGAGCCGGGTTCCGCCGACGCTCGACGCATGCAGCGCATCGAGGATCTCCGGAATGGGCCCCTCCCGGTAGTCGTCCCCGATCCAGGCGTCGAACAGATCACCGAGAATGTAGAGCGCCTCCGCCTGCGCCGCCCGTTCCCGTAGAAAACGCAGAAACAGGGCGATGGTCGCCGGGCGCTGCGGCGACAGGTGCAGGTCGGAGATGAAGAGTTGCGCCACCGCTTACTCGCTGACCACCGCCTGATCGATCACCAGATCCTTGGCCGGCACATCCTGGTGCCCCATGCGGAAGGTAGTCTCGACACCTTTCAGCTTCTCAACAACCTCCATGCCCGCTGTCACCTTGCCGAAAACGCAGTAGCCCCAGCCATCCTGCCCCGGATAGTCGAGAAAGCGGTTGTCGGAGACATTGATGAAGAACTGCGCGGTGGCCGAGTGGGGCTCCATGGTCCTGGCCATTGCAATGGTGCCGGTGAGGTTGCTGAGGCCGTTCTTGGCCTCGTTCTCGATCGGCGCGCGGGTCCGCTTCTCCTTCATACCCGGCTCGAAACCGCCGCCCTGGATCATGAAGTTGTCGATCACCCGGTGAAAGATGGTGCCATCGTAGAAGCCGTCCCTGGCGTATTGCAGGAAATTCTCCACGGTTTTTGGCGCTTTCTCAGCGTCCAGTTCCAGTTGGATTTCACCGAACGTGGTGCGAATGATGACCATGCGTGTTGTCCTTGGGGTGTAGTGGTTTGCAGTACAGTAGCCCGGCTTGTCGACGCTTGCGAGGTAATGATACGGGCTTTTGCGCGGCAGGAAAACAGCCGCCAACCAAATGGTGCGCTTATCTGTCCGCTAGTTCACATTTGGTGACAGGGTATCCGTTAAAACCGGACATATTTACATCTTGGCATGATGACAACACGCACCCGGAAGTGATCCGGGGGATAAAGGTGCCGGTACACATCCGGTATCGCTGGGGCGGGCATGGGTCATTTTCTCAGGTGCCCTATAAGCCCGCGGCAACTGTGGCTATAATACGCGCCCTTTGTCACCACAGTCGTACAGACCCGCGAAGCACCCATGGAAAGCACCTCGCCCAGTAATTTTCTCCATGCCATCATTGCCCGGGACCTGGCCAGCGGCCGGGTCAGCGAGGTGGTGACGCGCTTTCCGCCGGAGCCCAACGGCTANNCCTGGATCATGAAGTTGTCGATCACACGATGAAAAATGGTCCCGTCGTAGTGCCCATCCCTGACGTACTGGACAAAGTTCTCGACGGTCTTGGGCGCTTTTTCCGCATCCAGTTCCAGTACGATATCCCCTTGGTTGGTCTTGAGTGTGATCATTGCTTCTTCTCTTCCTCAGTTGCTGTTGACGATCCGCTCGACGGATTCGATGACGATGGCCTGCTCCGGCACGTTGCGCATGCCGTTGGTGCTGGTGGTGTAGACGTCGGCAATCTTGTCGACCACCTCCATGCCGCGGGTGACCCGGCCGAATACCGCGTAGCCCCAACCATCGGAGCCCGGGTAGTCGAGATTGCCGTTGTCGGCGTGATTGATGAAGAACTGGGCGGTCGCCGAATGCGGCGCGTTGGTGCGTGCCATTGCAATCGCCCCGCGGCTGTTCTTGAGGCCGTTGTTGGCCTCGTTGCGCACCGGTTCGTGCGTCTGTTTACGATCCAGATCGACGGTGAAACCGCCGCCCTGGATCATGAATCCGCTGATGACACGATGAAAAATGGTGCCGACATAGAATCCCTCGTCGACGTAGCGCAGAAAGTTCGCGACCGTCCTCGGCGCCTTCTCCGCATCCAGAGAGAGCTCTATATCCCCGAGACTGGTCTTCATCAGCAACCGCGTATCGCTCTCCGCGACCGCCGTTGTCATCGCCAGGCCCAACAGCGCCGTCATCATCAGCCGCGCAATCACTCTGTTCATTGTCGAGTTCGCCCTCGTCCGGTGGCGCGGAGCAGGACCCTTCGGGCCGGCTCCGACCGTGAAAACCGTTTATCATACATGGGAAGCAAATGGCGGCGAAAGCACCAGCCGTCCGATCTTCGGCCGCACCGGCGGTTTCTGTCTCCGGCGCTTTGGTTTAACATCTGCCGCTCGATAAACCACCACCCTCTGCCAGCCACACCGGAGCCGTCATGCTGAAGGTCTACAACGATCTCACCAACCAGAAAGAGACCTTCACCCCGCTCGAGCCGGGCAAGGTGCGCATGTACGTCTGCGGCATGACGGTCTACGACCTCTGCCACCTGGGCCACGCGCGCGTGATGGTGGTATTCGACGTCATTTACCGCTGGCTCAAAGCCCTCGGCTACGATGTCACATACATCCGCAACATCACCGATATCGACGACAAGATCATCGCTCGCGCCAACGACAACGGCGAACCGTTCGGCGAACTGACCGAGCGCTTCATCCGCGCGATGCACGAGGATGCCGCAGCGCTCGGCGTGCTGGTGCCCGATGACGAGCCGCGCGCCACCGGCCATATCGACGAGATACTCGAAATGATCGGCAGACTGATCGCCAACGGTCACGCCTACGCGCTGGAGAACGGCGACGTCTATTACTCGGTCGCCAGCTTTCCCGGCTACGGCAGGCTCTCCGGCAAGTCGATCGAGGATCTGCGCGCCGGCGCCCGCGTCGACGTCGACGAGGCCAAGCGCGAGCCGCTCGACTTCGCGCTGTGGAAGGCAGCCAAGCCCGGAGAACCGGCCTGGAGCTCGCCCTGGGGCGAGGGGCGGCCCGGCTGGCACATCGAGTGCTCGGCGATGTCCACCTGCTGCCTCGGCGACACCTTCGATATCCACGGCGGCGGCGCCGATCTCACCTTTCCGCACCATGAAAACGAGATCGCGCAGTCGGAAGGGGCAACCGGAAAGGCATTTGTGCGTTACTGGCTGCACAACGGCTTCGTGCGCATCAACGACGAGAAGATGTCCAAATCGCTCGGCAATTTCTTCACCGTGCGCGAGATCCTGCAGCACTACCAGGCCGAGGAGGTGCGCTACTTCATCCTCACCAGCCACTACCGCAGCCCGCTCAATTACGACGAGGAGCACCTGCAGAACGCGCGCGCCGCACTGACCCGCTTCTACACCGCGCTGCGCGGTCTGCCGCAGGCGGAGAGCGCCGCGGACGAGGGCTTCCGGCAGCGATTCAACGCGGCGATGGACGACGACTTCAATACACCTGAAGCGCTTGCGGTGCTGTTCGACCTGACGCGTGAGATCAACCGTGCCCGCGAACAGGAGCCCGCTCGCGCCGCGGCGCTGGCGACCTCACTGGTCGAAATGGGGGGGGTTCTCGGCCTGTTGCAGGACGATCCCGAGCGCTACCTGCGGGGCGGTGCCGGCAGCGACGGTCCCAGCGACGACCAGATCGAGGCACTGGTGCAGCAGCGGCTCAGCGCCAAGCGGGAGAAGAACTGGGGCGAGGCCGATCGTATCCGCGATCAACTAAACGCGATGGGCGTGCTGCTGGAGGATGGTCCGCAGGGGACCAGCTGGCGCCGCGGCTGAGCGACCGGGCTTCCGGGTAGCAGCCGTCAGGCTGGCCCCGCCCCGCTGTTGCAGAGCTGCTGCAAGCGCACCAGCTCACGCTCGCTGAACCCCGCCTGGCGGCGCGCATCCAGATGCAGCGGACAGCGGATTTCACCGTTCAGGTGCAGCTGCAGCGTCTCGAAATAGGTCTGCTCGGCATCCACTCCCCGCTGTCGGCAGAGATAGTCGAACCAGCGGCTGCCCAGCGCCACATGACCGATCTCCTCGCGCAGGATCAACGACAATGCATCTACCATCGCGCTGTCGCCGATCGCGGCGAACCTGTCGATCATGGCCGGCGTCACATCCAGCCCGCGCGCTTCGAGCATTCGGGGTACCAGCGCCATCCTCACCAGGGGATCGTCGGCGGTGCGTCGCGCCATGTCCCAGAGGCCGTTGTGGGCGTCGAAAGCGCCGTAGTCGCTGCCAGCGGCACGCAGCCGTTCGCGCAGCAGCTGAAAATGGACCGCCTCCTCCGCCGCCACCCGAATCCAGTCACCGTAGTAGTCGCGCGGCATCTGCTGAAACCTGAACAGTGCGTCACAGGCGAGATTGATTGCATTGAATTCGATATGCGCCACCGCATGGATCAGCGCCAACCGCCCCTCCGGGGTGGCGAAGGAACGGCGCGGCAGCTCGCGCGGGTGGACCAGACGCGGCTGCTGCGGCCGTCCGGCGTCGACCACATCCTCCAGCTCGGCAGGCTCCGGCCGCAGGCGACCGGCCAGCCAGGCTTGCTGCAGCGCCGCGGCCAGCGCCAGCTTCTCGTCGACCTCGCAGCAGACGAGGCAGGCGCGCGCGCGAACGAACAGATTGGTGCCGTCAGAGATCATTGGTCAGACGCTCGTGCTCGACGCGCAGTCCGATCATCAGGTCCATCACGTTGGTGCCGGTCGGTCCGGTGTGAATCAGATCGCCGCTGGCGGCCAACAGCGATCCCGAATCGGCGCCGGCCAGCGTCGCTTCCAACTCGAAACCCTCACGGCGTGCGCGCGCCAGCGTGGCGCCGTCGACCAGCGCTCCGGCGTCCCCCCCCGGACCGTCGTCGCCGTCGGTGCCGGCGGAGAGAAAGCAGATATCCTCGTGCCCCTCGATAACCCCCGCCGCAGCCAGCGCCAGATGCTGGTTGCGCCCGCCGCGCCCGGGTTGTTCGGGAAGCTGTACGCTCGGCTCGCCACCCCAGATGTGGACGCCGGGCAAGGCGTCGAGCAGTTCCAGCGCCAAGCGCCGCCCGGCGTTTTCGGCCTCGGCGTTGATGAAGGCGTGATTGACCCGGGTGGCATAGCCCAGCTCCCGGGCCTTGGCGGCGGCAGCCTCGCGCGCAACATGCAGGCTGGCGACGATATGGAGCTCTGAAATGGATCCGGGATCGCCGGATTCGCCTCCACCCCGGTCGACCATCGACCGCAGCCAGTCGGGCAGATCCGCCATCGCCGACTCCGCCACGCCGGCCGGTTCCGGTTTCGCGGCCAACAGGCCGGAGCCGATCACCGCCGGATCATCGCCGGGTACGTCCGAAACCAGCAGCGCGCTCACCCGTCGTCCGCGCAGGAAACGCAGCAGGCCGCCGCCCTTGATCGCCGACAGCGACCTGCGTATCCGGTTCATCGCACCTATGCCCAATCCGCTGCCGAGCAACCACTGGTTGGTGCGTTGCAGCTGCGCCAGATCGAGCCCGGGTTTCAGTACCTCGACCACGGCCGAGGTGCCGCCCGAGATCAGAAACAGCAGCTGCCGCTCCTCCGGCTGGCGTGCGATGAACGCCAACAGCGCGCTACCCGCTTCGAGGCTGGTGGCGTCGGGCACCGGGTGCCCACCTTCGAAAAGCTGGAAGCCATGGCGCGCCAATGCGGCTCGATCGAGATGGCCGGGCTTACTGACCGCCAAGCCGTCAACCACCTGCTCCGCCAATACGTCGACCGCGCCCAGCGCCATATCGCCGGCGGCTTTGCCAAGCGCAATCACCGCGCAGGGACCTTGCAAAGGGTGTTGTTGCAGATGATTGCGCACCGCCGCGCGACCCGCAACGCCCGCGACTCCGGCTCGAAAGATCTGCAGCAGATCGGCGCGCGCCTGTTCCATCGATTTCATTATGCTCTACCCGAGATTGCCAGAAAGGGGACTGTTGCGGGCAGCATTGAACCGTCACCCACCCCGCAAGTATAAGCGTCGTGGAGGCGGTGTTTAAACCGGCAGGATTGCAAATCAGGGTAAAGAAAAGCCGCCGGCGATCCCGCAAGGGTGCGCCGGCGGCGGATTCGGGGTCGAACGTTTGCCGGGAGCGGACTGCTGTCAGCCGACCTTGAAGCTGGCGACCAGCGTGCCAAGCTCATCGCCCAGCTGCGACAGGTTGCCGTTGGCATCGGTAACGCGACGGCCGGTGCTGCTGCTCTCGTCGGCCAGCGCAGCGATGCGCGAGATGCTCTGATCGATCTCCAGGGCGACGGTGGACTGCTCCTCCGCCGCCGCCGCGATCTGTGTATTCATGTCGGAGATGGCATTCACAGACTTGACGATCTGCTCCAGCGAAGCGGCCGATTCGTTGGCGCTGACGACCGTGGAAGCGGCAGCGCTGCTGCCCTTCTGCATAACCCGCACCGCCTGGCCGCTACCCTCCTGCAGGCGTTCGATCATCTGCTGGATCTCGCTCGTCGAGGTCTGGGTGCGACTCGCCAGCGTCCTCACCTCATCGGCGACGACGGCGAAACCGCGCCCCTGCTCACCTGCCCGGGCGGCTTCGATGGCGGCGTTCAGCGCCAGCAGGTTGGTCTGCTCGGCGATGCCGCGAATCACGTCCAGCACCGAGCCGATGCTGTCGCTCTCGCTCTGCAGCCGGTTGATCACCTCCGCCGCTTCGGCAACCTCGTTGGCCAGCGCCTCGATCGCACCGGTGGTCTGCTTCATCGCACGCATGCCCGCCTGCGCTTCACGATCGGCCTCGGAGGCGGATGACGCAGCGCCCTCGGCGTTGCGCGCGATCTCGCCCACGGTCGCAACCATTTCTGTGATCGCGGTGGCGACCTGCTGCGTCTCCAGCTGCTGCTTCTCCAGTTGCATCCGGCCCGACTCGGCGACTGCGTTGAGATCACCCACCGCGCCCGCCAATTGACCGCAGCCGTTCTTGACCTTGCCCACCACCTGCTCGATGTTGTCGGCGAAGCGGTTGAAGGCCTGCGCCAGATCGCTTACCTCGTCTCTGCCGTCGGGCTCCAGCCGCCGGTGCAGATCGCCATCGCCGGTGGCGATCGCCTCCAGTGCCACCACGGTATTGCGCAGCGGCAGATTGATGCTGCGCGAAATCAGCAGGTAACCGCCCAACATCAGCGCCGCCACCGCCAGCGAGATCAACGCGGGCGTGATCATGCCCTGCCAGAAGGTGGCATCGACATCGTCGACGTAGACACCCGACCCGACCAACCAGCCCCAGGGCTCGAAGCCCTTGACGTAGGAGACCTTCTCCACCGGCTGCTCCTGCCCCGGTTTCGGCCACAGATAAGGGACGCTGCCCTCACCCGAACGTTTCACCACCGCAACGAACTCCGAGAAGAGTCGCTTGCCGGCGGGATCCTCGAAAGCGGCGAGATTCTTGCCAATTAGATCGGGCTTGAGCGGATGCATCACCATGTTGGCATCCATATCGTTGACCCAGAAGTAGTTGCCACCATCGAAGCGGATCGCCTGCAGCGTCTTCAGGGCCGCGCCGCGGGCCTCTTCCATCGCCATCTCTCCAGTGCCGGCGGCGCGGTGATACTCGGTCAGTATGCTGTGGGCCGCCTCGACCAGTTTTCTGGTCTGCGCGCTCTTCTCCGCCATCAGCGTAGCGCGGGACTCGACCAGCGCGGTGATCGTGGTCGCACCGATGCCGACGAAGGCGAGCGCGATCAATATCCACAGGCGGCGCGAAATTCGGATGTTTCTGAGCAGTTTCATCTAATGTCACCCTGGTGCCGGCGGCACTCAACAGAATTTGATTCGTGATATAACTGCACTTTCTTGACGAGTGGTCGGTAATATTTGCGTCACATTCGATCATTCCTTTAATTCCGACACACTGTCTTGA
>JAGRGU010000014.1 GCA_020445335.1 Gammaproteobacteria bacterium
CGCGCTCGTCGGCGCTGGCATCCAAGGCGACCGGTTTTCCGATCGCCAAGGTGGCGGCCAAGCTCGCGGTCGGTTACACGCTGGACGAGTTGCGCAACGAGATCACAGGCGGTGCCACGCCGGCATCGTTCGAGCCATCGATCGACTACGTCGTGACCAAGGTCCCGCGCTTCGCCTTCGAGAAGTTTCCACAGGCGCCCGACCGGCTCACCACGCAGATGAAATCCGTCGGCGAAGTGATGGCGATCGGCCGCACTTTCCAGGAGTCGCTGCAGAAGGCGCTGCGCGGTCTGGAGACTGGCAAGAGCGGATTGGACGAAGTGGTCGAGCAGGACCAAGAGGATCTGGCCTCGGTGTTTCGCCACCAACTGCGGGAGCCGGGTGCGGAGCGGATCTGGTATCTGGCGGACGCTTTCCGTACCGGCATGACGCTGCAGGAGGTGTTCGAGATCACTCGGATCGATCGCTGGTTTCTGGTGCAGATCGAGGAGCTGGTGACCATCGAGGCCGAGGTGCGCGGGCAGGGCCTGGCGGCGCTGGACGGCGCCAGATTGCGTTATCTCAAGCGCAAGGGTTTCTCTGACAGGCGTCTGGCCCAGCTGGCGGGCACCGACGAAGCCGAGATTCGCCGGCTGCGCTGGGAGCAGCAGCTGCACCCGGTCTTCAAACGGGTCGATACCTGTGCCGCCGAATTCGCCACCAGTACCGCCTATATGTACTCTACCTACGAGGAGGAGTGCGAGGCGCAGCCCACCTCCAGGCGCAAGATCATGGTATTGGGCGGTGGCCCGAACCGGATCGGCCAGGGCATCGAATTCGACTACTGCTGTGTCCACGCCGCGCTGGCGATGCGTGAGGACGGCTACGAAACCATCATGGTGAACTGCAATCCCGAGACGGTTTCGACCGACTACGACACCTCGGACCGGCTCTACTTCGAGCCGCTGACGCTCGAGGATGTATTGGAGGTGATCGAACTCGAGAAACCGCTGGGCGTCATCGTCCAGTACGGCGGACAAACACCGCTGAAACTGGCGCGCGATCTCGAGGCCGCCGGGGCGCCGATCATCGGCACCAGCCCAGACTCCATCGATCTGGCGGAGGATCGCGAACGTTTCCAGCAGCTGGTGGAGCGACTGGGCCTCAAACAGCCGCCCAACCGCACCGCCACGGAGGACGAACAGGCGGTGGCATTGGCGCAGGAGGTGGGTTATCCACTGGTTGTGCGTCCCTCCTATGTGCTCGGCGGACGGGCGATGGAGATTGTCCATGACGAGAGCGATCTGCGACGCTATATGCGCGAGGCGGTCAGCGTCTCCAACGACTCGCCGGTGCTGCTGGATCGCTTTCTGAACGACGCGATCGAAGTCGATATAGACGCCATCTGCGACGGCAGGGATGTGGTGATCGGCGGCATCATGGAGCATATCGAGGAGGCCGGTGTCCACTCCGGCGACTCTGCCTGTTCGCTGCCACCCTACACGCTGTCGCCCGCGATTCAGGACCGCATGCGCGAACAGATCCGCAAGCTGGCTTTGGAGCTCAAGGTTGTCGGCCTGATGAACACCCAGTTTGCGATCAAGGACGGCGTCATCTATCTGCTGGAGGTCAACCCGAGAGCTTCGCGTACCGTACCGTTCGTCTCCAAGGCAACCGGAGTTCAGCTCGCCAAGGTGGCTGCGCGCTGCATGGCCGGTCTCTCTCTGGCCGAGCAGCAGTTCACCATGGAGGTGATTCCGGAGAATTTCTTCGTCAAGGAAGCGGTCTTTCCATTCGTCAAATTCCCCGGTGTCGACACGCTGTTGGGACCGGAGATGAAATCGACCGGCGAGGTGATGGGGGTGGGCGCCAGTTTCGGTGAGGCCTACGCCAAGGCGATGGAGGGGGCCGGCGATCTGCTTCCCAGATCGGGGCGCGCGCTGCTCTCCGTGCGTGAGGCTGACCGGCGGCGGGTGGTCGAGGTGGCGCGGCAGCTAAGCGAGCGTGGCTTCGAATTGGCGGCGACTGCGGGAACCTGTAAAGTGATCAACGCAGAGGGGATCGACTGTGTGCGGGTCAACAAGGTCTCCGAGGGTCGACCCCATATCGTCGACATGATCAAGAATGACGAGTTCGACCTGATCGTCAACACCACGGAAGGCAAGAAATCGATCGAGGATTCGGCGGAGATCAGGCGGGCTGCATTGCGTCACAAGGTGACTTACACAACCACCATGTCTGGTGGCGAGGCGATCTGCCTGGCGCTCAAAGAAGCCGACAGCAGCAACGTGCGCCGGCTTCAGGATCTGCACGGCTGAGCCGCAGCATTCAGAACTGGATAGATTTCGCATCGAGCGTGCGCCGGCGAGCCCGACGGGCGGCGGTCGTTCGGCTTGACGATCGCCTCGCCGATGCGAACCCATTGGGAGAGAAAACAGATGAGCAAGATACCTTTAACGCTGCGCGGCGCGGAGTTGCTGAGAGAAGAGCTCGCACAGCTGAAGACGGAGGCGCGCCCAAAGGTAATCGCAGCGATCGCCGAGGCGCGCGCGCATGGCGATCTCAAGGAGAATGCCGAATATCATGCCGCGCGCGAACAACAGGGCTTCATCGAAGGTCGCATCAAGGAGATCGAGGGGAAGCTTTCGCACGCTCAGATCATCGACGTCACCAAGCTGAACGCTGCCGGCAGGGTGGTGTTCGGCGCCACGATCGACGTCTATGAGGAGGAGTCTGACGAAGAGCACAGCTTCCAGATCGTGGGTGAGGACGAAGCCGATATCAAGAGCGGCCGGATCTCCGTCAGCTCGCCTATTGCGCGTGCGCTGATCGGCAAGTCGGTGGGTGACGAGGCCGTGGTCGAGACACCAGCGGGGGGGCGGCACCTGGAGATACTGGATATCCGTTACGTCTGATACCGTATCTGCAGTGCTCCGGATCGTCGTCGATGCTACAGCGGCAGATTGATTTTCGGTGCTTTGGGGTGGCGCAGGTAGAACACGCCAACGTGACCGATGCGCTGTATCAGCTCGGCTCCGCTGGCCGCACAGATCTGTTCGATCATCCGGCTGCGCTCCTCGCGGTCGGCGGCATTCAGTCTGACCTTGATCAGTTCGTGCGTCTCCAGAGTGATCGCAATCTCGTTGAGAACGTTTGCGCTCAAGCCGTTCTGTCCGATGATGACGACGGGATTGAGATGGTGTGCCAGACCCTTCAGGTGGCGGCGCTGTTTATCGGTGATTGGCATGGGACACTCTCTGGCTGACTGGCCGCGGATTCTACCCTAACAGCCACAATCGCGCAGCAGCGCAGGCAATTTTGGATGAAGAAGAGCAAGAGCAGTCGCCAGTGGCTGGATCGTCATTTCAAGGATGAGTACGTCAAGCTCGCGCAGCAGCAGGGACTGCGTTCGCGGGCAGCCTTCAAACTTCTGGAGATTCAGGAGCGGGAGCAACTCCTCAAGCCGGGCTACAGGGTCGTCGACCTCGGCGCGGCGCCCGGCGGCTGGTCCCAGGTGGCGAGACGAATCGTGGGGGAGAGCGGCAGGGTACTGGCAGTGGATGTCCTGCCGATGGAACCTTTGCCGGGAGTCGAGTTTCTGCAGGGGGATTTTCGCCAGCAGGCGGTTCTGGAGCAGTTGCTGCAGCAGCTGGGTGACGACAGGGTCGATATTGTTATTTCGGATATGGCCCCCAATGTTAGCGGAATGGCGGCCGTCGATCAGCCGCGGGCCATCTATCTGTGTGAGATTGCGCTCGATCTGGCGCAACGGATTCTGCGGCCGGGCGGAGGTTTTGTGGTCAAGGTTTTTCAGGGTGAGGGGTTCGATCAGTTTCATCGTGATCTGCGCGCCTCCTTCGGCCGTGTAGTCACCCGCAAACCCAAGGCATCAAGAGCGAAAAGCCGTGAAATCTACTTGGTGGCGGGGAACTTTAATCTATAGTAGTGTACTCAGTAATATCTGGCCGTATGACAGACAATAGATTGTTTTCAAAGAATTTTATTGGTCTGTCGAGGCAATGGCTCGGGGCTTTCAGAGGGTTTACGTCTTGAACGACATGGCAAAGAATCTGATTTTGTGGGTGATCATCGCGATCGTCCTGATGTCCGTCTTCAACAATTTCACCACCCAGAAGACACGGCCGAACATGCTTGCCTATTCCGAGTTCATTGATCAGGTCAACGCTGGATCGGTGCAGGCGGTGACGATCAACGGACGAGAGATCGACGGCACGCTCACCTCGGGACAGACCTTCTCCACCTACGCTCCGGATGACAACGGTCTGGTCAGCGACCTGCTCAAGAACAAGGTCGAGATCGTCGCCACGCCACCCGAGAAACCCTCGATCCTGATGCAGATCCTGATCAACTGGTTCCCACTCTTCATCCTCATCGGGCTGTGGATCTTCTTCATGCGCCAGATGCAGGGTGGTGGTGCCGGGCGCGGCGCCATGTCGTTCGGCAAGAGCAAGGCGCGCATGTTGAGCGAGGATCAGGTCAAGGTGACTTTCGCCGATGTCGCCGGTGTCGAGGAGGCCAAGGAGGAGGTCTCCGAAATGGTCGAGTTTCTGCGTGATCCAAGCAAGTTTCAGAAACTCGGCGGCAAGATTCCCCGCGGTGTGCTGATGGTGGGCTCGCCCGGTACCGGTAAAACGCTGCTTGCAAAGGCGATTGCCGGCGAAGCCAAGGTGCCTTTCTTTACGATCTCGGGCTCCGACTTCGTCGAGATGT
>JAGRGU010000112.1 GCA_020445335.1 Gammaproteobacteria bacterium
ACGAGGTTGCCCAGCACGATGCCGTGCTTGTGACCCAACCCCGAGCGCGGCAGGATTACCGCCGCCATACCGGGATCACGAATATGAATGGCGACGCCGGTCGGTATCAGATGGGTATCGCCGGGCGCCAGCTCCAGCGGTGTGTTGAGCATCGCGCGCAGATCCATGCCGGCCGCCCCCTCGGTGGCGTAGTGCGGCAGTGGAAACTCATCGCCGATGCGTGGATCAAGTATCTTGAGCTGGATGCTTTTGGTCATAGCGCTGCAGAATTTCGGCAACCAGCGCTCTTGCCAGCTGCGTTTTATCGCTCATCGGCAGATCCTTCCTGCCGCCCTCCCAGAGCACGATCAGCGCATTCTCGTCGCGCTCGAATCCGCCCTGCTCCCCGGCCACCAGATTGGCCGCGATCATATCCAGCCGCTTGGCCTCGAGCTTGCCCAACGCATACTCGACCGGCCGCTCCGTCTCGGCGGCGAAGCCGACACAGAAGGGTGCCGGCGATCGCGCCGCGACATTGGCCAGGATATCGGGATTGCGCACCAGCGCGATCTCCCGCTCGGCGGTCAGCTTCTTGATTTTCTGCGCGGCGACGTCGGCCGGCCGGTAGTCGGCCACGGCGGCGCAGCCGACGAACAGATCGCAGCGCGCCATCTGCGCCATCACCGCACGCTCCATCTGCAACGCACTCTCGACGTCGACGCGCTGTACGCCCGGTGGCGTCTCCAGCATCACCGGTCCCGATACCAGCACCACCTCCGCACCCAGTTCGGCGAAGGCTGCAGCCAGCGCGAACCCCATCTTGCCGGAGCTGCGATTGCTGAGAAAGCGGACCGGATCGATCGCCTCACGCGTCGGCCCGGCGGTCAGCACCACCCGTAGCCCACGCCGCGCACCAGGTTTCAGGGTGGCGACCACCTGCCCAAGCAACTGCTCGGGCTCGAGCATGCGGCCGGGACCGGTTTCACCGCAGGCCTGGTCACCCTCTGCCGGTCCCCAGATCCGCACCCCCCTGGAAGCCAGCGTGGCGCAGTTGGCCCGGGTCGCCGGATGCCGCCACATGAGGTGATTCATTGCCGGGGCGACCGCCACCGCGGCGCTGGTCGCCAGCGCGATCGTGGTCAGCAGATCATCCGCAATGCCGGCAGCCATGCGCGCCAGCAAGTCGGCGCTGGCGGGCGCCACCAGCAGCAGGTCGGCCCAGCGGGCCAGCTCGATGTGGCCCATCGCCGCCTCGTGCGCCGGATCGAAGAGTGACTGTCGGACCGCCTCTCCGGAGAGTGCCTGCAGCGTCATCGGGGTGATGAACTCGGCGGCAGCGGGCGTCATCACCACGCGCACTCCGGCTCCGGCGCCGCGCAGCAGACGTATCAGCTGCGCCGCCTTGTAGGCTGCGATGCCGCCGCTCACGCCCAAGAGAACCTTTTTCCCCGCCAGAGCCCCCATCACCACCGCCTGTCCGGCCACGCGCTGTTGTCGTAATGGCAGCAAGAGTACCCCAATGCCGGGTCCACGCAAAGCGCGACCCCGAGGCTGGTTCCCTCAGCGGAATTAAACTACGCTTGGCGCGGGGATCCGGTCACACTGTGTCGGCCGGGGCCCGCCAGGTCAGCGCTTATTGATAAGGAGATCAATATGACTATCCGCACATGGCCCAAGGATGAGCGGCCTCGCGAAAAACTTCTGTCCCGCGGTGCGGCAGCCCTCTCAGACGCGGAGCTGCTGGCCATTTTTCTGCGCACCGGCATACCCGGCAGAAGCGCCGTGGCACTGGCGCGCGACCTGCTCGCCCGCTACGGCGGTCTGCGCGCGCTGCTCGGCAGTGAACACGACCGATTCTGCGCCAACCCCGGCGTCGGCAGCGCCAAATACGCCCAGCTGCAGGCAGCGCTCGAAATCGGCCGTCGTCACCAGTGGGAGGCGCTCACCCGCGAGACGACGCTGACCAGCCCCGAGCAGACGCGGCGCTACCTGCAGAGCCGTCTCGGCGATCATCCACAGGAGGTCTTCGCCGCGCTGTTCCTCGACAACCGGCACCGCGTGATCGCCTACGAGGAGCTTTTTCGCGGCACCATCGACGGCGCCAGCGTCCATCCGCGTGAGGTGGTCAGGCGCGTGCTCCACCACAACGCCGCTGCGACCATCTTCGCGCACAACCACCCCTCCGGCGTGGCCGAACCCAGCCAGGCGGATCAACGCATCACGCAGCGTCTGCGCGACGCGCTGGCGCTGGTTGACGTGCGCCTCCTCGACCATATCGTGGTGGCCGCGGGCTGCTCCGTCTCGATGGCGGAAGCCGGCCTGATCTAACCGGTCGGCAAAAACGAAAAGGGCAAAAAGCTTGTATTCGGGCGGCCGTTTTGCTATAAATCCGCCTCTTTCGCTCCCCGTGGAGCCGAACCAGTTTGCACAGCCGTCCGCTTGCGGGCGGCAGTTAGAGAAAATCGAGGATTCGACCATGTCCAAAGTATGTCAGGTGACGGGCAAGCGTCCGGTGACAGGCAACAACGTCTCCCACGCCCACAACAAGACCCGCCGCCGTTTTCTGCCCAACCTGCACTACCACCGCTTCTGGGTCGAGAGCGAGAATCGCTGGGTGCGTCTGCGCGTATCCACCAAAGGGATGCGTATCATTGACAAGCGCGGTATCGACACGGTCCTCTCCGACCTGCGTGCCCGCGGCGAAAAGATCTGAGGAGGAGACAGAACATGCGTGACAAAATCAGACTCGTATCCAGCGCCGGCACCGGTCACTTCTACACGACCACCAAGAACAAGCGCAACATGCCCGGCAAGATGGAGATCAAAAAGTTCGATCCCAAGATTCGCCAGTACGTCCTGTACAAGGAAGCGAAAATCAAATAGCCCGGCATCGTTAACGGCGCAAAAACCCGCACCCCGCTGCGGGTTTTTTATTGCCTCCGGTTCAAGTACGCACGCGCCGGGTCGCAACAACACCTGGGCAAGTAAAAAGGTAACGCGGCGTGCAGGAGATCTTCATCGGCAGACAGGCGATTTACGACCGGCAATTGCAGGTCTACGCCTACGAGCTTCTCTACCGTGAAGGTCATACCAGTAGCGCTCCGCGAATGGATGGCGACCAGGCCACCTCGCGGCTGATGCTCAACGCCTTCGCCGAGATCGGCCTGGAGCGGATCGCCGGGCCGAGACGCGTATTTCTCAACATGACGCGCAGCCTGCTGCTCGACCTGCCGGAGATCCCTTTCGACAAGGATCGCCTGGTGCTGGAGATTCTAGAGGATATCCCCGTCGACCAGGCGCTGATCGACCACGTCGCCGCGCTCGGTAAGGCGGGCTACACGCTGGCACTCGATGACTTCCAGTTCGAGGATCGCTGGCTGCCGCTGCTGCCGCACATCCATATCCTCAAGGTCGAGGTTCCCTCGCTCGACTGGGAGCGGGTGGCGACGCAGATCGCACGCGTGCACCAGCACGGCATGCTGCTGCTGGCCGAGAAGGTCGAGACGGAAGAGGAGTATCAGCGGCTGCGGGCGCTCAACTTCGACCTCTTCCAGGGCTACCACTTCTCCCGGCCGCAGGTCCTGTCCGGCGGGCGCCTGCGCGCCAACCAGCTGGTCACGCTGCAACTGCTGGCGGAACTGAACGACCCCGAGGTGACGCCGGAGCGGCTGGAACTGCTGATCGCCCAGGATTCGGGGCTGGTGTTCAAAATCCTGCGCTACCTGAACTCCGCGACCATGGGCATGCCGCGCAAGGTCGAATCGATTCGTCAGGCGATCGTCTACCTCGGTATGGAACGGCTGCGCGGCTGGGCCAGCCTGATCGCGCTGTCGCGCGTCGAGGACAAGCCCGAGGAGCTGTTCACCATCGCGCTGGTACGCGCGCATCTCTGCGCCACGCTCACCGCGAGCGCAGAGCCGGCGGCACGCGACACCGGCTTTACCGTCGGCCTGCTGTCGGTGATCGACCTGCTGATGGACCAACCGATGGAGACGCTGCTGGCGTCGATTTCACTGTCGCCGCCGATCGAGCGCTCGCTGCTCTCACACCAGGGCACTGCCGGCGCGGCGCTGGAGTGCGCGCTGGTTTTCGAAGCACAGCAACCACCGCCAGCGAGATTCCCCGGACTCTCCCATGCGCAGATACAGGAGCTGTTCCTGCAGGCTTCGGAGGACGCCTTCCGGGTACGGGAGAATCTGCTGGGCGGCTGAACGCCTTTCAATCGGCCTTCGAGTCGACGCGCCTGAAGGTGGTGCCCCGGCACTCGGAGCAGGGCGGAATGCGGCCCGCCTTGTGAAAATGCAGCGTCTTGCCGCAGCCTTCGCACACCAGCGTCCCCGGCCCCGTCACTTCGCCGGTGTGGTAGCTCGAAGCTTCGCGCGCGCGATCGGCCAGACGCTCCAATTCGACCCGCGTGCGATCGGCCACGTTGGCGAACATCTCCAGCAGCCGCTGTTCGATCAGCTGCATGTCGAAGCGCCACCAGTCGCGAAACTCGTTGCCGGTCTCCACCAGGAACGCCGCCGCATCCTTCATGTCACGCTCCAGGTAACCGGTCAGCTTCTCCGCCTCCTCGCGTGTCAGCTCGTTCAACTCCACTGCCCGCTCGCGCGCCTGGTCGAGTGAACGCCGCAGTGTCGGCAGGGTGCTCTTCTCGGCCTGCTCGAGTATCCCGTCGACCCGCTCGAGCATCTGCTCGTAGGCCTCGGTCATGCGGTCGACAGGATCCTTTTTTTGTTGTTCGCTCATCGGACACACCTCAACTCAACGTCACGGCCATCTACCCCAAGTGTGAACCATCGGGCCCGAAAAACAAGGCGCCCGGCGGTTCCGCCAACGTTGCGCCGGCGCCCCATCCTGGCATTCCCGGCGAATGCGCGGCAGCTCAAACGGAACTTCATGTGAATCCCGCGCTGGGTTATCCTTGCGCATCACAACCTTCCCTTCACTCCACGATCGCAGAACCATCATGCAAGAGCGTTACGATCCGGCCGCCATCGAGGCCGAAGCCCAAGCCCACTGGGAACAGCAGCGTACCTTCCAGGTCACCGAGGATCCACAACGGGAGAAGTACTACTGCCTGTCGATGTTCCCCTACCCCAGCGGCAAACTGCACATGGGGCATGTGCGCAACTACACCATCGGCGATGTGATCTCACGCTACCAGCGCATGCAGGGCAGGAACGTGATGCAGCCGATGGGCTGGGACGCCTTCGGCCTCCCGGCCGAGGGGGCGGCAATCAAGAACAAGCGGGCGCCGGCGGAGTGGACCTATAGCAATATCGATTACATGAAGCAGCAGCTGTGTCAGCTCGGATTCGGCTACGACTGGAGCCGCGAACTGGCCACCTGCAAGCCGGAGTACTACCGTTGGGAGCAGTGGCTCTTCACCGAGCTCTATCGGAAGGGGCTGGTCTACCGCAAACACTCGATGGTGAACTGGGATCCGGTCGACCAGACGGTGCTCGCCAACGAGCAGGT
>JAGRGU010000015.1 GCA_020445335.1 Gammaproteobacteria bacterium
TGGCGGGTCAGGTAGGGCCACCAGCAGATGGCGATCAGCGACGGCCACATCTGAAAACCGTAGGCGACTGCCAGGCCGCCGAGCAGAACCAGCGCGTCGGTGGCGGTGGTGGCGACGATGAGCGAGCCGAGCACGATCCCGAATACGCCCAGGCGGCCGAATAGCTTCTGCTGCAGGTGCGAAGCGTTGGGCATTACAAAACGCTTCAGCAGGTCGCGTGTGACCATGCCCCCGGCGGTCGACATGTAGGCCGCGCCGGTGCTCTGCATCGCTGCCAGCGCGCAGACCGCCAGCAGTCCGACCAGCCAGGGAGCGGTATCCGACAGCAGGTAGACCAGCTGCGGCACCAGCATGTCGCCGCCGCCGACCGAGTTGAGCAGGTCCAACCCGCCCAGTCCAGCCTGCATTACCGGGTTCACCAGCTCGGGAAAGCGTCGCAGAAAGTCGGTGTCGGCACCCAGGAAGTGAGCGCCTATGCCCTGGATGGCGGTGAAGAAGACGAGGATGAATCCGATCACCAGCGATGACGCCCAGACTTGCTGCGGGGCGAAGGGTTCGGGGCTCTTGTTACCGAATGCCCACATCGAGAAGGCAGGCGCCGACTGTATCCCCATCAGCGCGAATATATAGGTGAGGATCATCATCCCGGTCCAGAGTCCGCCGACCGGTTCGAGGTTGCTGCCCAGTCCGTAGCTGTACTGGATCACACCCGGGATCGCGACATAGGCGCTGTAACCGTCGGGCGTAGTGGCGCCGAACATCGCCTTGCCCGTTGCCGGGTCGATCTGGGAGAGTGCGGCGATGCCCTCGATCAGACGCTCGAAACCTCCGATCTCGGTCAGCGCGATGATGTCGATCACGACGATACCGCCGCCGAGCAGCACCGCCTGCACCGAATCGACGTAGGCGACTGCGCGCAATCCGCCCGAGGCGACGTAGAGTATGACCACCAGCGACAACAACCACATGCCTACTTCGATGCCGAGCATGTTGTCGGTCAATGCGCTGAAGAGAAATCCGGAGGCGCGCAGCTGGATGCCGAGGTAGGGGATCGAAAAGATCAACGCGACCAGTACCACCAGAATGCGAATCGCATCCGATTTGAAGTAGTAGGCGAGCATCTCTCCGGGCGTGATGAAGCCGAAGCGTTTGCCGAGCATCCACTGTCGTTTCAGGAAGAGTACGCCGGTGAACGGGATGGTGATTGCGTAGAAGGAGGCGTAGGCGTACTGAAACCCATCCCGGTAGATCAGCCCCGGGTGTCCCATGAATGTCCAGCCCGAGAACGACGTGGCGGTGGCCGCGAGTATGAAGACCCATACTGAAATCTGGCGTCCGGCGACGAAATAATCGCTCGCCGTTCGGGCGGAGAGTGCCCCTTTAATGCCCCAGAAGATGCAGTAGGTCCAGTAAAGCGCGACGAAAACAAACAGCCAGACTACTTTCGCGTCCATCGATTGTAGCTACCTCGAGGAGAGACGGATGGTACCAAATCGGTCGTTACACGGCAGTCGGGGCCGCGTCGCCGGTCACTTTATTTTAGTCAGCAGGTTCCTGCAATAAACATGCCGTTGTAAAAAGGCTTTCCTGGTCAGTAGCTTGGTTTTCAGCGACGCGCCGATGTTACTTTCGCTGTTACCGAAAGTATCACCGGCGTGTGGAAAGGTAACGACAGCGCGTGGGCGCCGGACTCAGCGGGGCTTGCGTGAGCTGCCGCCTCTGGGGCGGGGTATGCCGAAGCGTTGGCGGCGCTCCCACAGCGCTTTGCGGCTGATGCCCAGTTTTCTGGCCAGCTCCGTTTCGGTGTAGTGCTCCTGGTTTTCAAGCACGAAGCGGCGGAAATACTCCTCCAGCGAGAGGTTGCTCTCCGCCAGGGTGGGATTGTTCGGGATTCCACCGCTCGGTCCGTCGATGGCCAGCAGATCGGCGGATATCTCGCTCCCCTCGCTGAGGATCACCGCGCGCTCGAGGGCATTTTCGAGTTCGCGGATGTTGCCGGGCCAGTCGTAGCGGCGGATGCTCTCCAGCGCTTCGTCGGTGAGTTGCATCCTGGCGCGGTTGAGCTGCTTGCGTGTCTTGTCGAGCAGATAGCCGGCAAGCTCGATGAGATCCTCGCCGCGCTCGCGCAGCGGCGGCAGCATCAGCTCTACCACACGCAGCCTGAAATAGAGGTCGCCGCGGAAGCTCCCCTCCTGCACCAGCTGTTTCAAATCGCGATGGGTGGCCGACAGCAACCGTACGTCGACCTGGATCGGGCGCTCGGAGCCGACCCGCTTGATCTCGCCGTTCTGCAGCACCCGTAGCAGCCGTGCTTGCGCGGTGAGCGGCAGCTCGCCGATCTCGTCGAGAAAGAGCGTGCCGTTGTTGGCCGATTCGACCATGCCGGTACGACTGGCGACCGCGCCGGTGAAGGCACCCTTCTCGTGACCGAAAAGCTCGGACTCGATCAGCGTTTCGGGGATCGCGGCGCAGTTGACGGTGACGATCGGCGCGCCGCTGCGCTGACTCTGTTCGTGCAGGGCGCGCGCCACCAACTCCTTGCCGGTACCGGATTCGCCGAGGATCAGGACGGTGGTGTCGGTCGGTGCCACCTTGCGGATCTGGTTGAATACCTCCTGCATCGCCTGGCAGCTGCCGATCATGCCGTCGACAGGGTAGCTGCGCTCCAGCTCCGACTTCAGCACCTCGTTGCTGCGAGCCAGCTGCGACTGCTTCAGCGTGCGTTCGATCAGGTGCAGCAGCTCGTCGTGGTCGAACGGCTTGGCGATGTAGTCGACCGCGCCCAGCTTGATCGCGTCGACCGCCGAGCGGACACTGGCGTAGCTGGTCATGATCAGCACCGGCACCCCCTCCGCCTGGTCGATGATATCGGTGCCGGGACCGCCCGGCAGCCGCAGGTCGCTCAGGATCAGATTGAAGCTCTGCAGGTTGTAACTGGCGCGCGCCTCCTCCACCGACTCCGCCTCGTGCACCCGGTAACCGTTGCGCTCGAGCAGTCTGCGCAGTGCGAGTCGAATGGCGCTCTCGTCCTCAATGATCAGTAGTTGCTTCATGATTCTGCTGGTCCTGGTGTTGTGGCAGAGTGATCACCATGCGTGTGCCGATCCCGGGCACCGAGTCTATCTCGATCTGCCCCTGATGCTCCTGCACGATCTTGTAGGCCATCGAGAGTCCCAGGCCGGTGCCTTCCCCGGGCTCTTTGGTGGTGAAGAAGGGTTCGAAAATCTCTTGCTGCACCTGCTCCGGGATACCGCGCCCCTGATCCATCACCTCGAGTCGGACCTCTCCGCCCTCTTCGACGGCGATGATCTCGATGCGATCCCCCGGCTTGGAGGCGTCGCTGGCGTTGGCAAGCAGGTTGACCAGTACCTGCGACAGACGCTGGCGGTCGCCGACCAGCTTCAGCTTCTTGCGGCAGCTGATGATGTAGTCGACCTGTTTGCCGGAGCGCGTCAGTTTGACCAGCTGGATCGCCTCTTCGATGATGCCGCGCAGTTTGAAGGTTGCGTAGTCGGCGCCGACGCTGCCGCTGCGGCTGAAATTCATCAGCGAGCCGATGATGCTGTTGATACGCTTGGTTTGCTGCAGAATGATATCGACGCTCTCCTCCAGGATCTCGGGCGAATTCTCGTGCCGCATGTTCTGTGCAAGCGAGGCGATGCCGGTGATCGGGTTGCCGATCTCGTGCGCCACGCCCGCCGCCAGGCGCCCGATCGAGGCGAGCCGATCGCTGTGTGCAAGTTCCGCCTCCAGGGTTTCGAGGTCCGTCAGATCTTCCAGCAGCATCACCAGGCCGGTGCGGCTGGCGCTGCTGCGTGCGGTCTGATCCGGGTCTGGGATGGTCGCCTTGTGCAGATTGAACCAATGGGGGCGCCCACCGACGGCGATCTCCATGTGGGGGATATGGCGATCCTGCGCCAGAGCGAACCCCGCCAGCAGGTCGCCCCAGGGCGAGGGCAGCGCGTTGAGCTTGTAACCCAGCACCTTACGGTTGGGGATGCCACTCAAAACCTCCATCGCAAGATTCCAGACCAATACGCGGTGATCCGGCGTTACCGCGCAGACCCCGAGCGGCAGGTCGAGCAGGATCTGACGGTGAAAACGGCGCAGATTGTCGAGGTCGGCGTTGACGCCGCGCAGTTGCGTGCGCGATGCCTCCAGCTGCTCCTCGACATGGCGGATGGAGTCGGCCAGCGCTGTCTTGGCTTCGCCATCCATCGTCAGTTGGCGGTTGATGATGATATGGGCCATCTGTGGACCGAGCAGTCCCGAGAGGTTGCGTTCGATCCGTTCGCGCAACCGCCGCAGCTCCCCGGGGCGTACCTCGTCCTCCTCCATGCCCAGATCCTGCAGCGCCTGCGCAACCTCCTGACTGGCCGTCTCCGGACCGATGATCTCCGCCAGATCCTGGGTGAACTGCTGGGTCGTGCTAGCGGCGACCACACCTTCCAGCGGCGCCGGATTGGCGATGTCGCTGTGGCAGGCACGGGCCGACTCCCGCTCCTCCGGCGACTGCCTGCTGAAGATCGACACGATGACGAACAGCATTCCGTTGCAGGCGAGCGACCAGAAGGTGGCAAAGTGCCACTGTTGCATGCCGAAGGAGTGGTGCAGCGAGGGGAGGCTGAGGCCGGAGTCGATGAACCCGGATCGCTCCAGCAGTGGCAGCAGCAGGGCGTATACCCAGACCGCGATACCGCCACAGAGGCCGCTGAGGAAGCCGGTGCGGGTGGCGTTGGGCCAGTAGAGCAGGCCGATGACTCCGGGCAGGAACTGTGCCACTGCGACGAACGAGATCAGACCAAGCTCCACCAGTCCCTGGTTCTGTTCGATCAGATGATAGAAGACGAAGCCGGCCATGATGATCAGCGCGATCAGAAAACGCCGCCCCCAGAGCAGCCAGCGGTAGACATTGACGAATGGGTCCGGGTAGCTGGCCGGCAGCAACAGGTGGGTCATGCACATCGAGGAGAGGGCCAGTGTGGAGACGATTACCATCGCGCTGGCGGCGGAGAAGCCGCCGATGAAGGCGAGCACCGGCAGCCACTCCGGCGCATTCACCAGCGTGATGCCGAGGACGTAGTAGTCGGAGTCCATCTCCAGCTGCAGCAGATCGCCGGCCCAGAGGATCGGCGGGATCGCCAGGTTCAGCAGCAGCAGGAAGAGCGGAAAGGCCCAGCTCGCGGTATCCATCGAGCGCATCGAGAGGTTCTCGCCGAACAACATGTGAAACTGGCGCGGCAGCAGGAAGGCGGCACAGAAGGAGAGGAAAAGCAGCGTCATCCAGGGGCCTTCGCGCATCGGCGCGTAGAGCGCCTCGACCGCCTCCGGATGTTCCTGCAGCCAGTTCGAGAGATCGACCGGCCCGGAGAAGACGTGAAACAGTGAGAACAACCCCACCACCAACAGCGCGGTCAGCTTGACCAGCGACTCGAAAGCGATCGCCGCGACCAGCCCGCGGTGGCGTTCGCGAGGCGAGATATGGCGTGCGCCGAACATGATCGCGAAGAGGATCAGCATGCCACAGAAACCGAGCGCAAGCTGCTGCGGCGGCACCTCGTGCGTCAGCACGCTGAGCGAGGTGGTGATGGCACGGATCTGCAACGCGATATACGGCAGCGAGCCGACCAGCATGAACAGCGTCACCAGCACCCCGGCGGTCTGGCTGCGGTACCGGAAGGCGAACAGGTCGGCCAGCGAGGTGAGTTGATACTCCTGCGTCAGTCTTAGAATCGGTCGCAGCAGCAGCGGCGAGAAGAGAAAGGCTATGGTGACGCCGAGGTAGACGGTGAGGAACATGTAGCCCTCGCGCTCGGCGAAACCGACGCTGCCGTAGTAGCTCCAGGAGGTGGCGTAGACGCCCAGCGAGAGCACATAGACGAACGGATGGCTGGTCCAGCTGTCGGGCACCAGGCCGCTGTCGGTGACATAGGCGATGAAAAAGAGAATCAGCAGATAGAGCAGACTCGCGCCGAACAGGATCTCGAGCTGGTACTCATGGGTCATGGCGGCGGAAGCGGTAGTGCAGCCAGGCGCCAATCAGAATCACCAGCAGCCAGAGCAGATAGGGGAGAAACCAGAAGTGCTGGTCGCTCGACCACCAGCTGGTAAGCGGCGAGGCGAACAGGAACAGCACGAAAATCAGCAGCAGCAGCGTGCTCTCGTTCTGGCGACCAGGCTCGGCTCGTCTTGGCATCCGCTTAGCCTAGCAGGCGTTACCATTGGTAACAACTGTTGCAATGAGAAGAGCCCGCCGACTCCCAGGTAGAGGTGGCAAGCAGACGATTCACGGTTTTCAGCACCCAGTACCCCGCTCCCGGTGCCCTGCTCCCGATATCTATGAATTTGTAGTTAGAACCTGGAACCTCAAAACCCATACTCCAGTTTCAGCCGCAGCTGCAGTTTCTTGGCCTGCTTGAACGCCTCCTTCAGCATCAGCCGGTTGAGCTGGTTCAGGTCGTCCGGGTTGAGGCGGTTTGCCCGCGCCGGCGTCTCGCTGTTGAGTTGCTGCTGAATGCGAAAACGCTGGATCAGGTGGAACGCCTCGATCTCGGCGGAGCTCTCTTCCGGCGAGAGTCCCAGTGCGCCGGCCACCGCGCGCAGCCGGTCGCCGGTGTTGGTCTCCCAGGCGCCATGCAGCAGACTCCAGATGCGCGCGGCGTCGACGAATGGGCGCGAGCCGTGCAGCTTCAGGTCGATGGTGTGCGGGTGCTCGCGGCCGCCGTCGTAGGAGAATCCTCCGGTCCACCCCAGCGACGGCGCGCAGGTGAGCGCCTCTTCCGTCATCGCGCGCATGAAACGGGGGTGTTCGGCGGGAAGCGGCAGCAGCCATTTGCGCAGGTTGTCGACCAGGCGGTAGCTGCCGTAGAGCGGCCGGAAGTCGAAGAAGATCGTGCTGTTGAGGATCGCCTTCGGGTCGGGAACATCCATCCAGATGGAGAACTGCCGCTGCCACTCCTGCAGACTGAGGCACCAGGCGGGGTTGCCGGCCATGATGTTGCCGCGACAAAGCTGGAAACCGCAGGCATCCAGCCCGCTGTTGACCGCTTTGCCGAATGCAAGGAAGGATTCACGCAGGCTGTCGCACTCCGTTTCGTCGCCGGGCTGGAAGATCAGGCCGTTGTCCTGGTCGCTGACGAAGGTCTGCTCGAGCCGCCCTTCCGAGCCGAATACGATCCAGCACCAGGGCACAGGGGGGAGATCGAACTCATCCTCGATCAGCTCGATGATGCGCATCACCACCAGATCGTTCAGCGCCGCCATCCACTGGCAGAGGGTCTCGGCGCTCATGCCCGCACGGAACAGCTCGGCGCCACGGCTGCGGATCGCCTGAGCGGCGCGCGACATGGTCTCCACGTCCGCCGCCGCGGTCACCCGCTCGGCCAACGCCTCGGCACCGCCGCCGCGCAGACCGAAAAGCTCGTTGCGCGACACCACGTTGCACAGCGTGCCGTCCGCCTCCAGCAGCAGCAGGTGCGAGACGTTGCGTTGCGCCATCAGCACCGTGGCACGGTGCGCCGGCGCGTCGGCGGGCAGCGTGAAGGGTGCGGCGGTCATCAGCGCGGCCACCGGTTGCTCCAGATCTTCGCTACGGAAGGCGATGGCGTGGATCAGGTCGTTCTGGGTCAGAATACCCAACGGCAGCCGGCTGTCGCGGTCCACCACCACCACCGAGTCGCCACCCAGCTGGTTCATCTGCAGCATCGCATTGCGCACGCTGGTCGACGGATCCACCTTGATTGCGGGCCGTCTCGGCAGCAGCCGCATCGCGCCCTCGGAGGAGCCGAGATAGGTATGGCCAGCGGCGTTTGGCGTCTCAGAATCCGACTGCATGATCACTCTCCTTGCCGCCATCCGACGGGGTCGCAATGCGTGCAGTGCTGTCTCACTCGGCTGGAAGCCGGCACCTTGCGGCGGTGTTTAATCGAGACCGAGCAGCTCCTTTACCTTGGCCACCAGTTCGCTGGTGGAGAAGGGTTTGGGAATGTAGGCGTCGGCGCCGAGTGACAACCCTTTCTCGATCTCCGCCTGGCGTCCTTTGGCGGTCAACATGAGAATACGAACCGACGCCAGCTGCGGGTCTGCGCGCACCGCCTTGCAGACCTGGAAGCCGTCCATTTTCGGCATCATGATATCCAGCAGTACCAGGTCTGGTTTGGTGGTGCGGATGGCGGCGAGACCCTCCTCGCCATCCCGCGCGACCGCGACATCGAACCCTTCACGCCGCATCAGAAACTCGACAGAGATGGCGATGTTCTGCTCATCGTCGACGATGAGTACCTGTTTGGTCATAACGCTTCATCCTGCGTATCGTTTTCCGGCCGCCCGCTGGCGGGCAGCATGAAAGTGAATATAGCACCTTTTCCAGGCTCGCTTTTGACGCTCAGCGTGCCGCCGAAGTGCTCGATGATCTCGCGGCTGATCGGCAGACCCAGGCCGGTACCCATCGGGTTGGCGCTGCCGGCGGCGGTCTGGCGGAACTTCTCGAAAATCATCGGCTGCAGCGCCTCGGCGATACCCTGGCCGTTGTCCGCCACGCTGACCAGGAGGGAGTCCTCCCGCTGCTGCAGCCATACCTCGACGCTGCCGTTTTCCGCCGCCATGAACTTGGCGGCGTTCGAGAGCAGATTGAGCATCACCTGCATCAGCCTGTCGCGGTCGGCCCGCACGCTCGCATGCTCGACCTCGATCCGCTGCGACAGCCTTCCGCCGCGGTCCAGGATCAGCTGCTCGGAAGCGGCAATCGACTGGCCCAGGATCTCGCACAGGTCGACTTCGCTGCTCTGCCAGTCGGCGTGTCCCGACTCGATCTTGGCCAGGTCCAGCACCTGATTGACCAGCCGGGTGAGGCGTTCGGTCTCACTGACGATGATCGCCAGGAAGCGTTTGCGTTCCGCCAGGTCGATCTTCGGGTCCTCCTGCAGAATCTCCGAAAAGGCACGGATCGAGGTGAGCGGCGTGCGCAGTTCGTGCGTCACCGAGGACATGAAGTCATCCTTCAGATGATCCAACTCCTGCAGCTTGGCATTGACCGCCTTCAACTCGTCGGTGGCGCGCTGCAGCTGGCGCGACTTGTGCTCCAACTCATGGCTGTAGGCGCGGATCTGCGAGGCCTCGTCGAGAATGTCCATCACCTCGTCCAGCCCCAGAGGCTCCTCCTGAGCGACCGAGGCGACCATGACCCGCGCCGAGGCGCTGCCGATGGCGCCGGCCAGCAGGGTCTCGGCGAAGTGGACCGTCTCGGCGTCGGCGGGTAGTTCGCCGCCTGCTTTCAGTTTGCGTCGTCTGGCGTATTCGGCGAATTCCCGGCGCGCGCGCGCCTCGCCGAGAAAGCGGCCGGTCAGCGCGATCAGGTCGGTCACTTCGGCGCTGCCGCGCCAGAGACCGGCCACCACCGGTCGCTGGTGTTTCAGTGCGTCGACGAAGCGGGTCGCCTGGGTGGTCTCCTCGGCGTTGGGTAGGCGCGAAGAGGAGACGATCAGATAAGCGGCGATGTTGCAGCCCAGACTCCAGAAGAGGCAGTGAGTGATCTCGTCGAAACCGCCGAGCCCGAACAGCGCCTGCGGTTTCAGCAGTTCGATGCCGAACGGGCCGTGCTCGAGAAAGTCGCCAGGCAGCCAACCCGATTTGGCGAACGACGGCAACAGCAGCGTGTAGATCCAGACCAGGAAGCCGGCGCTCAACCCGGCCAGTGCGCCGCGCCTGGTACCGCCACGCCAGTAAAGGCCACCGATCATCACCGGTGCGAATTGCGCCACGGCGGCGAAACTGATCAGGCCGATCGCCACCAGCGCATAGGCTTCGCCCGCCAGCCGGTAGTAGCTGTAGCCGAGCAGCAGCACGACGAAGATGGCGCTGCGCCTGATGAGCAGCAGCAGTCGGCTCAGATCGGTGTGCGGCGGCTGATGGCGCCAGCGTCGCAGCAGGCCGGGCATCACCAGATCGTTGCAGACCATGGTCGAGAGGGCGATGGTCTCGACGATCACCATGCCGGTGGCGGCGGAGAGACCACCGATGTAGGTGAACAGCGCCAGCCACTCCTGCCGGTGGAGGATCGGCAGCGTCAGCACGTAGGTATCGGCGTCGACATTCTGGCCGGCGAATTCGAGCTGGCCGACCAGCGCGATCGGTAGCACGAACAGGTTGATCAGCAGCAGGTAGAGCGGAAACAGCCAGACCGCGCGGCGGATCTGGCGCTCGCTGCTGTTCTCCACCACCGCCACCTGGAACTGCCGTGGCAGCAGTACCACCGCCAGCGCCGAGAGCAACGAGAAAGAGAACCAGATATCGGCGCCTCCGGGCGGCTTCAACAACGGCTGCAGATGCCCGGCAAGATCGGCCTGGCGCACGATATCTCCCAAGCCGTCGTAGAGCACGAAGGTGACGAAGACGCCGACCGCGGTGAGTGCCAGCAGCTTGACGATCGATTCGAACGCGATTGCCGCCACCAGTCCTTCGTGGCGCTCGCTGGCATCGAGGTGGCGGGTGCCGAAGAGGATCGTGAAGAGCGCCAGCAACAGCGCAACATAGAAGGCGGTATCGCGCCATACCGGCTGCTCCTGCGCCACGCCGGGCAGCAGTACTTCTGGGTAGTGAATGAGGATAGCGAAGCTGCCGGAGACCGCCTTGAGCTGCAGCGCGATGTAGGGCAGCACACCGACCACGGCGATGACCGTGACCAGTCCGCCGAGCAGGTGGCTCTTGCCGTAGCGCGAGGCGATGAAGTCGGCGATCGAGGTGATGCGCTGGGTCTTGCTGATGCGCACCATCTTCAGCAGAAAGAACAGCCACAGTGCCGCCGCCAGTGTCGGACCAAGGTAGATCGGCAGGAACCCGGCGCCGCCGGCGGCGGCGCGGCCAACGCTGCCGTAGTAGGTCCAGGCGGTGCAGTAGACCGCCAGCGAGAGCGCATAGACGGTGGGCGAGGCGATTACCGAGCGGCCCTGGTCGGCGCGCCGGTCGGCCCAGTAGGCGAGCGCGAAAAGCAGCCCCAGGTAGAGGAAAGAGACGGTAACGACCAACGGGCCGCCGAGCATCTCAGCGACCGCTGCTCATTTGGAGTCGTCTCTGACGACCCAGGCCATGGCGACGATCAGGGCGCTCCAGACAGTAAAAAGGTAGAGGTGCAGCAGCGGCACTCCGAACAGCAGTACGGGTCGGTCGAACAGTGACAGGAGCGGCGAGAAGAGCAGCAGTGCGCCGGCCAGAAAGACAATCACCAGCTTCTGCTTGATCAGCTTTGCACGCGGCATGGGCGAACTCCAGGAGCATGATCCGTTTCCGTTCAGTATAGGGCAAGGGCGCCGTTGCCGGGCTGATTTCCCGGGTGGTGAAAGGATTGTCAAAAACAGGGTTTTATCCCTAGTATCGGAGTGGCAGGCAATCAGGCAGCCGGCAGCAGCAACGGTGTGGCTCCGGTTGAAAGCCGGCCTGCGCTGATTCGTGGCTGAAGACTCGTCAGGGGCGCCCGTGACCGGGGCCGAGGAGGGGTGGTGAAGAGTTGCGCAATCACACTGTTGATGGGATTGGTGCTGCTGTTGCAGCCCCTGTTTCTGCCTGCAGCGACACCGCTGTTGCCTGGTATCGCCGAACGCGAGGCGGAACGGGCGCTTGGCCTGAAACCGGATCCGGCAAAGGGGCGTGAACTCTACCGCATCTGTATCGTCTGCCACAGTCCGGAGGGGTGGGGATCGGAAAACGGCTACTATCCGCAGATCGCCGGCCAGTTATACGGCGTGATCATCAAACAGCTGGCCGATATCCGCGCCGGCAATCGCGACAATCCGACCATGTTTCCCTTCTCCATGCCGGGCACGCTCGGCGGCGCTCAGGAGATGGCCGATGTCGCGGCCTATATCGCGGCACTGCCCATGTCGCCGCACAACGGCCGCGGGCCGGGGCATGACCTTGTCCTCGGTGAAAGGATCTATAGGGACGAGTGCGCCGAGTGTCATGGTGAGTGGGGCGAGGGGAGCGCCGGCGATCGCATTCCGCTGCTGCGGGGACAGCACTACTACTATCTGAAGCGTCAGTTCCGCTGGATCCGGAATGGCAAGCGGCGTAACGCGGATGAGAAGATGGTAAAGCAGGCGCAGCACTTCAGTGGGAGGGAGATCTCCGCAGTAATGGACTATATCTCGAGGATCGAGCCGGAACCCGGCAGAGTTGTCGGGCCGGATTGGACCAATCCCGATTTTCCGAACTACGCCCGCCACAGCATGCCGGGCCTGATGCAGCATCGCCTGCGGCGACGTCCCGAGGTGAGGCCCAGGTAAGAAACCCCAGTGCGGTGATGGGAGCGCGGTTGAGCACGCCTGCATTGCGGAGAGGTTGTTATTTGCGGTGCATTGGCGTGAAATAGGCGTTCCAACAACAGGTCGAAACTGCCTGGGCGCCCTTGGCCGTAGGGAGTGATGACGTCAAGACTTCCGAACGCCCGATGAAATTCGTCAAACTGCTGGTCGCGCTTTTCGCCATGATGAATGGCATCCTCTTTTACATGTTCATGCTGCATCTTCCCTTCGGCGGCGATGCCTTTCTGTTGAGCCTCGCTTACTGGGAAAAGCTGTCACCCAGGAGCGAACTCGCGGCGGCGCTTGGCCTGGTGGTTACGGTGATTGCGTTTCTGGCGGCGAGCAGGCTCGGCGAGGAGTGGAAAAACCGGCTGCTTTTCTGGCGCTGGCAGAATGCCCACCCCGCTTTCAATGCGTTCCTGAACAATCGCCGGCAGCCGTTCGAGGCTTCCCACTTGATGGCCGCCTTTCCCGAGGTCAAGGATTCGGGTTTCAGCCGCAAGGTGCAGTTGGAGACCTGGCACGCGCTCTACCGGAAACACCAACAGGAGCCGGTGGTCGCCACCACCCACGGTCAGTGGATGATGCAGCGCGACTTCTATACCGTCGCCGTCGTTTTCCTGCTCGCCTTTCTGCTGATCTGGCCGGTCAACGCCGCTATTCCGTTCAATATCGCCAGCGCCTACCTGTTCGTCTTTGGCGCGCAGTTTCTGTTCCTGCTGTTCATGGCGCGGCGGGTAGGGTTGCGGCTGGTGGACAATCTCTTGGGCGTGGCGCTCGGAATCGACGATGAGGAGAGCGGCAAGGGCGGTCGGCGCAAGGCCTGACGCCCCACCGGAGGGCGCTCTCAGGTGATGACCGTCATATCCTTGAGCAGCAGCGGCCGGCTGCGTTTGCGGTAGGCCGCCTGCGCCAGGAACAGCTCACCGGCGGCGATGGCGTCGATCAGTGCGTTGTGGGCCGGATAGCGGGGCAGGTTGTAGCGCGAACGCGCCTTGTCCAGTCGCAGATCGCCGGAGCGGATCGGTTCGTCCTTGGCTCGGAATATCCGCACCTCCAGCGCCAGCGTGTCGACCACCGGTCCGATGAAAGGGTAGCCGTAGATTTTGCGGCAGGCATTGCTGAGGAATTCGTACTCCACGGCGGCGTGGTGCGCCAGCAGGATCTTCGACTCCAGGGCTTTGAGCAGCCTCGGCAGCGCCTCTTCCAGCGGTTGGGCGCCCGATGCGGTATCGTCCAGGATACCGTGAATCACCGCCGAGGATTCGGGTATGGCACTGACCGGCCGCGCCAGATAGTGATCGGACTCGCCCAGCCGCAGACTTCTGCCACGAATCGGCGCGTAACCGATGCTCAGAATCTCATCCTTGTGCTTGTCCAGGCCGGTGGTTTCAAAATCGAGCGCCAGGTAGTCCGCCTGGCTCCATTCGGTATCCGGCAATGGGAATTCCGACTCGTAGTAGTCGCGCAACGGGCCCGCCGGCATCTTGCGTAGATACCAGTTGCGCCGCTCCTGCAGGTTGAAGAGGAATTTCCAGATCGACATTGAGCGTGCTCTATCCAGGCTCCGATAGCCGGCTGATTCTCACATGGCTCCAGCGGGTAGTTCAACGCGTCGCAAGACGGGCGCCTACATCTTGTAGCGTTGTCCGAGCACGTTCTGCATCGTGCGCACCACCGAGAAGGCATCCTTCAGGTGGTTGCGTTCGAAGTGCGACAGTGCATCGGGCGACATGAAGTTGTCGGGCGCCTCGCCATTGCGTATCTGCCTCGCCTGGTGCTGGATGCGCAGATAGCAGATGAACTCAAGTGCATCCTGCAGGTCGCGCGCGCCCGATTCGGTCACCTCGCCGCCGGTGGCGACGACGTCGAGACGGTCCAGCGTGTTGACTGCCTCGCTGCCCGAAGCCAGGCTGTAGACACGGGCCAGATCGACGATCGGAACGATGCCGTTGTGCTTCAGGTCGAAGGTCTGGTTGTGTTCGCCGCCCTTGATCAGAACGAAGTTGCGAAAAAAGCCGATCGGCGGCTGGTGCGAAAGTGCGTTGCCGGCCATGAAGGCGAGAAAGATCCGGTTGCCGCGGGTCTGCTCGAGCATGTGGTCGCGCAGTTCGCGAAACAGGTTGCGGTCGCCGTAGACGCGGCGCATATCGAAGAAGACGCAGGTGAGCATCAGCGACATCGGCTCCGGCTGGCCGATCCAGTTGTCGAAATACTCCTTCCAGCTCTTCAGCGGCTGGCGCCAGCGGTCGGTGATCGCCATCATCTCGCCCGGGCAGTAGATGTAGCCGCAGCTGTCGAGACCGTCGCAGACATATTTCGCCAACGCGCGGAAGTAGTCGCCATGCTCCTTCGGATCGTAGCTGTCGTCGATCACCATGCAGTTGTCCTGGTCGGACTTGGCGGTCTGCTCGTTGCGTGCCTGCGATCCGGCGGCAACCCAGACATAGGGCACGGGCGGTGGGCCCAGCTCGATTTCCGCCAGCTGCAGCAGACGGGTGGTGATCGCATCGGTGATCGAGGTGATGACGTGGCCGACGCTGTCGGCGGTGGCATCGGCAGCAGCCATGTTCACCAGCAGGTCGGGAATCTTCGCCGTGACCTCCCGCATGCGCTCGATCTTGCGCTGCTTGTAGATGTCGCTGACCAGATAGACCACCGAGGTGGTCTGGTGCTTGGTCAAGTCGGTGGCGGTCAACATGCCGGCGACCCCGTTTTCGCGCACGATCGGCAGATGATGGATATTGTGCCGTGCCATGTGCATCTGCGCCTGGAAGGCGAAGGCGTTTTCGTCCAGCGCGGTGGGATTGAAGGTCATGATTTCGGTGATCGGCAGATTTACGTCGAGCGCTTCGGCGACCACCCGGTTGCGCAGATCGCGGTCGGTGACGATACCGGCCAGCTGCCCCTGCGCGATCACCAGAATCGAGGAGACCCTCTCCTGCGCCATCTTCGCCGCCGTCTCGTGGATGCTGGCCGAAGGTTCGATGGTGATCGGCTCGCGCTTGATCAGGTCGCGCACCGGCGTGGTGATCAGATTGACCTGGGTATGCGCCACCTGCGCCGCCTGACTGATCGCATCGCGCAGACGATCGCCGCCGACGGTGCCGAAAAAGTAGGCGAACTGGGTGTGTTTCTCGCACAACTTGTCGATATCGATCGCCGCCAGCTGATAGACCAGGGTATCCTCCAGCGCGGAAACACGGTGCTCGATCTGGTTGGGGCGATGCGACGCGCGGTAACCGAAGACGTCCCCTTCGCCGAGGCGGGCGAGCAGTTCGTTGTCGGCATTGAACACTTCGACCGCGCCGGTGCGAATGATATAGAGCTGGTTTTCGAGATTGCCGGCGTCGGAGACCTCCGAGTCGCGACGAAAGTAGCGAACCTGCAGCATGCCCGGCAGTTCGGAGAGCGCCGTTCCCGGCAGCTGGTCGAAAGGGTGGTGGGCTGCGAGAAAGTCTCTGATCTCAAGCAGTTCGATATCCATTGCTGATTCCAAATACGGTTGCGCCCGGGGCTGTCGGGTGCTGCGGCCGGATGCCCGTTTTTCGATGACAGGCCTCAAAAGAAAAGACCCCGCACGGGGGCGGGGTCTATTCTACATCACAACGGTGGTCGTTGATTAGTGGCCGGTGGCCTCGCCCGCCCCTTTCGGGATGCGGATATCTTCAACCAGGTGCTGGATATGCTCCGGCGGAGCCTTGGTCACCTTCGATACGATAATTGCGGTACCGAAGTTGATCAGCGCGCCGATGGCGCCGAAGGCTTCCGGAGAGATACCCAGGAAGTGGTTGGCCGGAATGTTGGCCGCCATCGCGGTGCCGGGGACGAAGAACCACCCCTTGAACCAGAAGATGTAGACCAGGGTCGAGCCCAGGCCGGCCAGCATGCCGAGCACGGCACCGGTGTTGTTGACGTTCTTGTTGAAGATTCCCATCATCAACGCCGGGAAGATCGACGAAGCGGCGAGACCGAACGCCAGTGCCACCACCTGCGCGGCGAATCCCGGCGGGTGCAGGCCGAACCAGCCGGCTACGGCGATGGCGCCCGCCATGGCGATACGCGCTGCCAGCAGTTCACCCTTCTCCGAGATGCCCTTGGCGAACATGCCCTTCAACAGGTCATGCGAGATGGCGGTTGAAATCGCCAGCAGCAGACCGGCTGCGGTCGACAGTGCCGCGGCCAGACCACCGGCGGCAACCAGCGCGATAACCCAGTTCGGCAGCTTGGCGATCTCGGGGTTGGCCAGCACCATGATATCGCGGTCAACCTTGAGCTCGTTGCTGTCGCCCTTGCGGTACTGCACGCGGCCGTCGCCGTTCTTGTCCTCGAACTTCAGAAGGCCGGTGGTCTCCCAGTTCTTGAACCACTCCGGACGCTCGGCGTAGGTCATCGCGCCATCCTCGGCGGCAACCGGACCCGGCTGTACCGTCTTGGCCAGATTGTAGAAGGCCATGGAGCCGACAGCCGGCGCGGTGGTGTAGAGGATGCCGATGAAGACCAGCGCCCAACCGGCGGAGTACCGCGCGTCACGCACCTTGGGTACGGTGAAGAAACGGATGATGACGTGCGGCAGACCGGCGGTACCGATCATCAGCGAGAAGGTGTAGGCGACCATGTTGAGCGTACTGCCCTTCTGCGCCGTGTATTCGCCGAAGCCGAGATCCACCAGCGTCATATCGAGCTTGTGCAGCAGCGGCGTACCGTCGCTCAGGCTGCCCCACAGACCCAGCTGCGGGATCGGGTTGCCGGTCAGCTGCAGCGAGATGAAGATTGCCGGAATGGTGTAGGCCATGATCAGCACGCAGTACTGCGCGATCTGGGTATATGTGATGCCCTTCATGCCGCCGAGTACCGCGTAGAAGAATACGATGACCATACCGGTGTAGAGACCGGTCTCGTAGTCCAGTTCGAGGAAGCGGGAGAAGGCAACGCCGATGCCCTTCATCTGGCCGATTACATAGGTCAGCGAAGCGACGATCAGGCAGAGTACCGCCACCATGCGCGCGGTCTGCGAGTAGTAACGGTCGCCGATGAACTCGGGTACCGTGAACTTGCCGAATTTACGCAGGTAGGGTGCCAGCAGCATCGCCAGCAGCACGTAGCCGCCGGTCCAGCCCATCAGGAAGATGGAGGCGTCGTAGCCCATGAAGGCGATCAGGCCAGCCATCGAGATGAACGATGCGGCAGACATCCAGTCGGCGGCGGTGGCCATGCCGTTGGCTACCGGGTGAACGCCGCGACCGGCGGCGTAGAATTCGCCGGTGGTTCCGGCGCGGGCCCAGATCGCGATGCCGATGTATAGCGCGAACGTGAGGCCGACAACGATATATGTCAGTGTTTGCAGTTCCATGAATTCGACTCCCCAGATTAGTCTTCGTGAACGTCGAATCGACGGTCCAGCTTATTCATCTGTGCGGTGTAGACGAAGATCTGCACGATGAATACCAGAATGGAACCCTGCTGTGCGAACCAGAAACCGAGATCGGTTCCGCCGACCGGAATGCCGGCCAGGATGGGACGCAGCAGGATGCCGCAGAAATAGGACACGAATGCCCATATCACCAGGTGAATGGTGATGATCCGGAGGTTCGCCTTCCAGTAGGCTTGCCCCGAGCTCTCTTGAGGTGTGCTCATAAACTGCCCTCTCCGATTAATTAGGAATTATGTTTTACAGAAGATGCTTGAAAGCCGATGCCGAAGCGCCGTAGTCCGACTGCTCCATCTCTTCCGGGTGGATCCCCAAACTACCCGCAATCGACAACGGAAACCCTGAATTTATCTCTCTTCACAGCATCGCGGGAGATATATAGCATGAACCAAGCCAACAAATACAGTGTATTGAAAAATCAGATAGATAGCTCTTTTACCAAGCGCCAAACAGATCGGGGTTCGTTACCGAATGTAGCGTTGAACGGGATATGGGTAACATCTGAATGTTACCAAAGGGAACAGCGTTAATTTTCCGGCATTCTGCAAAAAATGTTAATGACGCGGGTGGGCCGACACCTGGCGGTGACGCATGAGAGGGCTGTTTCGTCGACAGGGGCGGTGGCTCAGGGTGCCCGGTTCCCGAATCGAATCGGTATGGCGTATCATCGGCACAAATATCTAAAAAAGCCTCCGGTTATAGACGGGTGCGGGGGTTAGGGGAGCGCGGAATGAATCCTGAGAAAGTGGTATTCGGTTTTTTTATCGTGCTGGCTTTGACGCTCAATTTCGGCTTCTTCGTCGGTGAGATGGACAATCCGGATCACCATCATGTCTACGAGCTTTTCGCCGTGGTGGTGGTCAACCTAGTGGCGACGATCCTGAAATTCGGCGACCGCACGCAGATGGGCGCGGTGTTGCTGGCCACCAGCCTGGTGGCGGTGCTGCAACTGCTCGTCGCGGTGCTGGTCTGGGGAGTTGCGGAGCACGTCACCGGCTCCGGCCTGACGCCGGTGGTGACGGCCAGCATCGTTTCACTCTCCGGTGGCGCGATGCTGGCTAACGTGGTCTCGGTGGTGTTGCTGGTCATCGAAACGGTCATGCTGCGCCGCTGAGACCGGATCCACCGGATGGACGAAAGCCACAAGCCTCGATCATCGTCACTACCGGGTCGGCCAGGAGGAGGCAGCAGCATGGAGAATATCTTTTTCCTTGCCTTCAGGCGCATGCGCCGGCCGTTGCTGATGCTGACGCTGACGCACGCATTCGCGATGCTGGGGCTGACGCTGATACCCGGGCAGGATGCGGCGGGCAACGTCTGGTACATGGATTTTTTCCATGCCTTCTACTTCGTCAGCTTCATGTCGACCACCATCGGCTTTGGTGAGATTCCCTACGAATTCACCGACGCGCAGCGCCTCTGGGTCACCTTTTCGCTCTATGCGTCGGTGGTTGTCTGGTTTTATGCAATCGGCAATCTGCTCTCCCTTGTGCAGGACCGCGCCTTTCGTCAGGCGCTGATCGAGCGCAGTTTCGCACGCAAGGTGAAGCATCAGCGTGAACCTTTCTACATCATCTGCGGTTACGGCGAGACAGGCGGTGCGCTGGTGCGCAGTCTTACCGACCACCATCACAACGTGGTGACGATAGATATCGACCAGAATCGGATCGATGCGCTCGAACTGGAGAATCTGCGCCAGTATGTTCCATCCTTCTGCGGCGACGCGCGCAGACCCAGGCATCTGGTCGAAGCGGGACTCAAGCACCCGATGTGCAAGGCGGTGGTGGCGCTGACCAACGACAACAAGGCGAACCTGAAGATCGCCATCACCAGCAAGCTGCTGCACCCGAAGATCCGCGTCATCTGCCGCGCCGATTCACACGATATCGAAGCCAACATGCGCTCTTTCGGAACCGACTTCGTTATCGATCCGTTCGATACCTTCGCGCTCTATCTGGCCACCGCGCTGCAGGCGCCGGGGCTCTACGTGCTGCAGGAGTGGCTGGCAGGCAACCGTCAGCAGTCGCTCAGCGAGCCGGTCTATCCACCCAAGAGCGGCCACTGGATCGTCTGTGGTTTCGGCCGGTTTGGCCGCGCCGTCTATCACCGCCTCAAGGACGAGGGGCTTGAACCGGTGGTGGTGGAGGAGAAGCCGGGGTTGACCGGCGTACCGGAAGGTGGCTGTATCGAAGGTCGGGGAACCGAAGCCGTGACGCTGGAGGAGGCGGGCATACGCCATGCGGTCGGGCTGGTGGCCGGTACCGACGACGATCCCAACAACCTCTCGATCATCATGACCGCGCGCGAACTCTCGCCGGACCTGTTCGTCGTCGCGCGTCAGGGCAATCAGGACAATGCGGAGATCTTCGATGCGGTCGGTGCCGATATCGTGATGCACCCCAGCTCGATCATAGCCGACCGTATCCGGGTGCTGCTGGCAACGCCTCTGCTGCATGAGTTCATGGGGTTGGCGATGTACGAGGACGATGACTGGGCCTGCGACCTGGTGAAGCAGATCGCGGGCCTGATCGATACCCGTCTGCCGGAGGTCTGGGAGGTGACCATCGATTCCCAGTCGGCGCTGGCGGTCGCCAACGCGCTCGGTCGTGGCCGGGTGGTGACGTTGGCAAGCCTGACGCTCGACCCGCGCGACCGCGAGCGGCGACTCGCCTGCATTCCGCTCCTGCTCGAGCGGCGCGGGGCCGCGAAAATGAATCCGCCGGAGTCGACCCAGCTCAAGGTCGGGGATCAGCTGCTCTTCTGTGGTCGAATAAACGGCAAGGACCATATGGACTGGACACTGCAGAACGAGCACGCGCTCAACTATGTTCTCACCGGCGAGTCGCGGCCACAGGGCTGGGTCTGGAAGCTGCTGAAGCGCGGCGTCGCGCGCGTAGCCACCGGTTGATGCGGGGCGAAGATCAGGGTGCCTGGCAACCGCACGGCGCCTGCGGTCGGGGGTTGGCCTCGCGGCAAGGGGCGCCCGAAGTGTAAAAACCAAAAATCGGCTACACTGTAGCGGAAAATCGGGCGCGCCCCGCGAAGTGAGGCTGCCGGCGAAGCGGTGTGACGGGGCAGGGTGCCGTGCTGTGCACCTCGATGAAGGTGCGTGCAGGCGAGACAGGCGACCACGGGCTTGATCGGTCGCTCTTCATTGGCAAAACTGGAATGTCAGACGTTCACCGTGGGCGGCGCGGAAAATGCTGATGCTGGGCATTCAGCAGGTGGAGAGCTGAGAGTTTTTCTCTGTTCAAGCCTGTCCTGAGTGATTTCGACTATCACACAACACTTGGAGCTAAGGGGGCGGCGCATCGTGCACAGGCTACTTGAAAAACTGCAGCGGGATCATCGTAATCTGGAGAAGATCCTCGCGATGCTGACCACGCAGCTCGATGATTTCTTCGCCGGGCGGGAGTCCAATTTCGACCTGAAGATCGAACTGATGGAGTACCTGGAGGCGTTCGCCGATCAAGGCCACCATCCTTTGGAGAATCTGATTTTCGAGGCCGCGATGGAGAAGCCCGAACTGGCCGACAAGCGTGAATTGTTCGAACGCCTCTGTCACCAGCACAAGGATCTGGAAGGGTTGACCCGGACCTTCCGCAGATCGTTGGAAGGGGTGTTGCACGAAGCGGTGATGAGCCGTGAGGAGCTGGAGACGCAGGGACGTGAATTCGTCGCGCTGCAGAATCTGCACCTGAATCTGGAGGAGCACGAGGTGTTTCCGCTGCTTGACGAACACCTCTCGGAGTCCGATTGGGAGAAGATCGAAGCCAATGTTCCCAAACACGATGATCCGGTTTTCGAAGCGCCGGACCGGATCCGTTTTCAGACCCTGGTCAACTATCTATCCGAGCAGCAGTGAGCACGTGCCGGGCAGCGTTTCCCTCCCATCCTGCCCGGTTTTAAATCAGTCTAATAAATGTGATAACTGGCTGATAAATACTGGTAATTAGATCTTGCTCCACCACTGTGCTAGGGTTCCCGGTGCGTTCTGAAATAGTAGCGACAGGAATGCTGGAGGAGGTTGTCTTTGCCCTTTGCTGACTACGGGATTCACCCGGGGGCACTCCTCACTTTTTCTATTTCCATAATTCGATCTCGAAGGGAGCGAACTCCTATGAAGAAGAGCCTGTTGTCGGTTCTGGCCCTTTTCCTCTGTTTCCCATTGCTGACGCAGGCTGCGGATCTTGCCAATGGTGAACGCATCAACAAGAACTGCGCACTGTGCCATGGAATTTTCGGTCAGGGCGCCAACGGCCGGCTCTCTCCCAGATTGGCTGGGATGCCCGAGTATTATCTGCACAAGTCGATCAAGGACTACATCAGCGGCAAGCGCATCAACCCGACGATGATGGAGACCTCGGGTCTGGCGCAGATGGCGCAAAAGGATATCGACGATGTAGTCGCCTATCTGTCGAGCCTCGATATCGCCAAGGACCAGCGCTTCAACATCCTGCAGCGGATGCCGGGTAATCCACAGGAGGGCGAGGATCTCTATGACGATGACTGCAAGACCTGCCACGGCAAGGACGGTTTTGGCAAGAAGAAGAAGGAGTCGCCCCCGCTGGCGGGGCAGCATCCCGAGTATCTGTTCCAATCGGTGCAGATGTTCAAGGGCAAGGTCCGCGAGCATGCCGACGATCCCGATGACGAAACCTTCGATGACTACAGCGATACCGAGGTGCTCGACATGATCGCCTATGCCACCACGCTGGATGATGTCAAGGTGGTCACGGGCGCCCACTTCACCCCGCCACGTCTGATGGCCGCCCGCCCGCCGATGCCGCTGCCTTCGGCGCGCCCGGTACCGGTGCGGCCCGCCGCGCCAAAGGGTGGATTGCGGATCACCGACATCACCCAGACGGTCGCGCAGATGGAGCTGAAGCCCGGCGTCAGTCGTGAAGACGCGGTGCAGGCGATGATGTCCAAGGCGGTTGAGCTGAACCTGCGGCTGGTCGGCAGCCAGGAGGTCTCCAAGGAGCTGGAGTCGCGCGGTGTCGAGACACCGTTCCTCGCCATCTATCAGTTCTGCAACCCGATGGATGCGCGCACGATGATCATCAACAACCCGATCTTCGCGAGCTATATGCCCTGCAGGATCTCCCTGGTCGAGGATCCCAACGGCAAGTTGTGGTTGATGATGCTGAACCTGGATATGCTCATCAACAGCCAACTGCTGCCGCAGGAGGTTGTCGACACCGCGATCAAGGTCAATCAGCAGATGCTGGACATCATGGTCGCCGGCGCTACCGGCGAGTTCTGATCTGAGCTCCACCCGGGCGGCACGCGCGCTGCGTGCCGCCCCCTCTCCCCGGTGCCGGCCCCTACCATTCCAACCGGGCGCCCGATATATTTGGCTCCTCAGTGGCGCCCGGCAGGCAACCCTCCACACCCGCCTCAGGCGGGACAACATGTACCCAGGGTGACAATGCGACCTTCCGGCAATCCACCGACGGATGAAAACGAGCAGGCGATCGCGCGGTTGCTGTCGATCATGGCACGCCTGCGCGATCCCGACGGGGGCTGTCCCTGGGATCTGGAACAGCGTTTCGAAACGATCGTGCCACATACGATCGAGGAGGCCTACGAGGTCGCTGACGCGATCGAGAGGGGCGCCCGTGACGAATTACGCGACGAGCTCGGTGACCTGCTGTTTCAGGTTGTCTTCTACGCTCAGCTGGCGCAAGAGGAGGGGAGCTTCTCGTTCCGGGAGGTGGCGTTGGGCATCTGTGAGAAGATGGAGCGTCGTCATCCGCATGTCTTCGGCGACGCGCAGATCTCCGGTGTGGCTGAGCAGAGCGAGGCCTGGGAGCGGCAGAAAGCGGGCGAGCGCCGTTCGCGTCAGAGCGATTGCGTCCCAAGCGAGATGGACGGCGTAGCGCGCACGCTGCCGGCGCTGGTACGCGCCGCTAAATTGCAGCGACGGGCCGCTAAGGTGGGATTCGACTGGCACTCGCTGGCGGGCCCACTGGCTAAAATCCAGGAAGAGCTGGGTGAGCTCTCAACGGAGCTGGCGGGCAACGCCGAAACGGGACGGTTGGAGGAGGAGATGGGCGATCTGCTTTTCAGCTGTGTCAATCTGGCCAGGCATCTGGGGGTGGAGGCAGAGACGGCATTGCGCGCCGCCAACGGCAAATTCGAGAAGAGATTCCGCGCCATGGAGCTTGCCTCCGCCACGCGGGATCTGAAATCGATGTCACTGGATGAGCTCGAGCTTTTATGGGAGCGGGCAAAGCGGGAGGTCGCAGAGTGATGGGGATGAAAGTCGTGACTGTTGCGTTGTTGCTGGCGTTGACCGTAGGCGGCTGTGCTACCAATCCGGTAACCGGTGAAAGCGAGTTGGCGCTGGTCTCCGAGTCGACGGAGCTGGAGATTGGGAGCAAGCAGTACGCCCCCAGCCGCCAGATGCAGGGCGGCGACTACCTGCTGGATCCGGCGCTGACTGCTTATGTACGCGATGTGGGGCGCCGCCTGGCGGCCGTCAGCGATCGCAAACTGCCTTACGAGTTCAGCGTAATCAACGACTCCAGTCCCAACGCCTGGGCACTGCCCGGCGGCAAGATCGCGGTCAATCGCGGGCTGCTGGTGGAGTTACAGAGCGAGGCGGAGCTGGCTGCGGTGCTCGGTCACGAAATCGTGCACGCCGCGGCGCGGCATAGCGCGCAGGGGATGGAGCGCGGCATGCTGTTGCAGGGTGCGCTGGCCGCGGTGGGCGCGGTTGCGCGCAACAGCGAATATGCCGGTGTCGCGGTCGGAGCCGCGTCATTGGGTGCCAACCTGCTCAATCAGCGCTACTCGCGCGAAGCGGAGCTGGAGTCCGATCGCTATGGCATGCTCTACATGCAGCGCGCCGGCTACGACCCGATGGCGGCGGTGGATCTGCAGCAGACCTTCGTCAGGCTCGATCAGAGCAGACAGCAGAACTGGCTGACAGGTCTGTTTGCCAGCCACCCACCCTCGCCGGAGCGGGTGGAAGCGAATCGCGGGACGGCGCGCCGCATGGGTCGGGGCGGACGCGTGGGTCGGCAGGAGTATGAGCGGATGATCGCCGGGCTGAAGCGCAGCAGGCCCGCCTACGAAGCCTTCGACGAAGGCCAGAAACAGCTCGAGAAATCTCCCGAAGCGGCGCTTCGGCTGGCCGAGAAGGCGATCTCCATCGAACGGCGCGAGGGGTTGTTCCACGGACTCAAGGGCGATGCGCTGTACCAGATGAAGCAGTACGAGTGGGCGCGCAAAGCGTACGACAGCGCGGTGGCGCTGAATCCGGACTTCTTCCGTCCCCATCTGCAGCGCGCCATGGTGCGCAGCCGGTTGAACGATCAGCGCGGCGCGCGGCAGGATCTGCAGCGCAGCCTGGAATTGCTGCCGACCGCCGATGCTCACTATCTGCTCGGTATCCTGGCCAGGGAGGAGGGTGACCGACGAAGTGCGGCGCAACATTTTCGCACCGCTGCGGGTTCTGATTCCGGCGTTGGCCGTGCCGCGGCCAAAGCGCTGGCGGCGCTCTCCGCCGCTGTGGAACCCGCTCGCAACGACCGCCTGAGAGCTGATGTGATGGTCGATCGCAGTGGCCGGCTGTTGGTTCGGGTGAGCAACGAGGGTTCCGTCGATATCCGTGATCCGGTGGTCGTCGTCGGACGGGTGGACGCGAGGGGGAAGATTCACGACGGTAGAGCGCACCGCCTGCAGGGGCGCCTTCCGCCCGGGCGTAGCTTCAGTTTCGACAGCGGCATTCGCGGGCTCAGTCGGAGCGAGGCAGACAACTACCGGGCTCAAGTGGTCGGGGCGCGAACAACACACTGAATTTCGGAGAAAAAGTGGACTATCTCGACTATCTCGCCCAGTGCAATGCGCACCAACTCGAGCGTTATCTGCCGCTGCAGTTCGAAGGTCAGCGGATCGGCTATCTGCGCAAGGATTCGGTGGCGCCGTTAGAGGCCTGGCCAATGCTGTTCAGGATTTCCGCGCAGCGAGTGGATCTGGTCGCGCAGGGTGACACAACGGCGGCGCGCAGCAGGGAGTGGAACCGTGTGATCGAAGCGTTGGCCGCGGATGGCTTACTCCCCTATCTGACGGGTGAACCCTATCCGGTAACCGCCGACAGTCGCGAGCGTGCGCTGTTCGTCATTGACCGCGCGGCCGCGCCATTTTTCGGCGTTCGTGCTTTCGGTCAGCATATCAACGGCTTCGTCCGCAATGGCGACGGTATCAATCTGTGGGTCGGCAGACGTTCGGCGGATCGGCGCAACTTTCCCGGCAAGCTCGACCATCTTGTTGCCGGTGGAGTGCCCCACGGCATCTCGCTGCGCGATAACCTGCTCAAGGAGTGCTGGGAGGAGGCGGGTATCCCCGAGGAGATCGCGTTGGGTGCTGTGCCGGTCGGCGCGATTACCTATATCGCCGAGAGCGAGCGCGGGCTGAAGCCGGACACCCTCTACTGCTACGATCTGGAGTTGCCGCCCAGTTTCGTTCCGCGCTGTACAGACGGCGAGGTCGAGTCGTTTGCGCTCTGGCCGATAGAGCGAGTGATGGAGACGCTGCTGACGGGACCGGAGTTCAAGCTCAACTGCAATCTGGTGATCATCGATTTTCTGATCCGACACGGTTGCATCGGTCCCGAGCACGACTCATATCTCGAACTGGTCGCCGGACTTCATCCACAGCTTCCGTGAAGGGTCGCGATACCCTTCGCAATTTGCCGTCCTGTATCCGGGGAGCGGCCGGGAAGACGCTTCCCGGCGGCGTGGGCGGGGAGAGGCTGCGGCTGGGCGGAGGGGGAAAACTTGGTTACTATCGTGACAGCTCCGATGAAACTTAGGCACCGGCTCCAGGGTCCATTGCGGAGAAACGACCGGGCGGGAAGCGATTACCCATGAACAGAATGACGATCCTGAAAGCAGCGCTGGCGCTGCTGATACTCCACTCTTCGGTACTGCCGGCAAAAACGACGGTAGTACCGTTGGACGAACTGGAGCCGACTCGTGAACAGCGACAGGCGACGCTGATCATCATTCGCGTCATCGACAAATATCACTACAAGGACATGGCGCTGGACGACGACGCCTCCAGCGCGATATTCGAACGCTACCTCGATTCGCTGGACCCCAATCGCAGCTATTTCGATGCCAGGGATGTGGCCCGCTTCGAGCCTTACCGCGACCGTCTCGACGAGGCGTTGAAACAGGCGCAGTTGACGCCGGCGTTCGAAATCTTCCGCATCTATCGGCAACGGGTCGATGAGCGCGTCGCCTACGCGCTCGATCTGCTCGAACGGCAGTTCGATTTCAACCGCGACGAGAGCTACCGCTTCGACCGCAGCAAGGCGGATTGGGCCAAAGACCGGGTGGAACTGGACGAGATCTGGCGCCAGCGGGTCAAGAACGACATTCTGACGCTGCGCTTGAGTGACAAACCCGAAGAGGAGATTCGCGATACGCTGCGCAAGCGCTATCAAGGTATTCAGCGACGCACGCGACAACTGGCCTCGAATGACGTCTACCAGACCTTCATGAATGCCTACACCCTGAGTCTCGAGCCGCACACCTCCTACATGTCGCCGCGTGTCTCCGAGAATTTCGATATCAGCATGCGTCTGTCGCTGGAGGGGATCGGTGCCGTGTTGCGCGGCGAGAATGAGTACACGGAGGTGCTGCGCACGGTCGTCGGTGGTCCTGCGGCGTTGAGCGGTCAGGTGGCAGCAGGCGATCGTATCATCGGCGTCGGTCAGGGTGAGTCGGGCGAGATGCTGGATGTCGTCGGCTGGCGTCTGCAGGATGTGGTGGACAAGATTCGCGGTCCCAAAGGCACCGTGGTACGCCTGCGGCTGCTGCCGGAGGATTCTGCTGCCGGCGGTCCCGACAAGGAGGTGACGCTGGTCCGCAACAAGATCAAGCTCGAGGATCAGGCGGCCAAGAAGTCGATCATCGAGGGCCTTGACGGAATGGGACCGACACGTATCGGCGTCATCGATCTTCCCGCTTTCTACCGCGATTTCCGCGGACAGTCGCGCGGCGACAAAGATTTTCGCAGCACCACGCGGGATGTGCGCAAGCTGCTGCAGGAACTGCAACAAGAGGGTGTCGATGGCATTGTCGTCGATCTGCGGCAGAACGGCGGTGGCTCGCTGATCGAAGCGACTGAGCTGACCGGTCTCTTCATCGCCAGTGGTCCTGTGGTTCAGGTCAGAGACGCGAGCGGTGATATCGAAGTTGAGCGTGATCCCGATCCGAACACGGTCTACGAAGGTCCGTTGGCGGTGCTGGTCGACCGTAACAGCGCTTCGGCATCGGAGATTTTCGCCGGCGCCATCCAGGACTACGGGCGCGGTATCATCATCGGTGAGCCGACCTTCGGTAAAGGTACGGTGCAGACGCTGGTCGACCTCGGGCGCTTCGTCCGCGACGGCGGCGACAAGCTTGGCAGATTGCGTCTGACCATGGCGCAATTCTTCCGCATCAACGGCGGCAGCACCCAGTTCCGTGGTGTGGTCCCGGATATCATTTTTCCGTTCGCATCAACAGCCGACGAACACGGCGAGCGTGGGCTGGACAACGCAATCCCCTGGGCACAGATCGAGGCGGCTAGTTACAGCCCGCGTCATCCTGCCGATTTGACACGCTACCGCCAGAACCATCAGGCGCGGATCGCCGCCGATGCCGGTTTTCGCTACCTGATCGAAGAGGACGCATACGTCAAGACGATGCGCGAACGTACCCAGATTTCGCTGCAGGAACAGGTTCGGAAACAGGAGTGGGAGGAGCGCGAAAATCGGCGCAAGAGCAACAAGAAGCGGTTTCGCGCGGCACTCGGCCTGGCCTCCGTCGATGACGATGAGAAAGAGCAGCAGGAAGAAAAAACGAAGGAGAGCGACGAGGTCGATCAGATCCAGGTCAACGAGGCGGCGCGCATTCTAGCTGAACTCGTCGGCGACCAGCGGCGCGCGGCGATGGTACAGCCGTGAACGTCGATCAGGTAGTGCCGGCGCCGATGCCGCGCTCCACCCATTTGCGGATGCGGTTGGAGTCACCGTAGGGCGTCAGCTTGCCGAAGGAGTTCAGCAGTACGATCGTCACCTCTTTGCCGGCTATCTCCACCTGCATCACCAGGCATCGCCCTGCTTCGTTGATATAGCCGGTCTTGCTCAGCAAAATCTCCCAGGCGTCGCTCTTGACCAGCCGGTTAGTGTTGGCATAACGCAGCTGGCCGCGTTTAAGGTAGGGGCTGACCGATGTCGAATGCGTGGTGGTGGCACTGCGGATCAGCGGATAGTTCATCGCTGCCTTGACCAGTTTGGCGAGGTCCCGTGGGGTGGAGCGGTTGCCGGCGTCGAGGCCGGTAGGGTCGGTGAATACTGTATCGCGCATCCCCAGTTCGAGCGCTTTTTTGTTCATCAGATAGATGAAGCGTTTGCGGCCCGCCGGAAAGGTGCGTGCAAGCGCGCTGGCGGCGCGGTTCTCTGACGACATCAGCGCCAGTTCGACCAGTTGCTCACGCGTCAGCGTGGCGCCGGGGCGCAGCCTGGAACCGGTCATACGCAACAGATCCCGGTCCTCCTTGGTGATCACGATATCGCGACGCATCGGCAACGGCGAGTCCAGGATCACCATCGCCGTCATCAGTTTGGTGATGGAGGCGATGGGGCGGGGCTGATCGGCGTTCTTGCTGAACAATTCGTTTCCGAAACGGTCGCTGACCAGTACACCCTGGGACTCCAGCTTGAGTTTGCGTGGATTGAGTTGGCGCCACAGCTTCTGCTGCGCAGCCGGTTGGCTCAGTTTCGCGAGGCTGAGCGTTTCGCTCGCCAGCACCTTCACGCCGATTAGCGGAAATAAGGTCAGCAGTATTACCAGCGCCGCCGTGCGTCTCACCTGTCTACCTCGATAGTAATGATCGGGAACGATTTTCACCTACTCACTCGAGCCAATGCAAACTTTAGTGATTACTGTTATCGGCGCTATAATGTCCGGCTTTACACCATGCTCGCGATCGCGTCGCGTTTGCGCCGGGCCCAGGGAACCCTAGACTCTTGTATCAATCGGCGGAAAAGCGGCTCTCGACGATTAGCGCGGAGGGGCTCTCCCATCTGTTGGCCAGTGGCCTCAAGGGACTCGAGAAAGAGAGTCTGCGGGTGGCGCCCGATGGCGGAATCGCACAGACGCCGCATCCCCGGCCACTCGGCTCGGCGCTGACCCATCCCTACATCACCACCGATTACTCTGAGGCGTTGATCGAGCTGATAACGCCGCCTTTCCGTGAGATCCGGCAGGCGCTCACTTTCCTGCAGGATCTGCAGAAGTTCGTCTGCGGCGAACTGCGGGATGAGATTCTCTGGGCTACCAGCATGCCCTGCGTGCTCGCGGGTGGGGAGAATATCCCCATCGCTCGCTACGGCGACTCAAACGAGGGGATCATGAAGAGCGTCTACCGGCGCGGCTTGGGGCACCGCTACGGACGCTCCATGCAGGTGATCGCGGGGGTCCATTTCAACTATTCGCTCGATCCCGGTTTCTGGCCCCATTTGCAGCGTCTGGAGGGGGATCGCCAGCCGGAACGCGGTTTCGTCGATCGGATGTACATGGGGCTGACGCGCAATCTGCTCCGCTACGGCTGGCTGATTCCCTACCTGTTCGGCGCCTCTCCGGCGGTGTGCAAATCCTTTCTCGGCGGCAAGCCGAACAGCCTTGCCGATTTCGACGCCAATACCTACTACGAACCCTACGCCACTTCGTTGCGTCTGGGCGATTTCGGCTACACCAACAGCAAGGAGAAGGGGGTCGGCATCAAGGCCAGCTACAACAGCCTGGAGGCTTATATCAACTCCTTGACCCGCGCCATCAAAACGCCTTCGCCAACCTGGGAGAAGATCGGCGTCGTGGTCAACGGGCGCTACGAGCAACTCAACGCAAATATTCTGCAGATCGAGAACGAGTACTACAGCACCGTCAGGCCAAAGCAGCTGCTCGCAGGATTGGAGATGCCGGTGCTAGCGCTGCAGCGCCGGGGTGTGCAGTACATCGAACTGCGCTCGCTGGATGTCAACGCCTACGATCCGCTGGGGGTGAGCGGCGAGCAGATCGCCTTCCTGGAGGCCTTCATGCTCTTCTGCCTGTTGCAGGACAGTCCGCCAATCAGCCTGCAGGAGCAGCGTGAGATCGACCAGAATCAGGGCGGCGTGGCGCACCGCGGACGGGACCCCGAACTCCATCTATGGCGGTGGGGGCAGGAGGTACGGCTGCGCGACTGGGCCGGGGAGATCTGCAGCGAAATGGCCGCGCTATGCGAACTGCTGGATGCGGAGTCGGGGGGCGGTGTTTTCAGCACGACGCTGGCGCGTCAGGTGGCGAAGGTGGCGGACCCGGATCTGACCCCATCGGCGCAGATGCTGCGCGAAATGCGCGCCAACCGCGAGGGATTCTTTCACTTCGCTCAGCGGCTTTCGCTGCTGCATCATGACTACTTCCGGCAGTTGGCGATGGACGGCGAGCGTCTGCGACTGTTTCGGGAGGAGTCCGAACGTTCGCACGCAAGGCAGGCGGAGATGGAACGTGCGCCGAAAAAAGGTTTCACGGAGTTTCTGCAGCACTACTTCTCGCAGTCCGACAGCTGAGTTCGACCCACCTTCCGCCAGCGGGTGATCTATATTTTCACCATGGAAGCGGACCAAAGGAGGAGGTCGAACGATGAGTGCGATTTTTGGCGAGATATTGACCCTGCCCCAGGGCGACGGACCGGCTGTCGAACTGATCACCCACGGCGACGAATTCTACGCGCGCTATGAAGACCGCGAAGGCTACACGGTGGTCTACGATGCAGGCCTTGCGAAATACTGCTACGCGCTGGTGCTGGATGGCCGCTTCGTCTCCAGCGGTGTGCCGCTGCACAAACAACCCCCTGCCGGCGTCCCGCGACATCTGCGCGAATCCCCCGAGGTGCGCAACGAAAAGTTCGAGGCCCGCTATCGCCTGATGCGCGGTGCGGTTCATGGCGCGGGGCCGACAATCCAGACCTTCGGGCGCGAGAACGGTCTGCTGGAAGGGCGCCGCGTCAGCAGCGGCACCGTGCGGGGACTGACCGTGCTGGTGCAGTTTCAGGACGAGCAGGCGTCGATCACCCAGGCCGAGGTCGAGGCGATGCTCAACGCCTCCGACTACAGCCGCAACGGCAATCACTGCTCGGTCAATCGCTACTACCAGATGATGTCCGCCGGCGCGCTGGACTACAGTAACATCGTGGTCGGCCCGATCACACTCAGCCGGAACCGCGACTACTATATCTCCAACCTGCTGGTGGAGGAGGCGCTGGACATATTGGTCGACGAACTGGGGGTCGATCTCGCGCAGTTCGATTCGCGCCGCGAGGGGTTCGTTGATGCGCTCAGCTTCATGTATGCCGGGCGAACCGTCTACTCCGATTGGCTGTGGCCGCACAATTTCACCGTCGAACTCAAGTACAATGGCATCCGCACCAACTACTATACGATCCAGAGCATGGGGCGGCGCGCGGTCGATCTGAGCATCGGCACCTTCTGTCACGAAAGCGGGCATATGCTCTGTCGCTTCCCCGACCTCTACGACTACGGCACCCGTGACGGGGATTTCGAGAAGAGCGCGGGCCTGGGGCTCTACTGCCTGATGGGCGCGGGCAATCATCTCGACCGTGGACGCACGCCCTCGGCGCTCTGCGCCTATCTGCGCGATCTGGTCGGTTGGCCGCAGCAGGAGGTCGCGCTCAACGGTGCTGGCGTCTATCAGGCGCGACACGGCGACTACGGCGCGGTGCTGCGTTTCGATACCGACCGGCCGAACGAATATTTCCTGGTCGAGAATCGCTCGCGGCTTGGACTGGACAGCCATCTTCCGGCATCCGGGCTGGCGGTCTATCACTGTGACATTCTCGGTTCCAACGAGTGGCAGAAGGGGAGCAGCAGCAAGCATTATCAGGTGGGACTGTTGCAGGCCGACGGCAATCAGGATCTGGAGCTGAACCGCAACACCGGTGACGAGGGGGACCTCTATGGTGCCGCGGCGGAGGCGGTGCTCGCCCACGACAGCCAGCCCGATACGCTCAAGTGGGATGGTTCAGATTCGGGCTTGATGATCAGCGGAATCTCCGCGCCGGGAGAGGTGATCAGCTTCACCTGCGGCAGGCCGGCGGTGCCGCCGCAACCGCAGGGCCTGGTCGAGATCGAACTCTCCCCCGATCTGCTGATTCCGGACGATCGGCCCGCAGGAGTGAGCAGCGAGCTGCAGCAGCAGAGCGCCGGCCGGCTCGAATCGGCCACTCTGTCGCTCGATGTGACCCACACCTACATCGGCGACCTCAGAATCGAACTGGAGTCGCCGAGCGGTACTCGAATCACGCTGCACGATCGGAGCGGCGGTTCTGGCGATGACCTGGTTGCCAGCTACGACTCGGCGCCAGGCGGCGCGTTGCAAGCCCTGATCGGCGAAGCCGCTGACGGGGTTTGGCGGCTTCATCTCGCCGATATGGCACAGCGTGACAGCGGTCGTCTCAACCATTGGCGGTTGCAACTCGGCATCAGGCGTGACGAACAACGAATCAACCTCAGTTCCGCGCCGGGGCTGGCGATTCCTGATCATCCGGCCGCGGGTGCCAGCGACTCGCTGCGGGTCGATGCTGCCGGCAATTGTCGCAAGATCAGTATCGCGGTCGAGATCGAGCACACCTTTGTCGGCGACCTGAAGATCGAGCTGACCTCACCCGGCGGGCGCCGCCTGACATTGCGGCAGGGTGAGGGAGGCAGCCGCAAGAACCTGAACGCGGTTTTCGACGCCGGATCGACGCCTGCGCTCGCGGTGCTCGAGGGAGAGCCGGTGGCCGGGGAGTGGTTGTTGACGGTAACCGACGAAGCGTCGATGGATACCGGGGTGCTGCAGCGCTGGAGTCTCGATATCCTCGCCGGTTGAGCCGAGGCCTGTTATCAAGCCCTATTTCTGCAGCAGTTGCAGCAACTCCTCGGCCTCTTCGAGGAAAGTGATGACGGCGGTTGGCTCGGACAGTTGTTCGAAGCGGTAGAGCAGCAGATTCTCCCCCCGCGCTTCAACGACTATGCGGGGGTGGCGCTGCAGGTAGCTCAACAGCGGTTGCGCGAAGAGTTCGCGCACGCGCTCGGCGTTGCGCGCCAGCAGGATGCGGGATTGATTGAACTCCGCTTCACCGTCCAGCGTCACCCGGTTGAGCCCGAATCGTTCGGCGACCGTTCGCCGGTGCAGCCGGCTCGGGCTCAGGTCGAAATCCGGCAGTGGCTTCTGCAGGCGCACCCAGAGAACCGTCTGTGCACGATCCTCGATTCCGTTGTAGTCGTCGGCGACCGGTTGTTCGCGCCGCCCTTCGGCGGCGGAGCTGGCGCTGTAGGTATAGTCGAAGAGCACCATCCGACGTCCGTCACGGCTGCCCCAGAGGCGGTGCCTGATGTTCGGTGCGCCCTGCGTAAAGAGATCGAATCCGGCGGCATCGAGTTCGGGCGGAAGTGCCTGCTGTCCAGCCTGGTAGTCGAAACCGAGCCTTCTGGCTGCCGCCGACATGCCGTCGCTACGGCGCTTCTCGTAGTAGATGGCGCCGGCGACTATGATGGCGACGACGATGATGAAGACGATCTTTGACATGGTTTGGTTTCCCGAATCTCCCTGCTCCACAGCGCGACCGCCGATGGCCGTCACCGCTGCTATTATCCCTGCGCCTGCCGCGTATTGCCATCGCGAGGAGATTTCACCAAGATGGTCGGGTGGCTACCCGCAACGGCCGGTAAACGATGAGAGATGAATTGAGACGACTTCTGCTGCTTCCCCTGTTGCTGTCGGTGCTGACGGCCGGTGCGCAGGAGCCGCCGGAGGTCTGGGGTTTCGGCGTCAAGCCGTGCCGTGACTATCTGGCGACCTTCGAGCGCTGGCAGCAGGGTGAAGAGGCGGCCATCGCCGACTATCTGCGTTACCGCGGCTGGCTGGCGGGACTGGTGACGGGACTTTCGCTGGCCACCGGCCAGGGCGTGTTGAAAGGGGTCGAGATGGATGGTGCGATGCGGCGTATCCAGGTCAACTGCGACGAACGCCCCGACGACGACTTCTTCAACGCCTCGATGAGTCTGATCCGACGCTTGAGTGGACTGGGGGGGTAGTCCGTGATGGCGGCACCGGGGTGCCGTGGACTTGCGCGGGGCGGGAGTCGCTATATCGAGCGTTTGTACGCCATGTAGCTCTGTACTATCCCTGCG
>JAGRGU010000113.1 GCA_020445335.1 Gammaproteobacteria bacterium
GCGATCCTGCACCTGCTCTACGCGCGCTTCTACCACAAGCTGATGCGAGACGCCGGCCTGGTCAGCTCGGACGAACCCTTCTCCCGGTTGCTGACGCAGGGCATGGTGGTGGCGGAAACCTACTACCGCCAGAGCGCGGACGGCAGCTACAGCTGGTACAACCCCGCCGACGTCGAGTGCGAGCGCAACGAACGCGGACAGGTGACGCGCGCCCATCTCAAGGCCGACGGCGCGGCGGTCGAGATCGGCGGCGTCGAGAAGATGTCCAAGTCGAAGAACAACGGCATCGACCCGCAGACCATGGTCGACCGTTTCGGTGCCGACACTGTGCGCCTCTACACCATGTTCACCTCGCCGCCCGACCAGTCGCTGGAGTGGAGCGACGAGGGGGTCGAGGGGGCCAGCCGTTTCCTGCGGCGCGTCTGGGGACTCGCCTACGGCCGCCAGGCGGAGATCCGCGCCGCCGGCGCGCTGCCGTCGCAGCTGGACAGCGACCAGCAGGAGGCACGCCGCGAGCTGCACGCGGCGCTCAAGCAGGCCTGTTTCGACTACCAGCGGCACCAGTTCAACACCGTCGTCTCGGCCTGCATGAAGATGGTCAACACCCTCTACAGGCTCGGCGAGAACGACGCCGACCGGGCGCTGCTGCGCGAAGGTCTCGGCGCTGTGGTGCAGCTGCTGGCGCCCATCGCACCGCACATCACGCACCGCCTCTGGCGCGATCTGGGCTACGGCGACGAAGTGCTGGCGAGTCGCTGGCCGGAAGCCGATGAGCAGGCGCTGCAGCAGGAGAACCTGCTCTACGTGGTGCAGGTCAACGGCAAGGTGCGCGCCAAGATCCAGGTTCCGGCCGACGCCGGACGCGACGAGATCGAAGCGGCAGCGCAGGCCGATGAGAACGTGCGCAAGTTTATCGGCGATGCAAAGGTGCGCAAGGTGATCCTGGTGCCGAGCAAGCTGGTCAATATCGTCGCCAACTGAATCTGCAGGCAGAACGCGCGAGGCACCGAACGACTCGCAAGCGCCACAACACAAGGAGTTCAAGTCGATGAGACGAAAAGTCTGGTTGAAGTTATCGATCCCGCTGTTGCTGCTGGCGCTGCTGCAGGGGTGCGGCTTTCACCTGCGCGGTACCCAGGAGGGCAGCAGATTCGCGTTGCCGGCCGGTACCGGTCCGGTCTACATCCAGGGACTGGCGCGTGGCGACTATCTGCGCCTGCAGCTCGAAGAGCGGCTGATCACCAGCGACGCCGGCATGGCGGCCGCCGCGGAGCAGGGCAAGAGCCGGCTGCGTATCGGCAGCCGCGTCAGCGACCGTCGGGTGCTGGCGGTCGACAGCAGCGGCAAGGTGATCGAATACGAGCTGCGCGAATCGCTCAGCTTCTCGCTGAGCGACGCCGGCGGCGCGATGCGCGTGCCGGAGCAGTCGATCACGTTGATACAGAGCTACATTAACCCGGAGACCGAGGTACTCGGCGGGGCGCAGGAGGAGCAGCGGCTGCGTCAGGATATGTGGCAACGCATGGCCGATCAGATCATGCGGCGGCTGGCCGCGCAACTGCGCTAGGCCGGAGGCGCCCTTGCGCATCCCCGCCAAGCAACTGGATGGCCAGCTGCAGCGCGGCTTGGCGCCCCTTTATCTGGTGAGCGGCGACGAGCCGTTGCAGCTCGGCGAGACGCTCGACGCGATTCGCCGTGAGGCGCTGCGGCAGGGCTATGGCAGCCGCGAGGTGCTCGACGTCGACCAGCACTTCGACTGGAACCGGCTGGCAGCCGAAGCCGACGCGCTGTCGCTGTTCGCCGAGCGCCGCGTGATCGACCTGCGCATCCCCTCGGGCAAACCCGGCAACGAAGGCAGTAAAGCGTTGCTCGAGTACGCGCAGCGTCCGCCCGAGGATACGCTGCTGCTGCTGACGCTGCCGAAGCTGGACAGGAGCCAGCAGAGCAGCAAATGGTTCAAGGCGCTCGACCGGTTGGGGGTGGTCATCCAGATCTGGCCAATCGAACTTGCCCAGCTCCCCGGCTGGATAGAGCAGCGCATGCGCAGCGCCGGCCTGCAGCCCGAGCGGGGCGTGGCGGCGATGCTCGCCGAGAGTGTCGAGGGTAACCTGCTGGCAGCCCGGCAGGAGATCGAAAAGCTGCTGCTGCTCTTCGGCAGCTCGCCGATCGACCAGCAGCGGCTCTCCGAATCGGTCGCCGACAGCGCGCGCTTCGACATCTTCGGGCTGGTCGACAGCGCGCTCGACGGCGACATCGGCCGCAGCCTGCGCATGCTCAACGGCCTGCGCGCCGAAGGCACCCCCGAACCGCTCGTGCTCTGGGCGCTGACCCGCGAATTGCGCCTGCTCTGCTCGCTCGCCTGGGAACTGCGCAGGGGGCGCAGCGCGCGCCAGGCGGTGGCGGCCAGACGCGAGGTGTGGGAGAAGCGTAAACCTCTGGTCGCCAAAGGACTGCAGCGCCTGGCCCCCGCCCAGTGGCGCCAGCTGCTGCGCCAGTGCGGCGAAACGGACCAAGCCATCAAAGGCTTCAGCAAAGCCGACCCCTGGCTGCTGTTGCAGCGGATCGTCACCGGCATGGCGGGCGCGGAGGTGGGCTGAGACCCGGGTTTTATCGCTGTTACGCAACTCCACCGCCATTCTGCATACGAGTCCATCGCCTCCGCGGCACATGAGATGTCGTCATCCTGCGCCAAGTCGTGGGGGCCGGACAACTCCGGAGCCCTTGCTTCGATTCCGCGACTGCGCTCAGCTCCGCGCACAACGACGGCCTGGCGCTGTGCGCCGGCTGCTGGCTGCTATCCCTTCTGTTAAAATCTGCCCGAGCATTTCAGCAGAGCACGGAAACATCATGTCCGACACCATCGAAGATATCGCCCGTTACATGATCGAAGTGGGGGGCAGGGCGCGCGCCGCGTCGCGCATCCTGGCCCGCGCCAGCAGCGCCGACAAGAATGCCGCGCTGGCCGCCATCGCCGACGACCTGGACCGCAACCGCATCGCCTTGACGAGCGCCAACCGCAAGGATTTGGAAGCGGGCGCGGCCAAGGGCCTCGAGCCCGCGCTGCTCGATCGGCTCGAGCTGACACCGGCGCGCATCGACGGCATGATCGATGGGCTGCGCCAGATCGTCGCGCTGTCCGACCCGATCGGCAGCATCTTCGACATGAAATACCTGCCGAGCGGCATCCAGGTCGGCCGCATGCGGGTACCGCTCGGCGTGGTCGGCATCATCTACGAGTCGCGCCCCAACGTCACCGCCGACGCCGCCGCGCTCTGCCTGAAGTCGGGCAACGCCACGCTGCTGCGGGGCGGTTCCGAGGCGTTCCACTCCAACCAGGCGATCGCCGCCAGCATCCGCAAGGGGCTGGAGCTGGCCGGCCTGCCGGGAGATGCGGTGCAGGTGATCGCCACCACCGACCGCGCTGCCGTGGGACGTATGATCGCGATGCCGGAGTTCGTCGACGTGATCATTCCGCGTGGCGGAAAGGGGCTGATCGAGCGCATCTCCGCTGAGGCCAGGGTGCCGGTGATCAAGCACCTGGACGGGATCTGCCACGTCTATATCGACGACCAGGCCGACCCGAAGAAAGCGTTCGACATCGCGCTCAACGCCAAGACCCAGCGCTACGGTACCTGCAACACCATGGAGACGCTGCTGGTCGCCGAGGGGATCGCAAAGGAGACGCTGCCGCAGCTGGCACGCGCCTATCGCGACAAGGGTGTGGAGCTGCGCGGCTGCGAACGCAGCTGCGCGCTGATCACCGAGTGCATACCTGCGGTCGATGCGGACTGGGAGAGCGAGTACCTGGCACCGATCCTGTCGATCCGGATCGTCGCCAACCTGGACGCGGCGATCGACCACATCAACCGCTACAGCTCGCAGCACACCGACAGCATCGTTACCGAGAACTACACCCGCGCGCGCCGGTTCCTCACCGAGGTCGACTCCAGCTCGGTGATGGTCAACGCCTCGACCCGATTCGCCGACGGTTTCGAGTACGGCCTCGGTGCCGAGATCGGCATCTCCACCGACAAGTTCCACGCCCGCGGTCCCGTCGGTCTGGAGGGACTTACCTCGGTGAAGTACATCGTGCTCGGTGACGGGCATATAAGGCAGTAGGTGCGGGCTACGGGAAGCCGGAAACTGTGAACAGAGCCCGGCACCCGCTACCCGCTACCCGGCACCCCGCATGATTGGTATCCTCGGCGGCAGTTTCGACCCGATCCATTACGGCCACCTGCGCACCGCGCTGGAGGTGCAGCAAGCGCTCGGCCTGGAGGAGATCCGCCTGATTCCCCTTCGCAGTCCGCCGCATCGCGGGGCGCTCGGCACCGACCCGGAGACACGGCTGGAGATGGTGCGGGCGGCGGTCGCCGACAACCCGGTGTTTCGCGTCGATGCCCGCGAGCTCTCCCGGGCCGGCAAATCCTATACGCTGGATACGCTGCTCTCGCTGCGCGAAGAGATCCCCGAAACGCCGATCTGCCTGCTGCTCGGCAACGACGCCTTCCGCGGATTTCCCGGCTGGCATCTGCCGCTGGAGATCCTGCAACAGGCGCATCTGGTGGTAATGGAGCGCCCCGGCGAAGACGCGCCCGCGCTCTATCCGAGCCGCCATGCGCGCGACGCGGATGAACTGCGCGCCGCGCCTGGCGGCAGAGTGCTGCTGCAGCCGGTGACGCAACTGGAGATCTCCGCCACACAGATTCGCGCGCTGCTGAAGCGCGGCCGCTCACCCCGCTACCTGCTGCCCGATGCGGTGCTGGAGATCATCGAACAGCGGGGGCTCTACCGCTAGTGCGCAGCCTCAAGCGACTGCTGCCGGGGCTGCGCCAGGCTGGGGCTGCAACCCGCTATCGGCTAGAATCTTAGCAATCACCCCAAACAGGAGAAGCAATGCAGGTAGAAGAACTCCGCGATCTGGTGGTCGGCGTACTCGACGACATGAAAGCAAACGACATCAAGGTGCTGGATGTGCGCGGCAAGACCAGCATCACCGATATCATGGTGATCGCCAGCGGCACCTCGGACCGCCACGTCAAAGCCATGGCCGAGGCAGTCGCCTTTCGCGCCAAGGATGCCGGGGAGACACCGCTGGGCATCGAGGGCGCCAACGAGGGTGAGTGGGCGCTGATCGATATCAACGGCGTCGTGGTACACGTCATGCAGGCGCGGGTGCGCGACTTCTACCAGCTGGAGCGGCTTTGGGAGGTGGACGCGCCCAGCCACGAGCGTGCCGGCGCCGACTAAGGGCCTTGGACCGCTTCGACCGCATCTTCGCGCTGCACCGCCTTCTCAGCAGCCACCGCACCCCCGTTTCGCGCCAGCGCATCGAGCAGGAACTGGAGTGCTCGCGCGCGACCGCCAAGCGCATCATCGAAAACATGCNNNAACGCGCCGATCGAGTACGACCGCTCGCAGAACGGCTACTACTACGCACGCAACAGCGAATACGGCGCGATGTACGAGCTGCCCGGGGTCTGGTTCAACGCCACCGAGCTGCACGCGCTGCTGAGTCTGCAGCAGCTGCTGGAGGACGTGCAGCCGGGTCTGCTCGAACACCAGCTGGCGCCGTTGAAGCGACAGATCGGCCGGCTGCTCGAAGCGCAGCACAGCGGTAGCGAACAGATCGGCAGACGCATCCGCATCCTGCGCGCCGCAT
>JAGRGU010000114.1 GCA_020445335.1 Gammaproteobacteria bacterium
CTACAATTTCAAGTCGATCTTCGCCTGGAACATCATTCTCTATACGGGTTTCTTCACCATCGTCGGCCTCTATCTCTGGGCGATGATCGATCGCAAGGTTACGCCACTCTATCAGCCGCTCGGTTTCGCAGCTTTCTTCTGGCGAATCGCGCTGACAACCGGTACCGGGTCGATTTTCGGTTTCATCGTTGCCCGTGAAGCTTACGATGCGGCGATCATGGCGCCGATGTTCATTATCATGTCTTTCAGCTATGGTCTGGCGTTTTTCATTTTGACATTGATGGCAGCCTACTGGTGGGCCAGTCGGCAACTGGGCGACCATCGCCTGATGAAACTGAAGAATCTGCTCGGCGTCTTCGTCGGCGCGGTGCTCTATTTCAGTCTGGTCTATCACCTGACCAATCTCTACGTTGCGCAGCACGCCGGCATCGAGCGCTTCATCCTGATCGACGGCGGTCTCTATACCGCGATGTTCTGGCTCGGTCAGGTCACGATCGGCGGCATCATCCCGCTGTTCATGCTCTATTCGCCGGCTTTCTCGGACAATCGCTATGCCATTGCGATCGCTTCGCTGCTGGTGCTCATCGGAGGTTTCATCCAGCTCTATCTTATCCTCATCGCTGGCCAGGCCTTTCCGATGAACCTGTTTCCCGGCAAAGAGGTGTTGAGCAGCAGTTTCTACGATGGCGCGGTCGCCAGTTATACGCCGAGCCTCGCAGAGGCGCTGTTGGGGATGGCAGGTGTGGCGATATCGATGACCCTGGTGGCTGTGGGTGCCCGCATGCTCAAGGTGCTGCCCGATACGCTTGAGGATCCTCTCGAGAAGAGTGCCTGAGCGAAGTCGTCGCTACGCAGAGATTCAGTCAACCCATCGTCGGCGTGCTGGCGATGGGTTTTTAGTTTAGAGGATCGAATTACGCATAAAGCGGTGGCCGGTGTTTCAATGCGCCACTTGCCTCGCTGGACAACGAGATCGCTGCATGTCCTATTTCCTGATATCGGCTGCCCACAAGTCATCGGGCAAGACCACACTCTCCATCGGCCTGACCGCCGCGTTCAAGGCGCGCGGTCTGCGCGTGCAGACCTTCAAAAAGGGTCCTGACTACATCGACCCACTGTGGCTCACAGCCGCCAGCGGTCGTGGCTGCCGCAATCTGGATTTTTTCACCATGCGCCGCGACGAGATTCTGCGGACATTCGGTCAGGCGATGCAGGCTGCCGATCTGGCTGTGATCGAGGGCAACAAAGGTCTCTACGACGGGCTGGATCTCGACGGCAGTAATTCCAATGCCGCGCTCGCTTCGCTGTTGCAGGCGCCGGTGATCCTGGTGATCGATGCGCGCGGAATGACGCGTGGAATCGCACCGTTGATTCTTGGTTATCAATCTTTCGATTCGTCCATCTCGATCGCCGGCGTGGTCTTGAACAAGGTCGGCGGTAGCCGGCACGAAGAGAAGCTGCGCCGGGTGATCGAGCACTACACCGATGTTGCCGTTGTCGGCGCTGTCCATTTCGACGCTGACCTGGTGATCGACGAGCGTCATCTCGGCCTGATGCCGAGCAACGAATCCGAACTGGCGCAGCAGAAGATAGAACGGCTGGGCCGGGCTGTTTCCGCCCAGGTGGATCTGGATGCGATAGCGGGAATAGCCGCCACTGCACAGCTGCCGTCAGTGCAGCCGCCTGTGCCGGTCACGGAGGTTACGCGTGGGGATGAGGTTACCATCGGCTATCCCAGGGATCGCGCCTTCGGCTTCTACTATCCGGGCGATCTGGAGAAACTGCAGCGCGAGGGTGCCCGCCTGGTGCCCTTCGATTCGCTGAATGATGCGACCCTGCCGCGGGTGGATGGACTCTTCATCGGCGGAGGTTTTCCCGAATCGAGCATGCGGGAGTTGGAGCGCAATCACTCACTTCGCGCGGATATCCGACAGTTCATCGAAGCGGGTGGCCCAGTTTACGCTGAATGTGGCGGCTTGATGTATCTGTCCCGCTCGCTCTCATGGCGGGGAGAGGTCAGCAGTATGGTGGGCGCGATTCAGGCCGATGCCGTGATGCATGAACGACCGCAGGGGCGGGGATACGTGCAACTGCGGGAGACGGGCAACAGCCCCTGGCGGCCGTTGCCCGAGCCTGAGTCGGTTATCGCTGCGCACGAATTTCACTACTCGGCACTGCAAGGGCTGCCAGCGGCGACCGTATTCGCCTATGATGTGCTCAGGGGGACCGGCATCGACGGGCGACGCGACGGCATCGTCTACAAAAACATGCTGGCAAGTTACACGCACCTGAGGGACGTAGGTGGCAATCAGTGGACCAGAAGATTTGTCGATCACGTTCGCAGATGTAGAAAAGGGGAGGGCTGATGTTCGAGATCACTGAAGCGGCTGCGAATCAGATTCGCTCGGCGGCGCAGCAGGCGGGCACCGAAGGTATGGCGTTGCGCCTCGCGGCGCGCATGAAAGAGGATGGGGCGATCGATTACCTGATGGGGTTCGATGACCCTTCCGAAGCCGATATAAGGGTCGTCTGCCAGGGTGTGGAGATTGTCATGGAGCCGGAAGCCGTACCTTTGCTGGAGTCGGCGGTGATGGACTATGTCGAGTTCGAAGCTGGGGATTTCCGCTTCATTTTCAGCAATCCGAAGGACGCAAATTACACTCCGCCAGCGGAGCGTTGACAGGTGCTGCCATGAGCAACGGCCGCGAAAGGAGGCAATACGAACGGGTGCCGCTGCGCACCCGGATGCGTATCATGCACGAATCCTTCGGCGAGGCTATTGTCAGGTCAAGAGATCTTTCACATGGCGGCGTGTTCATCGTCACCGGAGACCTGCCCATGCCGCCGGTGGGAACTATCATCGAAGGCCAGGTCCAGGATGAATATGGCGAGCGCCCGCTGGTTAAAATGGAGATTATGCGCTTCGAGCCGGATGGTGTGGGCGTCAAATTCTGCGACTGATGTCAATTTCCGAGCTCTCTTCAGAGGACGCGCTGCGCCTCAACGTTCTGTTGGCCAACAATCCGCTGGCGATACGTATCCACGAGTCGAGCATGACCCTCTACGGGTTGCTGGAGGATGGCGAAAGCAGCATCTCGCTCAATCCGAACCGCACCGATGAGAAGTATCTGAAGTTGATCCGTTCGGTTCTTTCGGAGCGTGCGCTCGGCAACCCGCAGGGGTATCCGCTCTATCTGCAGCGCTGGACGCGCATGGGCCGTATGCGCGACGAGAGTCTCAACGCACTGCTCAAGCTCGGCGATCCCGACGCGGTTTTCGCCGTGGTCTGCGCCGAGGGTTTGACCGACGAGCTGGCGGGACGCGCCTGGTGGGCATCGACGGAGCCGGAAAACGCGCGCCGTATGCTGCAGACCGACTCGGTGGCAAGGGGAGAGACGGGACGGGCTCTGGCCCGTTTCCTGGTCGAGTATCTGCCTTTCGAGACCGAAACCGAGACGATGATCGAATCGGTGCGCATGGCGATGCGCCCGGGAGTGCTGCCGGAGGAGGAGCGTCGCAGGCTGTGGCAACGCTCCTCCCGCAAGCTGCCCTATCTGGTCGGTTTCATCGCTGCGGCAGCGGATGATCTGCCCGATGGCATGCCCGCCAGAAGCGACTATCAAAAACATTGCGAGCGCCTGCTGCAGCTCGATGGTCCGATGGCCGGGTTGCTACGCAAGAGTCTCTCCAGTGAAGGCCAGCTCTTTCTCACCACCTGTCAGCGTATCCTCGTCAAACCGCCGACGCAGGATGTGCTCACCACGACGTTCGATGTAATACGCGAATACTTTTCCGGGCTGAGGCCGGTGGGCGACCCGGACAGCACTATCGATGAACTGCTGGCTACGGCAGAGGCTTCGCAGGATGCTGCGAATTTTGGCGCACTCGAAGCGGAGGCGCGTGCGATTCTGGTACTTTCCGGCCTGGGATATGGCGTGCTGCGCCCGCAGTTGAAGGGCAGTACCGCAAGTGGTGGACTGATGCGGCGCAAGCTGTCCCATGTGCTGCAGATAATCGGTCAACAGCTGGAGCGGCTGCTGCACCCGCCCGTCGATTCGCACCGGGATTGAATAAAAAGGTCCGGAATCGATTGAACTCTCAATCGAATCCGGCCCTTTTGATGAGGTGCAGAAGCCTGGGTGGGTGGCCTCAGCCCTCGCTGCTTTCGGCCCGCTGGTATTCGCTGGCAAGGCGTTTCTGAATATCGTGCGGCACCGGGTCATAGTGGCTGAAGGCGATCTCGTAGCTGCCCTCGCCGCCGGTCATCGATTTCAGGCGTGAACTGTAGTCGTCGAGTTCTGCCAGTGGGACCAGTCCGTTGATGACCATCCTGCCGCCGCTACCGGTATCGGTACTGCTGACCCGGCCGCGGCGTGTCGAAAGGTCGGCAGTGATATCGCCGACCATTTCCCCGGCCACAGTGATGCGGATCTCGACCATCGGCTCCAGGATCACGGGTCTCGCTTGCTCAAGTGCCGTTTCGAATGCCTTGCGCCCGGCGGTTACGAAGGCGATCTCTTTCGAGTCGACCGAGTGGAATTTGCCGTCGTATACGGTCACCTGGATATCCTGGATCGGATAGCCGGCGATGACGCCGTCGGCCAGCGCCTGCAGCACACCTTTTTCAACCGCGGGAATCAGCGCGCCGGGGATGACGCCGCCCTTTACCTCATCGATAAATTGGAATCCTTCGCCGCGTGCCAGGGGTGCCACCCGCAGGTAGACTTCGCCGAACTGACCCGCGCCGCCGGTCTGCTTCTTGTGGCGGTGATGGCCCTCGGCGGAGGCGCTGATGGTCTCGCGATAGGGGATGCTCGGCGGCTTGGTATCGACATGGACGTTGTAGCGCTCTTCGAGCTGCTCGAGAATCACCCGCAGATGCAGATCACCGAGCCCTCGGATGACCGTCTCGTTGGCCTGCGTATCGTGCTCCACCTTGATACAGGGGTCTTCGGACTCCAGTTTGTGCAACGCGTCCGAGAGTTTCTGGTCGTCGCTCCGGTTCTGTGGAATCAGCGCCAGTCCGAACAGCGGCATCGGGAAGCTCTCCGGCTGCAGGTGAAAATTGTCCTCATCATGGGAGTCGTGCAGCACCGCGTCGCGGAAGATCTCTTCGACGCGCGCCACTGCGCAGATATCGCCGGGAACCGCCTGGTTCATCTCCATCTGCTCTTTGCCCTGCAGCTGATACAGATGCGAGACTTTGAACGGTTTCCGGGCATCGCCGATGAAGAGCTGGGTGTTCGGTGTGATCGTGCCCTGGTGAACGCGGAAAACACCCAGGCGCCCACGGAAGGGGTCGTTGGTGACCTTGAACACGTGTGCGATCGCGTGCGCGTCGGGTTCTGTCGAGATCGTGACAGGCTTGGCATTGTCACCCTCACCCTTCTGGAAATGGGGCGGATTGCCCTCGGTCGGGTCAGGCATCAATTTGGTCATGACGTTGAGCAGCTGATCGATGCCGGTGCCGGTGGTCGCCGAGACGAAGCAGATCGGCACCAGGTGTCCTTCGCGCAATGCTTTTTCGAACGGGTCGTGCAGCTGTGCGGGATCGAGTTCCTCGCCCTGCTCGAGGTAGAGCTCCATCAGCGCTTCATCAACCTCGACCACCTGGTCCAGGATCGTGGTGTGCGCTTCTGCGACCGAGGAGAAGAGTGTCTCATCACCTTCCGGCCTGAAGAAGCAGTCGGTCACCTTGTCGCCATTGGCGGAGGGGAGATTGAGCGGTAGGCACTCGGCGCCGAACAGTTCGCGAATGTCGGCCACCAGCGATTCGAGCTTGTCCCTGCCTGCGTCGATCTTGTTGACGATGATCAGCCGGCACAGCTCATCCTCCTTGGCGTGTTCCATCATCGTCACCGCAGCCGGTTCTATGCCCGCCTCGGCATTGATGACCACGGCGGCGGTCTCCACCGCCTGCAGCACGCTGAAGGCGCGGCCGAAGAAGTCGGCCAGTCCCGGGGTGTCCAGCAGATTCACATGCACGCTATCTTTTTCAAACCAGGCCAGCGACGAGTTGAGCGTGTGCTGATAAGTATGCTCCTGGGGCTCGAAATCACACACGGTGTCGCCGCGTTCGATGGTGCCCTGGTTCTGTATCGCGCCGGCGCGATACAGAAGGGCCTCAGCCAGCGTCGTTTTACCGGCGCCTGACTGGCCCACCAGGGCGGTATTCGGAATATCCTGGGTGGTGTATGAAAGCATGCTCTCCTCCTTAACGTCTTATGACTGA
>JAGRGU010000115.1 GCA_020445335.1 Gammaproteobacteria bacterium
AGGCCTGGCCGATGACGATCGGCCCTGCGCCGATGATGAGGATGCTGTTGATGTCTGTTCTTTTTGGCATTGGCCGCTCAGCGTATCTCTTTCGGATCTGTTGCCGCTCGGGGCCTGCTGGGCGGCCGCCGGCAAAGATCGGGTTGAATCAATTCCGGACAGAGTCCGTTGGTGTCAGGCGCCGCTAGCGCGCATCCACGGCGGCAGCGCGGATCAGATCGATAAAGTGATCGAAGACCGGTGCCACGTCGTGCGGGCCCGGGCTCGCTTCGGGGTGCCCCTGGAAACCGAAGGCGGGCCGGTCGCTACGATGGATACCCTGCAGCGAACCGTCGAACAGCGACCTGTGCGTGGCCGAAAGTGTCTCGGGCAGGCTCGCCTCGTCCACCGCGAAGCCATGGTTCTGGCTGGAGATCATCACCGTCTTCCGCTGCAGATCCTGCACCGGATGGTTGGCGCCATGGTGGCCGAACTTCATCTTCACGGTACGCGCGCCGCTGGCCAGGGCCAACAGCTGGTGACCGAGGCAGATGCCGAATACCGGTACGCCACGCTCGACCACCGCGTGTATCGCATCGATCGCGTAGTCGCAGGGCTCGGGATCACCCGGTCCGTTGGAGAGAAACACCCCATCCGGCGACAGCGCCAGCACTTCATCGGCCGGGGTCTGTGCCGGGACCACCGTGACACGGCAGCCGCGGTCGACCAGCATGCGCAGAATATTGCGCTTGATGCCGTAGTCGTATGCCACCACGTGCAGCGGCAGATGCTCGGCGATCGGCTCCGGGGTCTGCTGCATGCCCGACTCGAGCGTCCAACTCCCTTCGTTCCAGCTGTAGCTCGAGGCGGTGGTCACCACTTTCGCCAGATCCATTCCCTTGAGTCCGGGGAAAGCCCGGGCGGCAGCCAGCGCCGCCTGCTCATCGATCGCGTCGCCGGAGACGATGCAGCCGCTCTGGGCGCCCTTCTCCCGCAAAATGCGCGTCAACCTGCGGGTGTCGATTCCGGCAATCGCCACCACCCCCTTCGCCCGCAGCCAGGCGTCCAGAGGCTGCTCGCTGCGCCAGTTGCTGGCCAGCAACGGCAGATCGCGGATGACCAGTCCGGCGGCATGCACGCCCGGCGACTCCTCGTCTTCACTGTTGGTGCCGGTATTGCCGATATGGGGGTAGGTGAGCGTGACGATCTGCCTGCAGTAGGAGGGATCGGTCATGATCTCCTGGTACCCGGTCAGCGCAGTATTGAACACCACTTCGCCAACCGTCTGGCCATCTGCGCCAATCGATTCACCCCGAAAGAGGGAGCCGTCCTCCAGGACCAAAAGAGCGGATTTTCTCAAGAAACTGTCCCCTACAGGCAAGCCGAACGGGACAATTCCTGATGGAAGCGCCCCGGTTCGTTAGAAAACATAGGGAGCGGAGCCGTCGGTAGTGCGGCCGCCGATCGCGGGAATTCTACTTTAGCGCGATGCTCGCTGTCCATCGACCGGGCGCCGCGCCTTGCATTGGCTTGTGGGAACTACGGGTTGGAGGTATCTTCGCAGCAACACCGACGTATACGGTTCAGCTGATGCAGAGAGAGAGTGTGCCATACCTGGGATTCGGGCTGCGCCTGCGCAAAGAGTATCTTCAGCAGGTGCTCGAACAGAAGCCAGACGTCGACTGGTTCGAAATAATCTCGGAGAACTACCTCGGCGCCCCGGACGAGGCGCTCGCCCCGCTGTTGCAGATCCGGGACACCTATCCGGTCGTCATGCACGGCATATCGCTGGCAATCGGTAGTCCCTGGCCACTGGACATGGACTATCTGACACGCATGAGGCGCCTGATCGACCGCCTGCAACCGGCCTGGATCTCCGACCATCTCTGCTGGAGCGGTGCCGACGACATGCAGGGGCGGATGCTTCCGCTGCCTTACTCGGAAGAGGCGCTCGATCACATCGTGCCCCGCATCGAGCAGGTGCAGGAGTTTCTCGGGCGTCAGCTGCTGCTCGAGAATGTACCGATGGACGCCAACGAAACCGAGCCCGAAATCCCTGAAGCGGAGTTCCTGCGTCTGGTGGCGGAGCGCTCCGACTCGCTGATCCTGCTGGACGCCGCCAACCTGCATGCCAGCAGCGTCAACCAGGGTTTCGACCCGCTCAAATACCTGTGGAAGCTGCCCGCCGAGAGAGTGCGGCAGATCCACCTCTCCGGCGCCATCGTCCTCTGCGGCAGCAGCGAAAGCAGCGATGGCTATGCGGAAGATCCGCTGTGGAGCCTCTACAGCAGCGCTCTGCAACGTTTCGGCCCGGTCTCCACGATGATCGAGCGTATGGATACGCTGGCGCCCTTCGAGGAGATGGTCAGCGAGCTGCGCAAAGCCCGCTGCCGTGCCGAAGGCCTCATCGCCTCGCGCTGATCCGGGCGACGAATGTCGCTTTCGACACCTTCCATCTCAGTCGTCATCCCCACTCACAACCGTTCTGAAGTGTTGCGCCGCGCACTCCGTTCGATAGAGGCGCAGAGCCTGCCGGCCACCGAGATCATCGTCGTCGACGACGGCTCGCAGGATGACACCGCGGCGGCTGTCGCCCTTCACCACCCCGAGGTCAGGCTGCTCGGCCAACGGCAAAGTGGTGTCAGCAGCGCCCGCAACAACGGCATTCGCCAGGCACGGGGGGATTGGCTCGCGCTGCTCGACTCCGACGACGAGTGGCTGCCGGACAAACTTGCCGTTCAGATGCACGTTCTGGCGGAAGCGCCCGCGGTCAGGCTCTGCCATACCGAGGAGATCTGGATCCGCAACGGCCGCCGGGTCAATCAGAAGAAGAGGCACGCCAAACGCGGTGGCCGCATTTTCCGCCACTCGCTGCCGCTGTGCGCGATCTCCCCCTCCTCGGTGGTGATTCACCGCTCGCTGTTCGACGAGGTGGGGCTGTTCGACGAATCGCTCCCCGCCTGCGAGGATTACGATCTCTGGCTGCGCATCTGCGCGCGGGAATCGGTCGCTTATGTCGAAACGCCGCAGATCATCAAGTATGGCGGGCACGAGGATCAGCTGTCGCGGCGCCATTGGGGCATGGACCGGTTTCGCGTCAGGGCGCTGCAGAAGATCCTCGACGAAGGCATCCTCGATGCCGCGGACTATGCCGCCGCCAGCGCCATGCTGCGGCAAAAAACCGAAATTCTCGCGCAAGGCGCTGCCAGGCGCGGCCGCAGCACGGAGGCGGCCCGCTATCGCGCCATCGCCGCGCGTTATGCTCGCAAATGAGATGGATGAGATACGGCTGACCCTGGAAATCGGACGGTAAGCCTGTTACAAAACGCCATCGCTCAGAGGAGATTGCCATGCAACGCGAAGTTATGGAGTTCGATGTGGTCATCGTCGGCGCCGGTCCGGCCGGACTTGCAGCCGCCTGCCGGCTGATGCAGCTCGGCCAGGAGAGCGGCAACGAGCTGGAGATCTGCGTGCTCGAGAAAGGCTCCGAACCCGGCTCGCATATTCTCTCCGGCGCAATCCTGGATCCGCGCGCGCTGAACGAACTCTTCCCGCAGTGGCAATCCTCCGGAGCGCCCCTGCACACCCCGGTTACCGGCGACCAGATGTTCCTGCTGAAGGATGGCGGCAAGTCGATCAAATTTCCGGGATTCATGATTCCGCCGAGCATGCACAACGACGGCAACTACATCATCAGCATGGGCAACCTCTGCCGCTGGCTGGGCGAGCAGGCCGAAAACTTGGGCGTCAACCTCTTCCCCGGATTCCCGGCAGCCGAGCTGATCGTCGAGGACGGCGTGGTCAGGGGCGTGGTGACCGGAGACATGGGTCGTGCGGCTGATGGCAGCGAGAAGGAGAGCTTCGAACCCGGCATGGAACTGCGCGCCAAGTACGTGCTCTTCGCCGAAGGCAGTCGCGGACACCTCGGCAAACAGCTGATCGCCAGCTATGCGCTCGACCAGGGTCGTGATCCGCAGCACTACGCGATCGGCATAAAAGAGTTGTGGGAGATCCCGGAGGCGCAACATCAACCGGGTTTGGTTGTGCACGGCTCCGGCTGGCCGCTGCAGGGCGACACCAGCGGCGGCTGGTTTCTCTACCACCTCGAGGAGCGGCAGGTCTCGGTCGGACTGATCGTCGACCTCAACTACTCGAACCCCTATCTGAGTCCCTTCGACGAGTTCCAGCGGCTGAAACATCACCCGGTTCTGGCCGCCCACCTGGAGGGCGGCAAGCGAATCACCTACGGCGCGCGGGCGCTCACCAAGGGCGGATTCAACTGCCTGCCAAAGATGAGCTTCCCGGGTGGGCTGCTGATCGGCTGCGACGCCGGCACGCTCAACTTCGCCAAGATCAAGGGCGGGCACACGGCGATGAAATCCGGCATGCTGGCGGCTGAGACGGTATTCCAGGCGCTGACCGATGGCGACCAGGGTGGCAGCGATCTCAACGCTTACGAGGGCGCGTTCAAAGATTCCTGGCTCTACCAGGAGCTCTACAAAAGCCGCAATTTCGGGCCGGCGCTGCACAAATACGGCGCCATTCTCGGTGGCTCCTTCAACTGGATCGAGCAGCGACTCTTCGGCGGCAGCATGCCGCTGACGCTGCACGATACCAAGCTCGACCACGCCTGTCTGAAGCCGGCGGACGAATGCTCACCGATCGACTATGCAAAACCGGATGGCAAAATCAGCTTCGACAAACTCAGTTCGGTCTATCTCTCCAACACCAACCACGAAGAGAACCAGCCCTGTCATCTGAAACTGGCCGACCCCGACCTGCCACTGCGCGAAAACCTGCCGAGGTTTGCCGAACCCGCGCAGCGCTACTGCCCCGCGGGTGTCTACGAAATCATCGAAGGGGAAGGCGGAGCGCCGCAGTTCCAGATCAATTCGCAAAACTGCGTCCACTGCAAGACCTGTGACATCAAGGATCCGGCGCAGAATATCACCTGGACCACGCCCGAGGGCGGCGGCGGTCCCAACTATCCGAACATGTGATGCGCCTGGCGGCGGACGGTGGCAAGTCCGCCGTGATTACCCTGTGGAGAGCCGGCCGGGGAACAACCTAAAGGCGGCCTCGGGTGTCGGGTATCACTGCGTCGGCCGGTGACGATGCTGCCGATCGAAAATCTCTTCCAGTAGTGCATGATCACCGCGCAGACCATCCACCACCTGTTTGGCCCAATCGAAGTAGGCCTGGCGCCGGTCGAGCGACCAGCTGGGTGGCGGCAGCTGGCGCAGATCGCGCAGATTGCTGATCTTGTCGGCCAGCTTTACCGCCTTGGCCTCGATCGACAACGTCGGTGCGTGCGAAACCTGGGCCGCTTTTCGCTCCTGCTTGCCGAGCTGCTTGTCGTCGGTCACCTCCATCACGATGTTACTTATGCTATCGCCGAAATGTTGCTGCAACTCCTCCTCGGTGGTCTCGGTATCCTCGACCGTATCGTGCAGAATCGCCGCACAGAGGATCTCTATCTGGTCGATGCCCGCCTCGCTGACGAGCACATCCATCAACGCGATCGGGTGATTGATGTAGGGTGAGGCGGGCTTGTCCTTGCGCCGCTGATCCCGGTGTTTGCGTGCCGCGAACACCAGCGCACTGCTCAACAGTCGTAGCTCTTCGCCGTTCATCTCGCTCCGGTCGCCATTTTCTTATCGAAATCATTACCCACGCCTTTGGAGTTCAGATTTCGATACTCGAACACGCTTACCCCAGCCAATGCTATCGCGGCAAATGGTAATGGACATAAGCTTTTTTTTTAATGTGGCGAAGTGTAGCGTCATATCCTGGCCGAAGGATTTCTTGGTAATCCAGCGTTTGACCAGATTCGATCAGCGCAAACAAGCAGGTATCTCGGCGCAAACGTTAGTTGTGTGCCCCACTCCAACGATCTATATTCATCAGGGCACGCTGCACGTCAGGACCGGACAGCCCTACAACCTACCTCGAAGCAACGCCGCAAAGGCATCGGCTTTCACATTAGCTCGATTCATCCGGTCCAAAATCGAACATAAAGCGATCAACCAAGATTTCGCACCTAAGGATCTAAAACAAAGGGCGATCAATAACTGGGGAGTAGAGAATGGAGACGGTTCTTTGGCTCAAACTGGGCCTGATTATTTTTCTGGTGATGGGTAACGCCTACTTTGTCGGCTCGGAAGTGGCATTGACCGCCGCGAGGCGAACCCGTATCAAGCAGCTTGCCGACACGGGCAACAAGTCGGCAAAGCATGTGCAGGTCCTGCATAACGAGCCCGAGCGTTTCTATTCGGTAACCCAGATCGGAATCACCATGGTCTCCATGGGGTTGGGAGCCATCGGCATCGTCACCATCGAGCAGCTGGTCGACCCCTGGTTCGAAGCCGCATCGCATCTGTTCGGTGAAGACCATGTGGTAGTGGATATTGCCCATACCATGGCATATGTCTTCGGTTTCGTCTTTATCTCCTTCCTCCACGTAGTCGGCGGGGAGCTGGCTCCAAAGGTGCTGGCCTTCCACAAAGCCGAGAATATCAGCCTGGCGGTAGCCTGGAGTATCAACGGCCTATACAAGTCGTTCCGTTGGGTCATCTGGGTGATGGAAAAATCATCCAATGGTCTGCTGTGGCTGTTTGGCCAGCGGGATCTGACAGGTGGTCATGGTGCTCACTTCTCCATGTCGGAGGACGAGATCCGCACCATTCTCAGCGCCAGTGAACGGGAAGGTGTACTCAATCCGGATGAAACCAAAATGATCCGTGGGGTATTCGATCTCGATGAACATAGAGTCCGCGACGCCATGGTGCCTCGCACCGATATTATCGCCGTGAGCAGGGACGACAAGGTGGAAGATGTTTTGCGCCTGTTCAATGAAGGCCATCATGCCCGTTATCCTGTCTACGAGGGCAACCTTGATAATATGGTGGGGATGGTTGCAATCAAGGACCTGCTGACCTCGTTAGCCGATGTGGGTCCCAGCGGCGGGCTGATCCGTGAAACACAGATTAGCGAGTTGATGCGACCGGCGTATCTCATTCCCGAAAGCAAACCGCTCAGCGGTCTCCTGAAAGAGTTCAAGCGTCTCCGGCAACAAATGGCCGTGGTGGTCGACGAATACGGCGGTACCGCGGGTGTCATCACACTGGAAGATATTCTTGAGGAGATCGTCGGTGAATACGAGGATGAGTTTACCCCTCACCAGTCTCGCTACATAAAGAAGCTTAGCGGTAGCCAATACATCATCGACGCAAGCATTCGTGCCAGTGATCTGGAGCATCTGGTCAACTTCCCCTTTCCAAGCGGTGACTTCGTGACTCTGGGTGGATTGATATATCAAGAGCTGGGGCGCATCCCGGAAGTGGGTGACGTGGTATCCCTCGAAGGCGGCAAGCTAGAGGTATTGGAGATGGACAAGCACCGTATCACCAAAGTGCTGTTCCAGGATCTCGCGCTGAATGCCGAAACCGGCGAAACCCAACTGGCTGAGGGTCAGTCGCCACCCAGTTCGGATAATGAAGCATCCGAATCGGCACCTCTATCAGATACCCAGGAACAATCCACATTGACGCCTGATGAGATATCCCTGGTTGTGGAAGAGATGCGGGCTGAGGCAGAGGTCAGGGGACTATACCCAGATATCATCGTGCAGGACTCCACGCAAGATGGGGAATCCACCGAAAAAGCGAGAAAAGAGGCCGATGCTGAATGAATGATATGACGATGTCGAACCGGGGCTTCTCACCAAA
>JAGRGU010000116.1 GCA_020445335.1 Gammaproteobacteria bacterium
CCGCCTCCTCGACGTTGCCGCGCACATCCTTGGAAGAGTCGAGCTGCGGTTCCTGCGGCAGGTAGCCGACGTTGATGCCGGCCTGCGGCCGCGCCTCGCCCTCGATTTCGGTATCGATGCCGGCCATGATCCGCAACAGCGAGGATTTGCCCGCGCCGTTGAGTCCGAGCACGCCGATCTTGGCACCGGGAAAGAAGGAGAGGGAGATGTCTCTGAGAATGACGCGCTTCGGCGGCACGATCTTGCCGACGCGATTCATGGTGTAGATATATTGGGCCATTGCTCTCTTGTGGTTCAGGGTCAGGATTGAAACGGCGGTCCGGAAGACCGCGAAGATGCGCGGTATTCTGGCATATTTGCTCCGGGAGCGTCTCTACCGATCTGGGCGGGCAAGGTACGCGGGCGTCACCCGCCGCAGAGCGACGCTCCTCGCCGGGAAGAGGTTCTCCGTCATCCTGGTGCAATCCGCGAATTCGATGCTCCGGGCGGCGCAACGTTTGCGGAAGGGCGGCTTGCGCCAGTTTATACTATGCCTGCCTCGTGCAAACCGTCATCGATTATAATGGCGCACTTTTTAGCTCCCCGGGGCGATCGGGTCTCGTCCCGGCGGGAGATCTCCAGCGGGAGCTTTTCCATGTCTCTGCAACGAGTGGCGTTGGTCGCGCCGATCTTTTTTCTCTTCTCCCTGGCGGGCTGTTCGCCGCACCCGGGATCGGGCAGCTGGCTGCCGACGCAACCCAATTCGGGCGATTTTTCGCGGCTGCTGGTGCAGTTCGATGGCAAGGCGGAACTCTATCGCGACGGTGTGGAGGGGGCGGTCTACCGCTGTTTCTGGGCCGGCGAGAGCAAGCGTGCATTGGGCATGCGCTGCGCCGATGCCGCCAACACCGACATCGAAGTGCGTTACCGGCTCGAGATCCCCGGCGACGGCAGCGCCCGGCTTTATCAGGCAGGGCGGCTGATCACCGCTTTTGGCAAGGATCCGCAAGGGGATGCCGCGGCGGCAGGGAAGTAGTGCGGGCGGAGGAAATCCACAGCAAGGCGCCCGGTCTTTACCAGATCCGGAGCAAAAGATAAAGGGCGGCACTTGATCTGAGTCAGTGATCCATCAATTGGCATGGATTTGCGATGTTATTTACCTTACAAAAATTATAGATTTGTCATCGAAGTATAAAAATAACTCGCATAGTTCAGACCAAAGGTAAAGGAGTGGATCATGAAGACTGCGCTGTCAGCCGCGCTCGGCGGTTTCGTGTTGTTGGTTTCCTCCAGTTATGTGTTGGCCGCGCCGGAGTTCGATCCGCAATCGGCTCTCTCCAAACCCAAGGCGTATGTCGGCTCCGAGGTGTGCAAAACCTGCCACCTGGAACACTACGATGCCTGGAAGCGCACGCTGCACAGCAAGATGTTGCAGGACGTGAAGCAAAACATCGACGTGCTGGTCACCGACATCGACGAAGCCACCATTCGCGCCGACTTCGCCAAGATCGAGAGCAAGTTGAAAGTGCCCTCGGCGGAAGTCTTCGTGCCGAAAGTCGACGACGTACTCTATACCATCGGCAGCCAGTGGAAGCAGCGCTACCTGGTTATGCACGAAGGGGATCTGAAGATAGCTCCGACCCAGTTCAACATCGATACCGGCCGCTGGGTCAATTACCACGATGGTGACTGGGACAAGCGGCCCTGGCTGCTCAAGTGTGGCGGCTGTCATGCCACCGGCGTCGATATGGAGAAGAAAGAGTTCGTCGAACCGGGTGTCGGCTGCGAAGCCTGCCATGGTCCGGGATCACATCATGCGGCACTGCCGGCGAACGAGACCTTCGAGAAGCGCGGCACCATAATCAATCCCTCCAAGCTGACGCCCGGGGTGGCGACGCAGATCTGCGGCTCTTGCCACAATCGCGGCAAGGCAACCAAGATGAAGGGCGCAGGCTGGCCGGTCGGTTTCCGCCCGGGCAAGGCGCTGGAGTCCTATTACGAGTCCATTCCGACCGGTGACAAACACCTCTACTCCAACGAGTTCTCCAAGGGTCACCATCAGCAGTACATCGACTGGACCAAGTCCAAGCACGCCGATTCCCACGTCGACTGCATCAGCTGCCACGTTGTCCACGAACTGGGCAACCCCATGTTCCACGGCAAGACCAAGGTTCAGGGTGACCAGCTCTGCATCTCCTGCCACGAGCAGACCTCTCAGGTCGGCGCGCATTCGGTTCACTCCTTCGGCAACTGCGTCAACTGCCACATGCCGCGCATCGCCAAGAGCGCCGAGTCCGGCGATATCCGCAGCCATGTGTTCGTAGCCATTCCGCCGAAGATGACGATCGAGATCGGGATCCCGAACTCCTGCCAGACCTGTCACAAACACAAGGACGACGATCCAGCGGAGCTGCAGAAGAAGTGGGATGAACTGACCGCCCGCAAAACCACCGCCATGAGCTCGAACTGACGGTATGCAGTGACCTTTAACCAAAAGGAGAGGTCGTCATGTTCGTACGCCTAATCTTATGGGCGCTGGGGCTGACTCTCTGGATCACCGTTCCGGTGGCGGCGCAGACCGTTCCGTCCGCCGGATCGGAGGTGACCAGTACCGGCTTCTACCGGGATCAGGACACGCTGCCCGGCGTCTATCGCCTCTATCAGCAGCAGCCAAAAAAGCTCGACTGGCTCTGGTCAACCGGCCCGTACCAACGGGGGGTGCGTAAATCCTCTTTCAAGAAGGATGTGCACATCGATGTAGCCAACTACAGCCCGCGCCGACTATGCACCGATTGCCACCGCGATCACTCCCGCGACATGCACATGACACGCGTCGGCATCACCTGTGTGCAGTGCCATCGGGACAAGCCGATCGATGGTGTCTATCACTACTACTCCTCGATGAACCCGATCCGGCGTCACGCCTATGTCTGCGCCAAATGCCATGAGGGCGCCACACCTTCGTTCGCCAGCTACGTGGTGCATGAGCCCAATCCACTGGCAGCGCCGACCCGGGAGGACTTCCCGGCGCTCTACTACGCAACCTGGTTCATGGTGATTCTGGCGGGTGGTGTGTTCGTGATATTCATCCCCTACGTGGTGCTCTGGGGAGTGCGGGAGTTGGTCGACAAACTGAGAGGAGGGCCGGTGCATGACAACTGAACGTCTACGGCTCAAACGCTTTCCAGCGGTTCACCGCCTCTGGCACTTCGGCCTGATCGTGCTGTTCATGACCATGGGGGTGACCGGTCTCGCCTGGATGTTCATCGAGACCGCCTGGGGTACATGGATGGCCGGCTGGTTCGGCGGGTATAAGGGGGTACTGGAGTGGCATCGCACCTCGGGGCTGATCTTCCTCGCCGGATTCGTGTCGCACATCCTCTACATGCTGACGCAGGTGGACTGGAAGCACTTCCCGGGTTCGCTGCTGGGGCCTGATACGCTGGTCTACCAGTGGGTAGACGTGAAGGGGTTCTTCCAGCATCTGCTGTGGATCTTCGGTCTGGGCAAGGCGCCGAGGTTCGATCGCTGGAGCTGGTGGGAGAAGTTCGACTACTGGGCCGTCTGGTGGGGACTGATCATCGTCGGCGTGACCGGACTGATGCTCTACAACCCGGTGCTTTCGAGCGATTACATTCCCGGTTGGCTGCTCAATATCGCGCTCTGGGTACACCGTATCGAAGCGGTGCTGGCGATGGGGCACATCTTCACCATCCACTTCTACGTCGAGCACTTCCGGCCGACGGCGCTGCCGTTCAACGCAGCGATGTTTGACGGCACGATCTCGCTGAAGGATGCCAAACACGAGCATCCTGAGTGGGTTGCCCGGCTGGAGCGTGAGGGCCGCCTGCAGGCAGCGCTGGTTCCCGAACCGCCCGTGGTGATGCGAATCCTCTACTTCATGGGGGGATATGCCATCATCGCGCTGGGTCTGTTCCTGCTGATCTTCTCTCTGCTCAACGTCGGCGCGCTGACGCTCTTGTAGTTACCTGCTGGCAGGGGTGTCGGAGTCGCGATTGGCGGCTCCGACGCCCGGCGCAGCGCTCCTCAAGATCTAGTCGATCGTCACCAGTTCGTCGATCGCACCCGAGTTTTTCTTCTCTATCCTGGCATAGCAGTCGTAAAGCGCCGCCTGCAACGCCTCTTCGATCACCGGATGGTAGAAGGGGAGCTGCAGCATGCGGCCGACGCTAAGCTGCTGCTCGATGCACCAGGCCAGCAGATGCGCCAGGTTCTCGCCCTTGACACAGGCCATCTCTGCGCCGAGCAGGCGGCCGCTCTGCCGCTCTGCGTAGACCTTGAGGATGCCGCGGTTCCTGCCCATGATCAGCGCTCGCCCGACAGGCGCAAAGTTGACCGTGCCGACCGCGGTTTGATCCGGGTCGAGCTGTGACCAGCGCGCGCCGACCAGACAGATGTTGGGGTCGCTGAAGGTGATCGCCAGCGGCACTTTGCGACGGAACGCGGTGACGCTGTCGCTGGCGGCGTTGTAGCCGGCGATACGACCCTCGTCACCGGCTTCGTGAAGCAGCGCGCGGTCGCCGGTGATGTCGCCGGCGAGGAATATATGGCTGGCGCCGATCTGCATGGTGTTGGGGTCGAACGACGGCAGGCCGCGTGCATCCAGTTCGATACCCGCATTCTCGATCGCCAGCTTGTCGAAGTTGGGTATTCGTCCGAGGCTGGCGAGCACCTTGTCGACAACGACCGAATGGTCGCCTGCGGTGACGCGCAGCTTGCCGTTCTCTTCGCTGATCTCTGCCGCCTGCCCGAGGTGCAGCGGGAAGTCCCGTCCCACCGCCTCGATCGCCAGCTTGGCGACGTCGGGGTCGTCCAGCCCGCCGATGGTTTCGAGCATATCGAAACCAGTCACCTTCACCCCAATGCGCGCCAGCGACTGGCCGATCTCCAGGCCGATCACGCCGAGCCCGATCACCGCCATCGACGTCGGCAGCGACTCCATCTCGAACACCTGGTCGGTGGTGACGATGCGATCGCCGAATGCCTCCCAGGCTGCCGGCACCAGCGGCCGGGTGCCGACTGCGATGACGATCCTGTCGGCGCGGATGCGCTGCCCTTCCACCTCCAGCGTATGCGGATCGACGAAGCGGGCGTAACCGGGGATGAAGACACCCTCCGGCATTTTGTCGGTGCTGTTGGAGGTGACGCGGTCGACGAAGGTGTCGCGCAGGTCGCGCACGTGCTCCATCGCCTCTTCATCGTCCAGCGTCATCTCCTCGTGCCCCTCGACGCCGTAGCGGTCGAGCACGCCACGGCGGTGGAAATCCTCCGCTACCTGGATCAGTGCCTTCGACGGCATGCAGCCGACGCGCGCGCAGGTGGTGCCGAGCGGACCGCCGTTGATCAGCACGAAACTTTTACCGGAGGGGCGTACCTTGCCCAGTGCGTAAAGGCCGGCGCTGCCGGATCCGATGATGGCGACATCGACATGTTTCTCGTTCATGGCTACTCCCGAATGCTGGACCGCCTGGTTGTGGCAGCCAGGTATATGTAGCGGGGAATTGTAAACGCTGGGAGGGTGGAGCTAAACCCGGTCCGTTGCAGGGGAAGTTAGTCAGCCGGGAAACGGTCGATGGTTAGAGGTCGGCGTCAACCAGGCAAGTGGGCGCAACTGTCCCTTGTCGGCAAACCTGGAGTGTGCCCGGATCCCGGCCCGAGCCCACTATGCTGCTGCTTCGGCTAACGATGTCGGCCGACGCCGACCATTGCCAGCAATGCGGCACCGAAGAGGTAGGCTGCGGCCGGCAGCGGTACCGCCGAAACCTCCCAGCCGATGTCCGCAAGCGCGGCCAGATCCAGATCGGTGAAACGCTTGCGCTGACCGGGGGCTATATTGGGGTCCATCGCCGCTTCCTGCGAGCCGCTGCCGTCGATGGTGCTGGTGAGCGCCTGTTGCCAGTGCCCCAAGTCGGCCAGCGGTACCGGCCCGCCGAACAGCGAGCTTGCATTGTCGCCGATGAAACTGCCACCGCTTACCTGGTTGTTCCAGGAGTCTACGGTACCGAATCCCAGGACATGTGCGATTTCGTGCAGCGCCACGGAGTAGAAGTCGAATCCGCTGAAAATCTCGTCCGTGATGGGGTTGTCGTCGAAATACCAGCTGCTGTTCGAGTCGAAGGTGATGGCGCCGCCCCAGGGAGCGAAATCGGTAGCGGTCGGGCCGGAGGTGGGGCCGCTTTCGCCGCGGGTCGTGGCGTTATCGATGAAAACCTGGTCGGCTGGGGAGCTGCTGAAACTGTAACCGCCGGGTCCACCCAAACCGAGCGCGCTGATATTGCGGCCACCTGCGAAAACGACGATGGTGTCGGCAGCCACGCTATAGCGGTTGAGCGTGAGCTCCGCGCCGGTATCCGGGCGGTTGAATATCGCTTTGAAATTGTTGCCCGCGGGTCCGGCCGTGGAGGTGATTGCGTTGAGATCATCGTTGATTCTGCTTTCGAAGTAGCTGCCGGCGCTCTCCAGCAGACTTTTGCGCTGGGCATCGGCGAAAAATCCACCGTCATAGCTGTAGTCAAACTGAATCGTGAAGGCCTGTACCGTGCCGGTCAGGGCCGACAGGCCTCCGGCAATCAGGCAGGCGGCGTACAGCTTGGTTTTCATCAGATTCATCCCGGCACTCTCCAGCAGCGCGTATATTGTTATCTTGATCGATTCTGCGATCGTCTGGTTGTTCGCGAGTCTAGCAGAGATGCCTCGAGCCCCGGTGTAGGTAAATGCTGATTTGCGCCCGGAATGGTCATGGGAGGGTTGGTGGACTCGCGAAAATGTGAACTGTATCACATAATGGAGCATCAATCACGCTTCAGAAAGCATCGTTTATGACGCCATCTGATTGATTTTTAAGAGGAATAAAATTCTGATTAGTCGGACAGGGTTGGACCTTCAATCACTCGCCCCGATATCGCAAAGGAGCGCTTATGGCTGAGAAGAGCGAGCAGTTCGCCAGCGACAACTACGCAGGTATCTGCGATTCGGCATGGCGGGCGATGGCGCAGGCCAATCTGGGGCACGCGCAAGCCTATGGTGACGATCCCTGGACCGCGCGCGCGGCGGATCGCCTGCGCGAGCTTTTCGACAGTGACTGCGAAATCTTTTTCGTCTTCAACGGTACCGCCGGCAACGCTTTGGCGCTGGCTTCGCTGTGTAGCTCCTACCACGGCATCATCTGCCACGAGACCGCCCACGTGGAGCCCGACGAGTGCGGCGCGCCGGAGTTCTTCTCGAACGGTGCCAAACTGCTGACGGCGGCCGGTGTCCACGGCAAGCTGACACCGGAGGCAATAACGGCTGTCGCGCGGAAACGAACCGATCTTCATTATCCCAAGCCCAAAGTGGTTACGATCACCCAGGCGACCGAACTTGGGACGCTCTATACGATTGACGAGCTAAGGCAAATCGGCACTGCCGCGCGTGAAAACGGGCTGCGGCTACACATGGATGGCGCGCGATTCGCCAACGCGGTTGCCGCCCTCGGCTGCACGCCGAGGGAGATCACGGTCGACTGTGGCGTGGATCTCCTCTGTTTCGGCGGCACCAAGAACGGCATGGCGGTTGGCGATGCGGTGATCTTTTTCAATCGCGCGCTGGCTGAGGATTTCGAGTGGCGCTGCAAGCAGGCGGGGCAGCTGGCTTCGAAGATGCGCTTCATTTCAGCGCCGTGGATCGCGATGCTGGAAGATGGCAGCTGGCTCGAGAACGCGCGCCACGCCAACGATTCGGCAGCCGCGCTCGAGCGTGGGCTGCGAGGGATTCCCGGTGTGCGGATCATGTTTCCGCGCCAGATCAATTCACTCTTCGTATCGATGCCGGAAGCCGCGCTGGCCGAACTGCGACAGCGAGGTTGGCACTTCTATACTTTCATCGGCGTTGGCGGCGCACGCTTCATGTGCAGCTGGGATACGACGCCGGCGTCGATCGAGCGGCTGATCGAGGAGACTGCAACCGCAGTTGCGAATGCGATCTGAGCACCTTTTCCGGAGCCGGGCGGGAAACTCCGGTTAGCGCAGGGATATCGGGGTCGAGGGCGCACGCAGTGTGGTGGTCTTGTGGTGCACCAGCGAAAGTGCAACGCGTCCCTAATAGAAGCTGGCCCTGACGCGCAACATCACGCTATCTTCGGCGTTGTTGATGCGGGGCGGTACTGCCTTTGGCGCGTTGGTGAACTCGACGTCGTCGCCGTCGATATTGCGGGCGACAAGTTCCAGATCGATTTCGCTGCCGGGCAGGTGAAAACGCTTGCCGATACGCAGATCCAGACGGCGGGTGGCGGGGACTGCATCGCCGCCCCCAAGCCACTGCATGGGATCCACGTACTGGAATCCGCCACTCAGCTCGATGCCGCTGGGGAATCGGTAACTGGCAAGCAGGCTGAAAGCCTGCTGCGGCACACTCTCGCGCAGGTCCGTGAACTCCTCCGAGCCATCCGCGAGTATGAGCTTGAGCTGCTTGCCTCGGGCATTGGCCAGGCTGTAGCCGAATTGGATCATGCTTTCGGGCAGCGGTCTGAACTTAAGATTCAGCTCCAATCCGCTGATGTCGATCCCGCCGTCGTTGACATAGCTCAGCGCGCCGGGCGCACTGGGGTGAGGGATGAAGCCGGGGCCGAGAATTCCAAAATCCTTGATGCGCGGAATGACGTTTCTGATGCGCTCATGGAACAGGCGGATATCCAGCGATGTGCTGAGTGGCGTGTAGCGTCCCAGGTAGCCGACTTCGAATGCGGTGATATCTTCCGGCTCAAGCTCTTCAAGCGTGAGAAAGTTATAGTCGATCGGGACCATGCCATCTTTTTTGTAAATCAGCACATTGGCATGGTCTTCCAGCAGTGTCGGCAGACGGTAGGCGCGCGAGGCGGAGAATCTCAGCGTGTTTGAACCGTTGAGGTGGTGATTGAGCGCCAGTCGTGGTGAGAACAGTGTCTTCTTGCCGCTGTAGGCTTCGACCATCAGGCCGGCGTTCAGCACCAGGCTCTCGATCGGCCTCCACTCGGCATTCGAGAAGGCTCGCAGCTGCCGCCTGGAGGGCTCTTCCCGGCCGAACAGCCACACGCTCTCGGCGCGTTCGTAACGTCCGCCAATACCCGAAGCAAGGCGAAATCCGTCGCCATGCTGCATCGAGTGCTGCAACTCCAGGTCGTATCGGTCGGAGGAGAAGCCGTAACCGGCGGCCAGGGTTCCCAGCGGCGCGGGAAAATCGGCTTCGAAATGGTCGTCCTTCTTCTGATAGTTGTGGTAGGCCTTTAGCGTCAACTCCTCGCCAGCCGAGAGCTGCCGATGCCACTCCAGCTGTTGATAGTGGTTGATATGGTAGACCTTCTCGGAGGGCTGCGCGGCGCTGCCAACGAACCCTGCTTCGCGTGGGCCGCCGGCGTAGCCTAGTTGCAACTCCATGCTGTTTCTGAGATCGATGGAGTAGTTGCCCCTGAAACTTACAGCACGCGAATTCTCGTTATCCGAGCGTGTGTCGAAACCACCGGCCTCCGACAGACTTGCATTGATACGAAAATCCAGTTTGCCAGTATTGTCCGAGTAGCGGATGTGCTGATCGTTGTTTCTGCCGGTGCCGCTGCTCGCCGTCAACTGCCATCCCTGTTGCTGGGCGGGGTGTCGAGTGGTGATGTTGATGGCGCCGGCGAAGGCGTTTGATCCGTGGCTTGGCGCGCTTGGCCCGCGTACCACCTCGATCTGTTGGATGTCGTCGAGATCGAGCTTTATATCCTGCCAGGAGACACCGCCGAAAACCGGGTCATAGATCGATCGGCCGTCGATGGTTACCTGCATGTCGCGGGCGTAGTCGTCGGCCCTTCCGTGCGCGGTAACCGTGGCCTGGGTACCGAGGATATAGGCCACCTGAAAGCCGGGTACGTATCGCAGCAGACTGGGTATGTCTGAAGCGCCGGTGGCGCGGATGAACTCCCGATCGAGCACGTTGACACTGGCGGGAGTATCCGCCTGCGACTGACGCAGCCGGGTTACCGAAAGCACGACCGGGAGTTCGTTGAAATAGTCCTCCTCCAGCAATCTGTCGCCGCTGGTTTCGGCTCGTGCTGAGGTGCTCGCTAGGGGAGAGAGACCGAGCAGGCAGGCGAGCAGGAGAGGGGGAACTGATGATGCCGGGGTGATCTGGGAAGGGCACAGGGAGACGAATTTGCCGGTGACTATCACGCAAGTTCCCTCCTGCTCCGATGTTGCAATTATTCTTAGTTGAGTTATTACGCTTATCTTACCACCGATTGCCCTGTTTTTTTTATATCGGTTGCGATGAATATGGGGTTTCAAACGCTCCGGGTTGCGCGAAGTTCGCTTCGAATATATGAAATGACGGTCGAAAAGGGAGATATCATTTACCTACCGGTAAACTGTGTAAGGCAAGGAATCCGAACGTGAGGCGGGATGCCGAGAAAAAACCGGTTGCTGATGCCGCACCGGTCCTGTCATATTGTCCAGCGCGGCCATGATCCTCAGGTGGTGTTTTTCGCGCACCAGGACTGTCAGATCTGTCTCGGGAACCTGGCTGGATGGTGAGTTCGGCTCGCTCCGGTCATATTCCTGCATGCGTAAACAGGATACGGTTTTTCCCCGGTAGCTCTCCATTCCGGCAGCGGTCTTGAAGGAAATTGCGGAATGGGAATCGACGACGATGGGTGCCAGCTTCTATCATGCAACCGACCTGGAGCCGGTATGTTGGCGACCGAGCGGGGTGACCGGACTCGCGTGATTACCGCCGTACCAGTACCCGGGCCGACAATCCTGACAGTGACGGGCCTTGGCCTGGTTTGTATAGGCTGGGTGCGACAGTGCGTAACGTAAATCGATTCATCACTGTGGCAGTGGTGCGCCTGTCACAGTGCCCGGAATATCTCCGAAAGGATCGCCAGATCTGCAGAGAAGGTTTTCGGAGAAATTGCCGGAATTGCCGGCAATTTTTTTACTCGCTCTTTTCCTCGCTGCTGCTATCGGATTTTGTAACCGGATTGCGAACCCGGTAGCCCTTATCGTGCGCGATGTACCCGCCGGCCGCGGCCGCGCCGGCGACCACTGCCGTGGTACAGCCGTTTGCCGTCAAAAGAACGGGGGCCAGTACTGCGATGATGAGGATATATTTTTTGATCATTTCGATGCCTCGAGCGGGTATCCGGAACGTGTAAGATATCGGCGATTGCAAGGATTGCTGAAGTTCGCTCTTTCAGCGCGGGAGATTCGGAAACAGTCCTGGTGGCATGGCCGGTGGTCAATATTGGGGACCGACGTACGACGGTATGTATACTGTACATCCAGTGCAAATAGCAACGCTGTGTCCTGTATTTCTTCCGATTGAAGCACCACTGGTGCAGGAATTCGATCTGCGCCGGACTCCAACACGAGCGAAATCGTTTGGCAGGTGGCTTTCCATCCGAGTTAACGCAGGTGGGGCGGCACTCAGTTGCCAATGCTGTGTTTTTTTGGGAGCCTGATTACCGATAAGCCTAAGCCGGCTGGAAGCGTCGACAAGGGATCGGCGGTGTAGTAACGAAACATATACCGGAACAGGCCCTAATACTGGGAGGATCTGAAATTGGTAACAGGGTATCGAATCAGCACAGACAGGAACGACATGGATCTCTCTGTAATCCATGACTTCATCTCCGGTTCATATTGGGCCAGAAATATTCCAAGGGATCTCCTGGTTTCATCGATTGAGAATTCGTTGTGCGTCGGTGTTTTGACGACCGGGGACGAGCAGGTGGGTTTCGCACGGCTGATTACAGACAAGGCTACTTTCGCCTATATGGCGGATCTTTTCATTCTTGAAGACCATCGCGGCAAGGGTCTGGGAAAATGGCTGGTAAAATATATTCTCGAACTTCCCGAGATGCAGGGTCTGCGCCGAATATTGCTGGTAACGGAAGACGCGCATGGGCTTTATCGGCGTTTCGGCTTCGAGAATATCGCCAACCCGAAAATATTCATGGAGCTACGTTCGACGGATATCTACATGCAGCATGAATGACGAAACAACAGCTGACGATCGGCCCGTGATAATTCCCCGGGACAAGGCTTTATGGTTGCGATGGCTGCTGGTGCTGGCGATTCTGTTGTTGCTGCCGGGTCTGTTTCTGCCGCTGATAACGCTCAGCAAATTCGTCGTCGTAAGCAGCTCATTCTCTATAGTTTCGGGTGTTTTGGAGCTTTTGCGTAGCGGCCAGGTGCTGCTGTTCGTGGTGGTGGCGGGGTTCAGCATTCTTCTGCCGCTGATGAAAATAGCCGTGTTGTTCAAGTTACTTGCGGTGAATGGTAAAGATAACTCCAGCTACAGAAGATATCTCCATCTCATGCACGATTATGGCCGCTGGGCAATGCTGGATGTGATGGTCGTTGCGGTTCTGATCGTGACCGTCAAACTCGGGGCGATTGCGAGCATCCAGGTTCATTACGGTCTCTACCTGTTTGGCGCTTCCGTTTTGTTGATAATGATTGTCACCAATAAAGTCGTCGCCCTGTCGGCCGGGCGCGGCCGGCATTGAGCCCGAAAGAGAGGTGTCGGGCAGCGCCGGCGAGTCGCTGGAGGATTGTTCCAGCGGCGGGCGAGAGCATTGGAAATAGACTATAACAGTTGGCACGCGAAGGGCTTTGTTCAGGCGGCGCAAGAGTGAGGAGCGACGATGGTAATGGAGAATCAGAGTATAATTTCACACATTTCGGTCGGTACCAATGATTTCGAGCGGGCGGTCGATTTTTACGACAACCTGATGTCCACGCTCGGGTGCCGGCAGATCATGAGCCACCCGGGCGCGGTGGCCTATGGCAAGAAGTTTCCGGAATTCTGGGTGCAGACCCCTTTCGACAACGAACCCGCCACGGTTGGAAACGGCTCCCATATCGGTTTTATCGCCGATTCCAAAGCGGCGGTTGATGCCTTCTACGATGCCGCGCTCGCTCGGGGCGGAGTGGATGAGGGTGCCCCTGGTCCCAGACCGGATTACGGGGATGCCTACTACGGCTGCTTCGTCAGAGACCTCGATGGCAACAAGATCGAGGCAACCTATTGGGATGCCGGCAAATGAGGCGCCGCCACGGTTGGGTCGTGTCGGTTTCAGCAGCTATTGCGAGGGGGAACTTCAGGAGAGCTACAAGGCTCTCTCGGGCATCACCTCAGCCTGTGTCGGGTGCCATGCCGGTTATCGTATCCGCTGATTTGATCTCTGCCGGGTTCACTGCCCGAAGGTCGGCTGCCTGGTCGTCGGTGCCGGAACCCGACCAAGGAGTAACAGGTGGCTTGTCGGAATGAGCGAGCTGCGCTACCTGAAATTGTCGGAGGTGGATCCGGGTGAGCTGCGCCATCTGCTCAACAAACAACGGATCCGCAAGCATCTGTTTGTTCATGCCCTGTTCGACGACGCCTCCATCGCACGCTGGATCGACGACAAAATCGAAGTGGACGGCGCCAAGGGGTGCAGAGTCCGGGCGATTCTTCGAGACGGCCGACTGGTCGGCTGGTGCGGCATCCAGGAGGCGAGTAGTGCCCATGAAGTTGCCATTGTTATCGATGACGGATGCTGGGGGCTGGGGCGACGGATATTCCGTGATTTGATGGATTGGGCCAAAGAGTTGGGCCATGACGAGATCGATATCCATCTCTACCGGACAAGACCCGAGTATCGGTTTCTGAAGAAGATTTCCAAAACGGTATTTCCGAACAGGATGCTCGGCGAACAGTTCACGACCTATCGAGTCGTGGTCGACGATCAGCGATTGCGTTGATGGCGGTCGAGTCTGCAACTGCGAGCAGTGGAGACAGAGCGGAATCCGCGACCTGAGAGGCAACCGCTTCGTTGAAACTTGAACCTGAGGATGAGCGCTGATGAGTAAGACTGTTAACGGACCTGACGGCAAGCCGCGATGTGCCTGGTGCGCCGCTGCGCCGGAGTTCTTTGACTATCATGACAACGAGTGGGGCTATCCTGTCGATGACGACAGGCGTCTGTTCGAGAAGCTGTGTCTGGAGAGTTTTCAGTCCGGGCTGAGCTGGCGTACGATTCTTGCCAAACGTGAGAATTTTCGCACTGCGTTCAAGGCGTTCGACTTTCACGAAGTGGCGCGCTACTCGACGTTGGATGTCGACCGTCTGTTGCAGAACGAGGGCATCGTTCGCCACCGTGGGAAGATCGAAGCGGTGATCAACAACGCCAAACGTGCTCAGGAGTTGGTCGAGCAGGAGGGCTCCCTGGCGGCCTTTTTCTGGCGTTACGAACCCGATCCCGATGGCCTGGCTGAACCGCAGAGCAGGTCTAAGAGCGATGAATCCGTCGCTTTGTCGAAAGCGCTGAAGAAACGGGGTTGGAAATTCGTCGGTCCGACCACTGTATACGCGTTCATGCAGGCGATGGGGCTGGTAAACGATCATGTTCACGCCTGCGTTTCCAGAGAGCGTGTGGAACGGGCGAGAGCGGCATTCGAGCGCCCATGATTGGCACCCCGGCGGCGCGATACCACTCGAACAACAGGCTGAGGGCAGAGATGTCGGAGTACCTCATGCACGCAATCGATCAGCGGGCCAGCGGGTCGGGACGTCACCGGCGGTGTATCATGGATGCCGGGGCTAAGCCTGGTCGGCTGCAAGTTGTCCCAACTGTCGAGGGTCTGCCTGAATGGAGTTTTTTGTCACTTCGCTGATTGTCGTACTTCTGCCTGGCACCGGCGTTCTCTATACCGTCTCGATCGGTTTGACGCGCGGCAGAGTGGCCAGCGTGGCCGCGGCCATCGGCTGCACCGCGGGAATACTGCCCCACCTGCTCGCCTCGATCCTCGGCTTGGCAGCGATACTGCATGCCAGCAGCCTGGCGTTTCAGACACTGAAATATCTCGGAGTGCTCTACCTGGCTTATCTGGCTTGGGGCATGTGGCGCGATGCGGGTGAGATTTCGTTGCGAGGGCGGGCGACCGCGGAGCGCCCGCTGAAGATCGGAGTGACGGCCTTCCTGATCAATATCCTGAACCCGAAACTCTCGATATTCTTTCTTGCTTTCCTGCCGCAGTTCGTACCCGGTGGGGAGGCGGCACCGGGTCTGTATATGACGCTTCTGGGTGGACTCTTCATGTTGATGACGCTGATCGTATTCCTTTGCTACGGTCTGTTCGCCGATGCGGTCAGACACCACATTGTCAACTCGCCAGGTGTCGTCGCCGGGGTACAGCGCTCTTTCGCCGCGCTGTTCGTCGCGCTGGGTGTGAAACTGGCCACGATGGAGCGATAGATATGGCGCGAGACGATAGCGTCGAGCAAGCGGTGAAACATCACGAGAAGATCGACTATATCGAGTTGCCCTCGGCCCACCTGGTGCGGACCAGAACATTTTTCGAGCGCGCTTTCGCCTGGCGTTTCGAGATGTACGGGCCTGACTATATGGCGTTTTCCGATCAGGGTGTCGACGGCGGTTTCTACCGTGCCGACCTCTGTTCGCGCAGTGAATCGGGCTGCGCGCTGATCGTCTTCTACAGCGGCGATCTGCAGGCGACCAGGCGGAAGATCGAAGCTGCGGGTGGTGTCGTTGTCAAGCCTGTCTTCGCATTTCCCGGCGGCTGGCGGTTCCACTTCACCGAGCCGGGCGGTAACGAGTTCGCAGTCTGGTCCGATAAAGAGCCGGCATAGAAACGGCGTCTCGACGTTTTGCCAATCCGTTATCATTATTGCCCTCATCGGCTTCTTGTAAGCTGATGCCCGTCTACTATATTTCGTTACTAGAGAGAGGGAGCTTCGATACTCAAAGGATAGGTTGCTGGCTGCTGTGACAGGACGCGTAACGGATATGTATATGGCAACGGATACCGGGGAGGATATCGGGATGAGGCTGCGTGATCGACGTGGCCTTTTTTTTATCCCCCTGGCTGGATTGCCACCGCTGGCCAAGCCAGATCACCCACTCATCTCAACATCCATTTCCGGTCACCGCCGTCACGACTTCACCTCACCGGTCGTCGGCGCATTTCAGCGACCAGCGCACCGATCTCGATACCGTTTGTCAGGAGGCATGATTCGACGCTTCGCCGTAAGCGTCGCCATCTGCCCATGAACTGTTTGTCGTAACAGAGAGCCGGGGGAGTCTCTATCGAGTCACCCGCAGTCTGATTCTTGAACCGATCTTTTTTCATTGGAGGAGAAAATGGCAAGTTATCTGCATCCTGGCGTCTACATCGAAGAGATACCCAGTGGCGCCAAGCCGATAGAGGGGGTTTCCACTTCGGTGGCGGCATTTGTAGGGGCGGCCAATCGCGGCCCGGCCGGGCAGGCGGTACTGATAGGCAAATTCGACGACTATGTCAGTGCCTACGGCAGGGTCGCCGATGAGCAGGATGCGATGGGGATGGCCGTGCAGGCCTTTTATCTGAATGGGGGCGGTGCGGCCTACATATGTCGCCTGGTGGGCGACGGCTCCAGCCGCGCTGCACTCAACGTCAACGGCGAGGGCGTGGCCGGTGCGGGCGATACCGCCGACCCGGTACTGCGGATCAGCGCCAGCAGCGTGGGTGATTGGGGCAACGATCTCTATGTGCAGATCGTCAAGGCCGACCGGGACGCGCTGACATTCGATCTTTTGGTCGGCCACCGCAAAGATGGCGCCTTCGTCCGCGACGAGTTGTTTGCGGATCTGACCATGGTTGAGGGAGACGACAACTATGCGCTCACCCGCGTCAACGGCAATTCGGCGTTGATAGAACTGGCGCTTGGCGCCGCCGCCGAGATTGGCGGCAGCAGCGAACAGTATCAGTCGGCGACACTGAGCGGTGGCGCGCTGCCGGAGACGGCGGGACATCTCAGCGCAGGGCTCTCGGCGCCGATGATTTTGACGCTCAACATCAACGGGCAGGGTGCCGAGCAGATAACGCTCGATCCCGCTGCCATCACGCTGGCGGGTGCCGATATCGACGTCGATGCGGCCGCGGTGGCCACCGAGATCCAGACCCGGGTGCGGGCGCTGGGCACAGCTGCCGCCTACCAGGGTTTCGGATGCAGTTACGATGCACCCTCCAACCGCTTCAGCCTGACCACACCGGAAGATGACTCCACCGCCTCCGTCGTGGTCTATGACGGTACCCTGGCGACGCTGCTGCGGCTGGATGCGGCACAGACCGCGACTCTTACAGGCGCCGCGCTGGCTAGCACCGGAACCCTCTTCAGCAGTGGTGTCAGCGGTTTGCCCAGTCTCTCCGACACCAGTCTGACGCTCAATATCGACAACCTGGGCGACATCACCATAACGCTCGATCTCACCACGCTCACGCTCGCCGGCACCAATGCGGCGGACGGGCAGCGCGTCGCGCTAGCGATTCAGAACGCGGTGCGCGCGGTCGACGCGCGTATCGGTTCGTACAAGGATTTCAGCTGCAGCTACAACAGCTCGCGTCAGTTCGTACTGCGCTCTGGCAGCAGCGCCATCAGGCAGTCCGGTCTCGCCGTGACCGATGGCGCGTTGGCCGATCTGTTGGGGTTGAACGCGGCGGATACACCGTTGCTGACGCCCGGTCGACAGCAGGAGCAGGGGACGGCCGCGGTAATGCCGCTGGTCACCCTGGGCACATTGGCGCAGGGCGAACAGCTCTTGGGAGGCGGCGCCAATCCGCCCACCGCCAACGACTACAATGCATTCTACGGCAACGTGCTGCGCAAGGTGCGCGATGTCAGTATTCTGCTGCTGCCCGGCCAAGCCTGGCCGCAGAGCGGGCCGCACGCGATCATCGACGAAAGTCTGGCGCACTGCGAACGCATGGCCAACAGGATGTTGATCGTCGATCCACCGAAAGGGCTTGAACTGACCCAAGCCGCCACGGTTGCCCAGCTCGGCCTGCCGACCTCCACCTACAGCGTGCTCTACTACCCCTGGGTGGACGTTGCCAACCCTTTCTACAACGCAGATACCAATCCCAACGCCAGTACTACGCTCAGTGTTGCGCCTTCCGCTTTCGCCGCGGGCATCTGGGCCAAGACAGACGGACGTCGTGGCGTCTGGAAGGCGCCGGCCGGCGTCGAGGCGCGCATCAATGGCGCGGCCGCGCTCGCCTACAAGGTCGAGGAGCTGGAGCAGGATCAGCTCAACCCGCTAGGCGTCAACTGCTACCGCAGTATGCCCAACTACGGCGCGGTGGTCTGGGGCAGTCGCACCCTGGCGACCAAGGCCGATCCGGAGTGGCGTTACGTGCCCGTGCGCCGTACCGCGATCTTCATCGAACAGAGCATATTCAACGGCATTCAGTGGTCGGTGTTCGAACCCAATGACGAGCCGTTGTGGGGTGCGTTGCGCAGCAATATCGGATCTTTCATGAACGGATTGTTCCGCGCCGGCGCCTTCCAGGGGGCCACCGCCAACGAAGCCTATTTCGTGCGATGCGGTCTTGGTGACACCATGACCCAGGGCGATATCGATCGTGGCCAGGTGATCGTCATCGTCGGCTTCGCGCCGCTGAAACCCGCCGAGTTCGTGATCGTGCGGATTCAGCAAAAGGTGGCTCAGCAGTAACGGCTGCAGACGCCCCAACAGCACAGGAATTCAGGAGGAAAACTCATGGCAGCTCCACTATTTCCCGTCAACGCCCATCGCAGCGATCCCTACCGAACCTTCATGTTCCAGGTGGTGATCGACGGTACGCCGGTTGCCGGACTGAAAAAGATGAGCATGTTGAAAAAGAGTACCGAAGCGGTCAAATGGCGTTCTGCGGGCGATCCGGCGCACGAGCGGGTGATGCCCGGCGGCACCAGCTACGAGCCGGTGACGCTTGAACAGGGATTGACCCACGATCCGGTGTTCGAGAACTGGGCCAATCTGGTCAACAATATCCAGGGCAACGCGGCAATGTCGCTGGTCAACTACCGCAAGGACATCGTGCTCAATGTGCTCAATCTGCAGGGGCGCATCGCCATCTCCTATCGCCTCTATCGTGCCTGGGTCTCGGAGTACCAGGCGTTGCCCGAGTTTGATGCCGGGACGATGAATGCGGTGGGGATTCAGACCCTGACGCTGCAGCACGAGGGGTGGGAGCGCGACACCTCGGTAACCGAGCCGACGGAATCCTGATCGGAGTAGGCGGTGCAGCTCCCCGGCGGTCTGATCATCGACGGTGAACGGCGGCGCGATTACAGCTTTCGTGCCGTAACCGGCGAACTCGAACTGGAGTTGAGCGAAAACGCACTGCAGGCAACCAGCCATCCGGCGCGGGTGAGTGCGGTACTGCTCCGTGCGCTGCAGCGGATAGCGGGGTGCGAGCCGAACGCCGGCCTGATCGGCCGCCTCAGTGTCGGCGATCGCCAGTTCCTGATGCGGCGTCTTGCCATCCATATCGACGATTCGTTGAGTTGGCTCAGCGCCAAATGCGGAAGCTGCGGCGAACCTTTTGACATTCCTCTGCGCCACTCCGAACTGCCGGTCAAAGCGGCCGGCGAAGGTTATCCGGAGAAGGTGATCGAAAGCGCGCTGGGGCGGTTGCGGGTGCGGGTGCCGAGCGGCAGCGATCAGGAGCTGGTGGCACGGGTCGAGGACGATGACGAGGCACTCAGAACGCTGCTGAGCAGATTGATTCGCCATGCCGACAGCGGTGCGGAAGTTGCACCCGAATCGCTGGATGCCGGGCTGATCGCACTGATCGAGTCACAGGTGGAAGCGATGGCGCCGGAAGTGGCGACCGAACTGCTCGCAGATTGCCCCGTCTGTCAACAACAGAATCGCGTGACGGCCACACCCTACGCCAGTATGCAGCGGCCAACCGGCGAACTGTTCTCCGAAATCCATCGGCTGGCGCTGCACTATCACTGGGGCGAGGCTGAGATTCTGGCGCTGCCACGCAGTCGCAGACACACCTATCTGGCACTGATCGATCGCACCCGTGGCATGCGGAGCGCGGAACGGTTCATCGAAGGTTGACGACATGGGCTATTTCTCGGAGATCATCGCGGACAGCAGGACCCGGATCGGCAGAACGCGGGAGCGCGCCGAGGTGGCCCCGCAGCCCAAACCCTGGAACGAAGCTGTGGCTGATACCCCGCCCGCGGAGCCGGTAACAGCCGTCAAGGCTGGAGTGGCAGGGGCACCGTCGTTTGCGGACCATCGGCCGGGGATCGAGATGGATAGCGCCGTCCAGTTGCACAGTGCCGACCATCCGGCCGAACCTGTCCCGGCGGCGGGAGTTGTACCTGTCGCCGCATCCGCAGCCGACCGAACACCGTCATCGGGGCAGTCGTCGGCAGCGGATTCGGTACCCCCGGTCTCCGCGCCATTCGTGGTGGAAGAAGCCGCGCCGGTTGCCCGGCGCGAGGCTGCCGAATCCGTCGTCACGGTATCGCTGACGGTGCCGCACCGGCCAGCACAGCCGACCCTGGAGAGCGATTCGCCATCGTCGTTCGCAGGCGACCAGGTCGTGACGGGCAGCTCTGCCCCCGATCTTCGCCGGAGCGCTCCTTCGCAGGCGCCGGTGGCTGCTGAAAGAGCGTTGACGCCGTCCGCTGCTGAGTCGATGCCGACGGGCAGCGCGGGCGCAGCGTATCCACAGGAGAACCAGGCGCAGTCGCATGCGGCTGATCCTCCCGCGCCGCGCGACAGCGTAATCGCGCAGGAAGTCAGAGTTCGCACCGTCGATGTTCCGTCAGCGAGTGTCGAGCGGCCGCCAGCGCAGAGGCCTGAGGTTGTTCAGCGCGAGCCTGCTTCGAGTACGCACGGCGCTCATCTGCAGATCGGTGTCGTCAACGTCATCGTCGAGGGGGCGGCTTCGCCTGCGAAGCGGGCGCCAGCGACCGGCGACCGCAATATCGCCAGCCGCAACTTTTTAAGGAGCCTGTGAGATGGCGCTGCCGGAGTCGTCACTCTCGATCGCCTGCAATTCGATCTACGACTTCGTCCGTCTGGGCGTGAATGCGGCGGGCAACGGCATCACTGTCACCATGGGTCCGCCGGCGGCGGTGGCCAGCGAGGAGGATGCGCAACGCATCAATCTTTTCTTCTACCGCATCGAACCCAGCGGATTCGAGTCGGCGCCGCATCCCAACGACCCCTGGCGGGTGCGGCTCTTCTGCTTGATCTCCACCTTCGGGATAGATGAGGACGATGTGCCGGCGGGCGAGAACGATCTGCGTATGCTGGGCGAGGTGATTCGCGTTTTCCGCGAGCAGCCGGTGCTCGACACGCTGACGCTCGGCAGCGAACAGATCCGCATGCAGGCGGTGTTCACGCCGGCGAGCGATGAACAGATCAATCAGATCTGGTCGACCCAGGGCGATGCCACCTACCATCCCTCGGTGGTCTACGAGATGGCGCTGGCATTGATAATGCCCTCGTCACGGCGTATCGAGCCTTCACTGGTCGGCGCGATCGGCAGCCAGGCCCGTGCCGGCCGGGCCGGGCGTTTCCAGCAGTTCAACGGCGCCATCCAGGGGCCTCCGGTCACACTGCAGCGGATCGATACCAGCAATCCGCGCTGGCTGCCGCAGCTCTGTTGGCTGCATCAGGGCGAGTGCGCGCACAGTCTCAGCATCGAAGAGGCCGAAGCGTTCACACCATTCGTCTGGCTGGCGGGCGACAACTCTGTCAGCGTCGAACTGGTATGGGAACTCTGGGACAGCAGCGGCTGGCGCCGGGTCGGGGTGCCGATCCCCGCGACACCGTTCAACGATCTGATCGACCCTGAGAACATTCCGCACATCGCGCCGCCGTTTCCGTTGCAGGTAAGTTCACCGGTGACCATACCGCCGGGCGAGAGCGCGGCGCAGGGGCTTCTTTACGCGGTGCGGCGGATCACGCCACAGCCGGGCGGAGCGGAGATCGAGCTACGCAGCAATCCGTTGCTGTTGAGCCGCTTCAGGGGGATGCCATGAGCGTGCCACTGAACGCGATCGCGCCGCCGACGCTCGAGTTGGAGTGGGAGCGCGTGGAACTGCTGGCGCAGTGCCTGTTGTCGTCGCAGCGCGGCGCGGAACCTGCCGGTGAACAGATCGAACGGTTGCAGCAGCTGCAGGCGCGGCTCGAACGGCTGCGTAACAGCGAGCAGAGTCCCTGGCGGCGGCTGCCGGTAGAGGATCTGCCTCCGCTCGCGCTCGACCTGCTGGCTGCGGTCTACGCCGCCGAAACCCGGCCGCGGGTCGGCTGGATCTACCAGGAGTTGCAGAGCGGTTCAGCGCAAACTTTCGCCACGCCGGCGCTGCTCAGCCTGCTGTTGGCGTTCGACGACAGCGAGCTGGCGTCGCTGCGCGGGCTGATCGCCGCCGATGGTGCACTGGTGGCGCGCAAACTGGTCGCCGTGGAATCGAACAGTGCATTTTCGCCGCTGCGTCCGGAGCCGGCGATGCTGGCACGGCTGATGGATTGGCCGCTGCCGGAGCAGACGCCACCCGGTGCGGTACGGGTCAGGCAGCGTGCGGATTGGGATGAACTGGTGCTGCCCACCGATCGCGCGCGGATGCTGCGCGAATTCCTGCTGTGGCTGCGCCATCGCGAACGTGTGGTCGACGAGTGGGGCGGCAGACCCGTGGGCGGCCCCGTGGCGCTCTTCAGTGGCCCCTCCGGGACCGGCAAAACCTTCGCTGCGATCGTGCTAGCGACAGAGTTGGGTTGGCCGCTCTTCCGGGTCGATCTGGCGCGTTTGGTGAGCAAATACATCGGTGAGACGGAGAAGAACCTGGGTCGGTTGTTCGATGCCGCACACGGCCAGCCGATGGTGCTGCAGTTCGACGAAGTGGACGCGCTGATGAGCAAGCGGGGCGAGATCAAGGAGGCGCGCGATCGCTACGCCAACATGGAGGTGAGTTACCTGCTGGCGCGCATCGAGGAGCATCAGGGGCCCTGCATCCTGACCACCAATCTGCGCAGTCAGATCGATAAGGCGTTCAGCCGCCGTTTTCAGATGGTGGTCGAATTTCCGCGCCCCGATGCGCAGGCCCGTGCCGAACTCTGGCGTCGGATGTTGCCGCAGCGTGCGCCGCTGGCTGATGATCTGGATATTCCCTTCCTCGCGCGGGCGGTCAATCTGACTGGCGGCAATATCCGCAATGCGGGTCTGCATGCCGCCTATCTGGCAGCCGGCGATCGGCGGGCGATCGACATGAGCCATATCGCCATCGCGGTCTGGCGTGAGCTGGCCAAGGACCGTGTGCAGCTCAATCCGAGCGACCTTGGCCCACTGGCCGCACATCTGCCGGAGGCACTGCTGTGAACGGCATCGGGCGCATGAGCATCGATCGCTTCGACCTGCGGCTGCCGGCCGGCTTCGAATCCCGCGCGGAGGCCATCGCGCGGCAGACGCTGCGCCTGCTGTCATGCACGGCACCCGCATTCGACGGCCTATTGCCAAGGCTCGACATAGGCCAAATTCGGCTTCACGGCGGCGAGACCAATGATGTGATCGCGCGCAGGATCTGCCGCGCCATAGAAAAGCAGATCGTGAATGCTGCGCAGCAGCCCACGCGCGCGACGGGAGTGTCCTATGTTGATTAATCTGACCAAAGGGGTACTGCTCGAGTACGGTCTGTCGCTGCCGCCGCTGATGCTGCAGTTCGAATTCAATCCGCAGACATTGTCGCGCACCCGCACCATCAGCATCACCCGCGGCAACGCGCCGGGGACGCGCGGCGGTTACGATTTCGCGCTGCCGACCGAAACCCCGCGTGTGGCGCAGGGGGTCAGCGTCGAGCCGGAACAGTTCAATTTGCAGATTCTGCTCGATGCCACCGATCGTATGGGCGATCCCAATCTGCCGGGTCATGCGGTCGCGGTGACGCTGGGGATCGAACCGGAGCTGGACACCCTGCGTAGCATGGTGGAACCCAAATCCCAGGGTCCCGGCGGGCTGCAGATGCTCTCCAGCCTTGGCCTGGGCGGTAGCCGGGCGTTTCAGCGTGACGAGCATCCGTCGGTACTGCTGCTGGTCTGGGGTACCCACATTCTGCCGGTGTTTCTCACCAGCGTGCAGGTGGAGGAGAGTGCGCATCTGCCACATCTGGTGCCCTATCGCGCCAACGTGACGCTCAGCTTCCAGGTGATCGAGGGCAACAACCCCTTCTATCAGGTGGAGAAGATCAGGCAGACGGTCGGAGCGGCGCTCAATCTGGCGACCGGTGTCTCGGCTTCGGTATCGGTGTCGTTCTGAGGAGGTGGCATGCTGAGCAAGAAATCACGCTATCGCGACGCGTTGCCGTTTGCCGGGGATAGCCGGGGCGAAACCGTTTTTCGCGGTCTGCGCGCCCGGCCCATCGGCGCCGCGACCGGTGTGGTGGAGCATGAAGTGAAGGTGGGGGACCGTCTCGATCGGCTCGCGCACCACTACTACAACGACGATCGCCTCTGGTGGCGCATCGTCGACGCCAATCCGGAGGTGCTGTTCGGGCAGCTGTTGCTGGAGTCGTCGATGGCGGGCAGGGTCATTCTGATCCCCAAGGCGCGAGAGTAGACGGACATGGGCCTGCTGGATCTCTTCAGTGCTGCCAAACGACAACCGGCCGAGTGTCTGGTGAGTCTCGACAATGTCGAGATCGAGGAGCTCTATCCGTTGTTGCTGGAGGTGGTGGTCGAAACCGACCGCAAGCAGTGGACCACCGCCACGCTGGTGTTCGAGACGCGGCGTATCGAGGACGGCAGCTGGGCGGTGCAGGACGATGACCGCTTCCGCCCCTGGGTTCCGGTGAGGATCGAAGCGCGATTCGGCGACGAGACGGAGGAGGTGATGCGCGGCTATGTGCGCGAAGTGCGTTCCGAGTACCCGGCCGACTCGGGCGGTGCGCGCGTGACGCTCACTTGCCAGGATGATTCGTTGAAACTGGACCGGCTGCACGTCGAGCAGCGCTGGGGCGAGGATAGCCCGATCACCGACGCGCAGATCGCCGCCCAGATCGCGCAGCGCAACGGTCTCAGCCTGACCGTGCCGCCGAGCGAGGGGCAGACGGTGCAGGATCTCAACCAGAACGGCACCGACGTGCGCTTTTTGCAGCGACGTGCGCAGGCCAACGGCTTCGAGATCATCATGCGCGAAGGCGGACTCTATTTCGGCGAGATGCGTCTCGACGCCGAGCCGCAGAGCAACATCATGGTCTACGCCGGTCCGGACAGCAACTGCATCAGCTTCAATCTGCAGGATGACGGCCATCTGCCGGACCGTGTCGCTTATCAGGTCGCGGCCGAACAGGGCGCCGAGAGTCCGCCGGTGGAGGTGAGTCCGAATCTGACGCTGATGGGCACCGAGCCGGCGGACAGCACCGACTCCGGGCTCGACAGTTTCGTCTGGCGGCCGCAGCGCCACGGTGTCAGCGACGACGGCCAGATGAATGCAATCGCGCAGCAGGCCGCCAACGAGGCGTCGATGAAGATTCGCGTCGAGGGTGAGCTGGATGCGTCGCTCTACGGCCATGTGTTGCGCGTCGGCGAGCCGGTCGGTGTCGACGGCGTCGGCGAGCGCTACAGCGGTATCTACTACGTCGACAGCGCGACCCACAGATTCGACGCCAACGGTTATCGCGTCGACTTTCGTCTGCTGAGAAATGCCTATGGCGACAACCTGGCGAGCGCCGACAACCCGCTGGCGGGGGTGTTGTGAATGCAAGGCGGAGCGAACGGCGTATTGGCGCGCAGCGCAAGCCTGCGGGGTTTGGCCTTAGCGGGATGACGGAGCCCACATGAGGGAAGAGGAGGAGTTGATCCAGCGGGTCGCGCGCGAGGAACAGCAGCGCTACTACGGCAAATATCGCGGTTTCGTCAGCGACAACCGCGATCCTGAGAAGCGGGGCCGGCTGAAGGTGCGGGTACCCTCGGTACTGGGCGATCAGGAGACGGGTTGGGCGCTGCCCTGTCTGCCGTTCGGCGGACTCGCCAACCAGGGTCTGTTCATGGTGCCTGAGATTTCGGCGCAGCTCTGGGTCGAGTTCGAGGAGGGCAATGTCGACCGGCCGATCTGGGTCGGAGTCTTCTGGCAGAGCGAAGCGGACACACCGGAGGAAGCCGCGCTGGATGAGCCGACCACGCGCATCATCCGCACGCCGTCCGGCCATGTGCTGCAGTTCGATGACCTCGCCGGCGAAGAGCGGTTTCGGCTGGCGCACCCGGCCGGCACCGAGCTGAATATCGACCCACGTGGCACGGTGGAGCTGGAGGATGCCGCCGGGGCAAAGCTGACGCTGGACGCGGAGGCCAACGAGGTGACCGTCGAGGACAGCAACCGCAACCGCATCACAATGAATGCGCGCGGCACGCTGGTCGAGGACAGCAATGGCAACAAGATCGAGATGGCCGCCGGCGGCATCAGCGTCGAGGCGGTGCAGATCGAGATAAAAGGGCAGCAGGTGCATTTGGGCGGACAGGGTGGCGAGGCGTTGATAAAGGCGCAGACCTTCATGGCGATGTACAACAGCCATACCCACATCTGTACCGCGCCAGGATTGCCGAGCGGACCGCCACTGCCGCCGCTGACCCCGGCGGCGATGACCATCAAGACCAAGGCACAGTGAGGAACCGGTGATGGCGACACGACTGAACAGTCCGGACTACATGAAGTTCCCGTTCGAGATAGGAGCCGACGGCGCCCAGGTCAGCGCCCGGCGCCAGCATATCCGTGAGCAGATCGAACAGGTGCTGTTCACCGATCCCGGAGAGCGCTGGTTCCGACCCGAATTCGGCGTGGGGATCCGCGCGCTGGTGTTCGAACCCAACAGCTCGCTGCTGTGGGAGGTGACCAAGAAGCGGCTGCTGGCCTCGCTCAGCGACGCGCTGCAAGGGGAGGTGGACCCGGCCACGCTGGAGATCGCGGTGCATGGCGAGGAGGCGCAGCTGCTGATTACCATCGGCTATACGCTGGCGACGATCAACCACACCGAAAAGGTCGAATTCGCACTGGAGGGTAGATAGTGGCCGCCACCCCGCAACCCGATCTGCGATTCAACGACAGCTGCAGCGACTGCGGCTACCGGCAGATCGATCTGCCCGAGCCGCTGCCCGTCATCGGCGACGATTTCGACTGGCTGCTGCGCGACTACGACGGTTTTCGCCGCTTCCTGCTGGAGGAGCTGGCGGCGCGCTTCCCGGAGCGTCGACGCTGGACCCCTGCCGATATGGAGGTGGTGATCGTCGAGGCGCTGGCGGTGGTGCTCGACCAGCTCTCCGACGCGCTCGACCGGATCCACGCCGAGGCGTTTCTCGAGAGCGCGCGCCGACCCGAGTCGGTGCGCCGGCTGCTGGCCATGATCGGCTACGACGCAGTAGCGCTTGCCACTGATGCAGCGGGCATACCGCAGGCGGAGGTCGCCAGCGGCGAGAGCCAGCCGCAGCGGCTGCAGCGGCTGCTGCGCTTTCGTCCGGCGCTCAGGCAGCTGCGCGAAGATTATGCCGACGAACTGGGCCAACTCAGTGCCGCGCAACAGGCGGCGCTGCTGGCCTTCAGCGAGGCCGATGCGGCGCCATCGAGTGTCCAGCTCGACGCGCTGCAGCTGTTTCTCGACAACACACCGGAGTTCGTCACGCGCGCCCGGCGGATGGCGCTGGAGAGCTACTGGGCCGCCCGCCCCGCGGAGATGGATCAGGCCCGCGCCGCCGGCCCGCGCGCGATCCACCAGCAGCGGCGCATGGTTACCGAAGCCGATTATGGTCAGCGCATCAAGGATCATCCGCTGGTGCTCAACGGCCACGCCTTCAGCCGCTGGAGCGGCTCCTGGAGCACCATCCATCTGGCGGTCGTGCTCCACAACAACCTGCAGCTAGACGCACTGCTCGACGCCTCCTCGGCCGGCGGCGTCGAGCCGCTGAACCGGTTGCGCGCACGCATAGATCACTTCTATCGCGGCCGCGGCATTTCCGTGGCTGATCTCTGGGGCGGTCAGCCGAGCGGGCGCACACTGCTGCGTCCATACGTTGATGCCTACCGTCTTGCCGGGCAGGAGGTGGTGCTGGTAGACGCGACGCCGGTCGGCATCAATATCTCGCTCTCGGTCAACGTGCGCGCCAACTACTTCCAGTCGGAGGTGCGACGCGATCTGCAGGCGGTGTTGGGCAGCGATCTGGGTGGCTTTTTCGAACCGGGCCGACTGGCATTCGGCGAGGACCTTTACAGCAGCGATATCGTCGAGCGGGCGATGGCACTGGCTGGTGTCGAGGTGGTCTGCCTGAACCGCTTCAAACGTGTCGGTCGCCGTTTTCCGGATCAGTCCGATGCCGGGCGCATCCGGCTCGACGGGCTGGAGATCGCGGTCTGTGACAACGATCCGCAGCGACCTGAGCGCGGCATACTGCGGTTGACGCTGCACGGGGGGCAACGCGGATGAGCACGCAGCGGAGCGGAAACGATCTGACGCGCTGGAACCGGGCCGGCCTCGGCCGCTTCCGCTATGTCGACGGTAACGCCGTCACCTACCTCGAGCGCCTGCGGCAGGCGATGGCCGAGGTTTATACCGATGCCACCGGCCACAACCGCTGGTCGGCGCTCGACGAGGCGCTCCCGGTCGCGGCCGATGAGACCCCCAGGGAGCGGCAGGATCGCTGGTTGCGCCAGTATCGAGACCAACGCCGCGACTACGGCTGGGAGATACTGCGAAGCTACGCGCGCGCGGCCCATGTCCTGACCGAGCATATCGACGCCTATGCCAACGAGAGTTCGATAGCAACCGCTACCCAGTGGGAGAGCCTGCGGCGGCTGGTGGAGATGATCGACTACCGCCCGGCGCCGCCGGCATCGGCCGAGACGACTATCGTGCTACTCGCCAAGGAGGGCAAGGCGGGCCGGGTCGACGCCGGTTTTGCTTGCAAGAACAGCCCTGAAGACGGCAGCAAGCCGGCGGTGTTCGAAACGCTCGCCGACCTCGATGTCGACGCGCGTCTGAATCTGCTGCGGGCACGTGACTGGAATCGCTCGCAGACGCCGCTGGAGTACCACAGCGGCCTTCGTCGACTGCGTTTTCCGTTGCAGCAGCCGGTCGAGGGGCTCTCGGTGGGAACCCTCGGCGTGCTCTTGATCGAATCTAGCGGGGGTTCTCAAATCGGCGTGCAGGTGCGGGTGAGCGCGCTTGGCGAGCGGTTGCTCACCTTGCAGCTCGGTGTGCCACTGGCAGGATTGGTGCGGCGCCACCAAGCGCGATTGCTGCTGAAACCCGGACGGATAGATACCCCGCGGCTGGCCGGTACGGATGTGATCGAACTGGATTCCGATCATGGCCTGGGCAAGGGCGATGTGCTGGCCTGGAAGGTCGGCAGCCAGTGGTATCCGGCGCGGGTTCTGCGGGTCGAGGGGGCGCGTGTGAAGCTGTCGCGCGCGGCGCCGGCCATCGGCAGCGCACTCTATCTTGCGAGCTACTCGGATGCACGCGTGGTGACCACCCCCGGAGGTGATGTCAGCCGGGTGGTGTTGCCAACCCGCGCTTCCGGATCGCGCCAGAGTTCCGCTCTGTGGAATCAGAGCCTCGGCGCGGTCGGCTACTACTACACGCAGCGGGACTCGGGCAACACCACCGCACTCTACGACTATCTCTCCGCCAGCAGCATCTCGCGCGCCTACTATCTGCCGACCGCGGAGCAGGTCGCCGAGGTGCGGGTTTCGGCGCCGCAGGATATCCGCTTCGACGGTGCGCCCGGCGAGTTGGCCGGCGGTGACTGGGTGATCGCCGAGAGCGGCGCGCTGCAGGCCGCGCAAATCACCGAACTGGAGGAACAGGAGGATTTCTATCAGCTGCGCCTCGAGCCGATGCCGACGACGCTGAAACGCCTCTATGCGGAGTTCGAATTCGATCTGCGGCCGTTGGATCACGACCGCAACGAGCGGCCGCTGTTCGCGACGCAGGCGGCGCTCAGATCCAGCAGCCACAGCCTGATCGAACTGACGCCCGGGACGCTGCCGGAGCTGCTGCAGGTGGGCAGAGCGCTGCTCATTTCCGGCCGTGAAAAAGCGATGGCCGCGACAGTGATCGAGGTCGACACCAGCAGCAACAGGATCAAGGTGTCACCCGCGATTCCGGGAAGCGAACCGGGCGGCAGTGACACCAGTGACAACTACAGTCGCTATCACTCGCGCATCTACGCCAATGCCGTCGCCGCCGGCCACGGCGAACGGCAAAATGAGAAGATTCTCGGTTCCGGCGACGCGGTACAGTCGGGCCAGCGTTTTCTGCTGGATGCGGGCGAGGTCAGCTTCGTTGCAGACCGGGCTTTTCCCAGCGGTGTGCGCGCTGCGCTGGAGGTGGTGATCGAGGCACAAACCTGGCAGCAACAGGCGACGCTGAACGACTCGGGTCCGGAAGATGCACACTATCTGGTACGCATGCAGGAGGATGGCAGGTTGCAGATCGAGTTCGGCGATGGCCGTCGCGGGAGGCGCCTGCCGGGTGGGAGCAACAATATCCGCGTGCGCTATCGCGTCGGCACCGGTCTCGGCGGTAATCTGGCACCGCTGAGTCTGAACAAGGCGGTCAAGCCGCACGCCCTGATCGATTCGATGCTGCAGCCGATCGCCTCCTCGGGCGGTAATGAGATGGAGGCGAGAGAGTCGTTGCGGGAGAATGCGCCGGCCTCGCTGCTGACGTTGGGGCGGGCTGTCTCGCTGCGCGATTTCAGCCACCTTGCGGCGACCAACAGCAGCGTCTGGCAGGCGTTGGCGGTGCGTCGTCCAGGTGGCGTCGGGCGACGCGAAAGGATCGATCTGTTCGTGGTTCCCGCCGGTGGCGGTGCGCTGGGCAAGCTGGCGGCGACGCTGGAGGGTTTTCTCTCCGCCAATGCGCTGCCGGGGGTGGCGGTGCGAGTGCTGCCATATCAAGCGCTGCTGCTCGATCTGGATCTGGTGCTGCGGATCGACAGCGCCCTGTTCGACCCGGAACTGGTTGTGGCTGATACGCGCGCGGCTTTGCTGGCCGATTTCTCGCTGCAGCAGATGAGACTCGGTGCGGCGCTCTACCGCAGTCAGGTGGTGCGCACGGTGGAGGGGGTCAAAGGGGTGGAGAGCTGCGACTGTCGGCTCAACCCGGCCGGTTTCCGCGATGCCGAGGGGGCGCCGGCAATAACTCGACGCGTCACCACCGGAGTCGACGGCGCGATCCGCAAGATCGAGCCGTTCGAGCAGCAGATCATCCATATCGATGCTGACGCGTCGAGCATCAATATCTCCTGGGTAGAGAAGGAGTAGCCATGGCGAGCGAAAGATCACAGGCCGAGGTGCTCTACCAGATCCTGCCGGCGCTCTACCGTCAGCGCGACAACGGCGACCTGCGCGACTATTGCGAAGCGGCCGGTCAGCTGCTCGACCGCATCGACGCCACCCTGGTACAGCGACTGGCGGACAACTTTCCCGACAACCCGCTGGACGGATCATCCGCCTGTCAGGAGTGGCTGATACCCTATTTCGCCGATCTACTGGACGTGCGCCTGGTCTCGCCGCTGGCCGAGGGACGGCGCGACGAAGTGGCCAACGCGGTGCGCTGGCGCCAGGGCAAGGGGACGCTGCAGGTCGCCGAAGAGATCGCTCAGGCGGTTGGTCGGCTCGAAGTGGTGCTGCACGAAGGGTGGCGGCGGGTCGCAGTGACGCCCCGCCTGGACATGCCGAGGTTACCGGCACGCAGTTTTGGCTACGCGCAGGAGCTGCCGGAGGCACCACCTTCGCTGGCGGCGCGTCACCCCGGTCTGCCGGCGGTTACGGTCGATTTCCGTTGTCCCGGCGGCGCGGTTGCGGCAGCGGTGAGCAATCCGGCCGCGCAGCAGAGCAACATCGACGGCGATACGCGAAGCTGGCGCCAGAGCGGTCATCACGGTGCGCCCTGCCAACCGGACAGCTATCAGGACAGCTCTTTGCGCAGCGTCGATTTTCGCACGCCTGACTGGCACCGGGGGCATTACCACCCCGATCGGATACTGCTCTACACCCTGCCGCCGGCGGGGCGTTTCGACCCCTCCGCCGAAACGGTCGCCTGGAGCGAAGATCCCGACACCGCCTTTCTGCAGCGGATAGAGGTGATTGCCGGCGACAACATCACCACCTTTCGCAACCGTAGCTGGGGTGGCGACGATTTCGTGCCGGTCAACATCAGTGGTGTCATTCTGCTCGGCCAGGAGGCGGACGGCGTCGGCGATGCCGACTACCACAGATGGATATTCCAGGGCGTCAACCTGCTCGACATGCTGCAGGCGGACTCGGGACGCATCGAGCTGCGCGACTGCGCGGCGATGCGGGTGGAGGTTCACAGCATCGACTACGAACGTCCGGTTGTCAGCGCGCGCGGCTGCCTGATCAACGATTTGCAGGCGGCACGCGGGGTCAGTCAGCTGGAGTACTGCACGGTGCTGGATAGCACCCTGAGCGAAATTCTTTACGCCAGCGAGACGATTTTTCTGGGCACCATACGCAAGCACCATCTACCGCTGGCTGCGCCCGATATTGGCTGTCTGCGTTACTGCCGCATCCGCCACGATCAGTCATTGGGCGGCATGCGCATGGTGCGTTCGACCCGTGCAGCACCGGTTTTTTACTCCACCCACTTCGGCCGGCGCGGCTGCGGAGTCCTGCATCCGGCGACGCCCGCCGCCATCCGTCATGGTGCCGAGGATGGTGGTGAGATGGGAGTTCATCACGATGACCATCCAGGCCTGCTGGCGGAAGCGGTTGCAGAAAAGCTGAAGGATTTTCTCCCGCTCGGTATGGAAGCGGTTGTGATTCCAGATCCGACACTGCTGGAGATGCCGGGATGATTGGCGTCAACGCGGGGGGCTGCCGGAAGAACGCGGTTCAATCAGGGATATTTCGATCATGAAAACAGAGAGATCAAGAGAGAGTTTCGATGCGCGGAAGCGTTATTCCGGCGTCTATCAGCAGATGGGACGCATGTTTACCGACGCCGACTGGAACGAACTCGGCGATCTGCAGAAGCATCGTCTGGCGCAGGCACTGTCTGAAGCGATCGGCAGCGGCACGCCGCGGGCACGGGGATGTGTCGAGGTAACAGACAACGCCGACGGCAGCAGAAGCTTCAGGCTGGTCTGGGGGGAGGCCTGCGTCGACGGAGTTATCGGCGAGGTTCGCCCGGATCCCACGGCGACACTGGCCGATCCCAACGGCGAGCTGCTCGAGTATCAACACCAGGCGGATTTCCCCGATGCGCCGGCACCGACGGGCGATCATCTGCTCTATCTCGACCTTTGGGAGCGCAGCGTCACCAGTCTCGAGGATGCGGACCTGCGCGACCCCGGTCTGCAGGGGGCGGATACCTGTAGCCGTAGTCAGACCATGGCGCAGGTGAAATGGTCGCCGCTGGCTGTAGATCCCGAAGATCCGCTGCAGAATCCCCCGATCGGCAGCGCTCTGCTGTCGCTCGACTTTCGTGCTGCCGGCAGCGATCCCGATCCCTGCGACCCCTGCGCGGACCTGATCAGCCTGCCCGATCAGATCGGCAACTACCTCTTCCGAGTCGAGGTGCATGCGGTCGCCTACGATCCGGCCGGGCTGCCGACGCATCTGTTTCTCAAATGGTCGCGTGAGAACGGCGCCGAGCAGTACCCGATCGGCGAGGAGCCGCCGGGGTTCGCCGGCGACGACTGGAGTTTCGAGTTCTTCAGCGGGGCAACCGAGGCATTTGCCAGCGAGAAACATCTTGGGCGCCATCTGCCGCCCGGCTTCGTGCCGACCGCCGGCGTGGTCAGCAAAGGGTATCCAGAGACGGTGCCGGCCGGGCAGTCGCTGGTCAGACGCTGGGACGGTTTCGCGATGCTGCTCAAATCGGGTGCCGACTGGACGCTGGTCGATGGCTCGGACCGCGGTGTCGACCTCTCCACTGCGCTGGCGGCCGACGCCCATGCGCACGTCGGCGAAGGCGCTTCGATCACCATCAACCTCGATCTGCTGACGCTGCAGATGGTGCTGCAGGACCATCCGCTGCTGGCGGGGGACTACTGGGTTCGCGAAGTGCGCCAGGCGGCCGATACCACTCTGCCGCTGATCGATGCCGAGCCGCCACGCGGCATCCGTCACCACTACATGACGCTCGGGAGCGTCATCGGCGGGGTGTTCAACGCCTATGACGGTGATCAGTGTCGCCGCCTGGGATTCCCGCCGCTGACCGATATCCGCGCGCGGGACGTCTGTTACGCGCCGCCCCGATGCGATGCCGAGGAGGCCGGCCGGCCGAGCGTCCTGAGTCTGCTGAACGAGAAGATTCCTGATGCGCTGCTGCCGCCGGGCGCCAGCGGAAGCGACGTGCGCACCGCGCTGAACCGGCTGTTGTGCGACCAGGATGCCGCCACGCTGCCGATCGCCAAACAGAACGGACTCTGCCCGACGCTGATGGATCCCGCCGTGCGCACGGTGCAGGATGCGCTCGCCGTGCTCTGCCTCAACATGGTCGAGAAGTGTCCGACGCTGACGGTCTTCCCGGATCCGGGTTGGGAGCGCGTGTTCGATCGTATACCGGCCGGCGGCGACGCGCACATCTGCTTCACCGACGGCGAATACGTCACTGCCGAAACCGTCGATGTCAGCAACAAGGGCGATCTGAAGATCACCGGCGCGGGTCCCGGCACCCGCATTGTGGCCAGCAGTCGCGAGGCGGCGATCCGCTTCAGCGGCTGTCGCAGCGTCAGCGTGCGGGACATCCACGCAGAAGCGCGTCGCGTGGGTTCCAGCGGCAATCTCAAAGCGTTGAACGGCGCCCTGACCTTCGATGCCTGCGGCAGTGTCGAACTCTCCGACTGTACGCTACGTTGCGCCGCCTCCACCCGCACCGCCGCGACCTGCCTCACCATCACCAACGCGCCGACGAAACCCGGTCAGGCGCGGATCAGCGGTTGCCGCTTGCAGGTGGGACATCGCCAGATCGGCATGCTGTTGATGAACCTGGAACGCACCACGGTGCGCGACAATCACGTCAAAACCCTGCCGAAGCCCAAGTCGCTGACCCTCGAGCGGATGCTGAACGACCGTCAGTTCGCCGGCATGGCGCGCAAGCAGCTGATCAACCAGGTCGAAGTGCGTAACTTCGAAAGCCCTCGCGCGGCCGGTAAAAAGAATATCCACATGGAGAACAACAGCAATCGCCGTATCATGATCAACTCGCAGGTGCCTGCCAACGCCTGGAAGGAGGCGCTGGTCGATGAAGTGGGCAGCGGCTCCATCGCCAGCAACCAGGCGTTGCTAGGCATCAGCAGACGGTTGGCCGACCGGCTGTTGACCGATGCCAATCTGCGCGCGCGTTACTCTCCGTTCGTCAATTGGTTCGCCGACCTGAGAACGCAGAATCCCGCGGTTTCGTTCAAGGGTATCGTCTGTGCCGGTGTCGTCGCCAAGGATGTCCGTATCGTCAATAACACGCTCGACGGAGTGCAGGAGGGGATCCATATAGGTGTCAGCGACCGTTCGGCAGGCGCCAGTCAGCCCCACAAGGCGGGCCGTGTGATCATCGAGGGGAATACCATCAACGTGCAGCTGCCGCCGGTGATGGTGCACCGGCGCGGCGGTATATATGTCGGCAACTGTAACTTCGCCACTATCAGGGACAACCAGATTCAGGTACAGCGTTACCCCTGGAGCAAAAGCAAACCGATCGAGGGCATGCGCATCTATGGTTCACTGGGATTGATGATGGTGGTCAAACAGAATTACATGACCAACTGCAGCGTCGGTGTACGTTTCGTGGCGCTGGATGCGAGCGGGGACCGTCAGCAGTGGCTGATTGCCGACAACATGATGCCGGGCACCAGGCCATTGATCGCCACCAACGTGCCGGCACTGGTCATCGACCGCAACAACAGAGGCTAGCGTCGCTGCCGCGACAAGAGGAGGGCGACGAATATGTTTGCGGGAGTACAGCAACGCAAATCGCAGAGCACGGTCGAGCGGCGCGGTGACAAAGCGCGCGCGCGTGTTCCCCGCCAGAAGCCGGAGATCCGTTCGCTGATCGCCGCCGGTCGGACGCTGCAGGCGGAGCTGAAGGCGGGTGCGCCCGACGACCGCTACGAACGACAGGCCGACCGAGTCGCCGCCCAGGTGGTCGACGGCGATCTGGTAACGGAAGCGATAGATTCGGTCGTGCCTTCTTCAGACGTGGCGAGGCCCGCGCAGCGCGTTTGCGAAGAGTGCGAGGAGGAGTTGCAACGCAAGCCGCTCGGAAGCGGAAACGGCGATCATCGGGGCGCCATCGAACACGGCGCTTTACCCTCGGGCGGTGGGGTGCCGTTGACACCGACACTAAGACGCTACTTCGAGCCGAGGTTCCGACATCGCTTCGACCGGGTACGAATACATACCGGCAGCGCAGCCGCCGCCAGTGCTGCGGCGCTCAATGCGAAGGCTTACACCCTTGCCGATAACATCGTTTTCAATCAGGGTTACTATCGACCAGAGTCTGCCCAGGGCCGGCGTCTGCTGGCGCACGAACTGGTGCACGTGGTGCAGCAGCGCGGGTTGGGCACTGCCGCCGCGAGGGCGCCGCTGCAGCGCTCCTGCTTCGACGGCAACTGCGAGGATTGCGCAGGCGGCTGGCACGACCTGTGGGTGACCGTGTTCTTTGCCCGGCGCGCCAATCGCGCCACGATGAGCAAGCTGCGAACCGAGATCAACGAGGCCAAGCGAGTAATGGAGCAGTGCTGTCTGCGGGTCAAATTCGATTTCAACTGGACCCTGATTCCAAATGCCTCGACGATCGAGACCGCCAGCCGGCACCGGCGCGCGGCCGGTGCCGCAGAAGGTCTGTTCGACGTGCCCGATCCGATGGAGCGGATAGGCGAGAGCGACCTGCTGTCACGCGCCCGAGGCATTCCGATGCTGGTGGTCGATGAGGTTCAGGGCACCGGCGGCGGCACCACGATTCTTGGCGGAGTGGATGACGCGGGCCGCCAGTTCGATGTCGAGTATACCGGTCCCTCGATGTTCTTCGTCGCCGTCAACCAACCCAGGGAGAACAGCAACTGCAGCGTGATCGCACACGAGATATGGCATATCGCCGGCGCGCTGCGCCACGATGCCGCCGAGGGCGAGATAACTGCCTGTACCAGCAACAACGTATCGGAGACGTACTGCCGGGCAGTCAGGGGACTGGCATGATGCAGCCTCAGGGCGCCAATCTCAGCTTGACAGGTCGAGGAGGGCGACTAAACTTGAGGTTACGCGCCAGTCCTATTGGTATAGGCATTTCGGGTTCGATTCGTTTAAGGCTAGATTCCCGGCATTCGTGTTGGCTCTTGTTCTTGGACACTTTTTCGATTCTGGTTTCGGGTTCAACACCCTTTAACAAGCACTTCGTGTGTATGAGGCGGTCCAGTAAATGGCCCGCCTTTTTACGTTCTGGGGTTTCTTTACTGGAGCGCGCGGGGTTGCGGTTTGCCGATCCCGCGACCAGTCATGCAACGCAGCGGATATCAGCGGATCGATCCACGGGAGAGGGACTATGGATCTGCCAACCTATGCCAGGCGCGTAAGGGCTGGAAACCTGCAGCCGGCGAAATATCCGCCCACGGCGCGTCACACCCCCCTGATCGAGCTGCTGCTGCAACGCCGACGCACGGCGGATGGTGGTGACCGGCTCGAAGAGGAAGCCAGGAGCCGGGCCCGGCGGATACCGCTCTCCCCAACAAGGCCAGGCTCGGCTGCTTCGCCGCCTGCGGCTTCAACAGGTGATGGAGCCGCACTGCCCGTGCGGCTGCGCGAGCACTTCGAAACGTATATCGGTGGCGATCTCAGTCAGGTCCGGATCCATGCCGACCGGAGAGCGGCACAGAGTGCTGCAGCGCTCGGCGCCAAGGCGTTCACCCTGGGCTCCGATATCTCCTTCGCCGAGGGTCGTTACGCGCCTGATACAGCCGCCGGGCAGCGGCTGCTGGCGCACGAACTGATACATGTGGCCCAGCAGTCACGCAACCATGGCGGCGCCGAGGGTAGCGTCGCGACTCCCAAGGTGACACCTTCGCCGCACCAGATCCAGTGTGAGGATGGCGAGGGCGGTTACCAGTTGCGCCTCTCGTCACTGGGTCCCTGGTGGCAACAGCCGCAGCAGCCCCGTTTTCAGCTGCGCATAGATCCGGCGATTCAGGCCGAGATCGCGCTGCTGCGGATGCGTTACGTGCAACGCATCCTCGACCCGGCGAATGTCCGCAGTTCGATACAGTCGATCGATCCCGCACAGATCCTGACGACCACCCCGCCCGATTTCATGCAGCTTCCGACGCTTCCCGAGCCCGAGCCGCTGGTGCCGGCGGGAGCGGGGCCGGCCACTCCACGGGCGGCGACCCCAAGCGACCTCTTGCGCGGATTCATGGCGATTCCCGCGGTCGATACCGCACTGACACGGCTGCGTACCCAGGCGACCGCGCGCGTGGAGCGCGACTGGCGGCGGCTCTCGACCGGCGAACAGGTGCTGCTGGTGAGTCAGGCGGTGCTGATCGGCGGTGGCGCGCTGGCGGGGGCGCTGAGCCACCCGGAGTCGCGCGGTTTTCTGCTGGAGCAGATACAGGGGCGCAATATCCCGGTGCCGTTGGTGCCCGGGCTCAGTTTTCAGTTCAACGCGACAGGGCCCGATCAGCGGCTCTTCTTCACGCTGGATCTGGCGCGTATCGTCGCGGAGTGAAGCCATGTTCGATCTCTCCCGAAAACGGCACGGTGCCGCACCGACCCAGCTCCCGAGTGCCGGTCGTCAGCGTAGGAATCCCGCCGCGAGCCAGCCGCGGGCGATCAGGGCGCTGTTGGCTGATGGGCACGCACGCTCCTCGCCGCCGCTTTCAAGCGACGTTCGATCTGACACTGCCTGCGAGCGGGAGGCAGACCGGGTCGCGGAGCGAGTGACAGGCGAATCCGCCAATAGATCCGGGTCCGCGCCGGCACCAGGGATTGCACCTCCCGCATCCGTTCAGATCGCGTCGGGAGAGGGTGGATCGCGCGCTCGCGAAGACCAGGCAGCCGCGATCGTGCCGAGCCTGGCATCGGCGCAGTTGCGGCAGGATATGGGTGCGGGCCGGGTGTTACCCGAGAGGCCGCGCAGGCAGCTCGAGCGCGGTTTCGGGCAGGATTTCAGCCGGGTACGGATACACACGGACGCGGGCGCCGAAGCGGCGGCGCAGGCGCTCTCGGCGCGGGCTTTCACGGTCGGCAGGGATATCGCTTTCAATCGCGGCGAATACGATCCGCAGTCGCTGCGTGGCCAGAGACTTCTCGCCCACGAACTGACTCATGTGCTGCAGCAGCAGCGGTCTGGCCGCGTGTCGCTGCAGCGCGAGGCGATGCCGGCATCGGCTACGGCGGAAGCGACCAACGCCGACCGGCGGATGTTCATCGAGGAGACGATTCGAAGCTGGGAGTCGGCGGTCGAGTGGCTGGGAATGGAGAGCACCAGCATGGACGCGGCCAGATTCGAACGCATGATCGACAGCTGGTACCTGATGGTGAATGACCGCGAAGGGATGATAGACCGCTACCTGGACGGCGACAGCGTTTTGCGCAGGTCCCTGCGCAGCGCCTATACGGCGGCCATACGCGCGCTGATCGGCAAGTACGCGGCTGCCGACAGCAGCCCTGACGAGAGCACGCTTTATAGGCTAAATCGTGGCCGTATTCCGATGTGGGCCTGGCAGACACCTCACCACACCGAGGATTTCATCACCACACCTGTTCCGCAGGGGGTCCACGCCGATGTGCTCAGCGGCGACGTGGAGACGACGATCAACGGCATCCGGGTGCGCTTTCTGCCGGATACGGTGGACAGTGCACTGGCGGGCGGTGCCGAGACCCGCATCAATTTCACCCTTGGCAGGATCGACTACGAGTCGAGCGGCGGCCGCATCACCTCCTTTACCGGCCCGCCGACACCGCTTGCCAGCATCCAGACCGCGCGCGCCAGCGGCGTTTCACTGAGTGGCAGCTCGGGCTATGGGCGGGGCACCACGACGGAGGATGCCGCAGGCGCTCGTGTGACCGGCGCCAGCGGCAGCCTGAGTTTCCACGAAGCCAGTCATGGCCTTGATTTCCAGGAGTACATGCGTGGCCATGCGCCCCCCGCCTTCGATGGCAGGGTAGGCATGCGCGTGGCCGAGTTCAACGCGCGGATCACAGCCTGGCGCAGTGACTGGAGCGACTACAATCGCGACATCAACCGCTTCTCGACGCTTCAGACCGACTGCGTCGGCACCACCATCGATCAGTACAACCAGGCCAATGCCGCGGCCGGCGCAACCGTCGTGCTGGAGTGTGGTCAGCCCTGAGCCATCGGCATCGATCGGCCGTTTGTGCTGGTTCGATCATGCCGGAAAACAGCTGATTCTCGGCACCGGGATGGTGCCATACGGATGAAATTCGGCTCCCCCGGCAGACTCGAAGCACGCTTTCCCGTCGGCGCTGAGTCATCGCAACTGCTATATCTTGAAATTCTGCACGATCTGGTCGAGCTCCTGCGCGTAGTCGGAGAGAACCGTACTTGCCTGCGCAGCCTCTGACGAGACCTGCGAGTTTCGGTCGGCGATAACGCTGATCTCGGTTATATTGCGATTGATCTCGGCTGTTACCGCGCTCTGCTCCTCCGCAGCGCTGGCGATTTGCGTGTTCATGTCGCTGATCGAGGCGACTGCCCTGGTGATTTGGATCAACGAACTCCCGGCCGATTCGGCGCGCTCTACATTTGTCTGGGCCTTCTGGCGTCCTGCATCCATAACCGATACGGCGTTACGAGCACCGCTCTGCAGCTTTTCGATCATTCCCTGGATTTCGGTTGTCGACTGCTGCGTGCGGCTGGCCAGGGTGCGAACCTCATCAGCCACCACCGCGAAACCACGACCCTGTTCGCCTGCACGTGCTGCCTCGATCGCGGCATTCAGTGCCAGCAGATTGGTCTGCTCGGCGATACCGCGAATTACATCCAGTACCGACCCGACCTCCTCGGTCTCACTCTCCAATTTGTGAATCACTTCAGTGGCGCGCCCCACATCCTGAGCCAGGTCGCGGATCGAAATCAGCGAGGAGTTGACAAGTTCACTGCCAGTGTGTGCGTCGGCATCTGCCTGGCGTGCATCTTCAGCTGCACTGGACGCACTTTGTGAGACCTCTTGCACGGTCGCTGCCATTTCGTTGATCGCGGTGGCGACCATGTCCGTTGAAGAGTGCTGGCTGCTGATCATCTCCTGAGTCTGGTTGTTCAGTTGCAGCATCCGCTCGGAGGCTTCCCGAACCTGGCGGGAAGTGGTGGCGGCCCGCCGGATAAGATCGTGCAGTTTTTCCAGAAACTGGTTCAAGCTTTGCGCCAGTTTGCCAAGCTCGTCTCTGCTGTCGACGTTTACGCGCAGAGTCAGGTCCCCCTCGCCGCTGGCGAGATCCTCTATGGCACGGATTACACGGCTTAATGGCCTGGTGATCAGCAAGGGGAAGATTAGTGCCACCAATGCACAAACCAAAAGTCCAACCGCCAGGGTGGTCGCCTGAATAGTCCGGTTGTTGTCAGTCGTTGTGTGCGCACTGTCGACCGCGGCGGCGGCATCTTGTTGCACCTGCTCGGTGAGTTCGTCTATAACCTGGCGCATCTCATCGAACTGGGTGACTCCTTCATTGAAACTCAGTTCGATCGCGGTTCTCCTGCCGATACGCCCCCCCTCGCTGCGTTGACGCTCGATCTCCTGAGTAGTGGCCGACCACTGCTCAAAGCGCGCCAGAAACTCCTGCTCTCGCCCCTGAGCTTCCTCTGAGCGGGTGGTCCGGAAAAACCTTACCGCGCGTTCACGAGCCTGACCGATTTTCTCGTCATGCGTCGCCGTCAGCTTCTTATAGTCGTCGGAATTGGTGTCGACGAATATCATGCTGCGTTCCGCCACCAGCGCCTGATGAAGATCGCGGTCGGCCTGCAGCAGATAGTCAAGTCCCGGCAGGAGTTCGTCAGCCAGTCGGTTCACCTCTCCGCCGAGACGGTTGACCAGTTGCACTCCGATCAGCGATGTGGTCGCCAGCAGCAGGGCCAGCAGCGCTACCGGTAGAGTGAGTTTCCAGCGAAAGCCGAGATTGTAAAACCAAGCCATGATCTCTCTCCCAAGTACGGATAATGGGTTTACTGGGCTTCCAGCTGGTCAATGTTCACGCCGATCGTCATCGCACCGACCGCGCTGCCGCCCTCAGTCACCGGCACCGATATCTGCACCAGATAGGCTTGGGCGCTTTCGTCAAATTCAACGTCACCGATGTGTACGGCGCCGCTGCCTCCCTTGAACGACTCGGTGAATTTCGCCTCGTCACCCTGCCAGTAGTCGGAGGTCTTGTTTGTCATTGCGACATTGGCGCCCTGGTCGTCCATCAGGAACAACTCGAAGAGATAGGGCTTGCTCGATTCCAGCTTGAGCAGTTCCTTGGCTGCTTCGTTCTCCAGCAGAGACTTCATGAAATCGTCGATGCCGCTGGTAGCGCGCCAGGTGGCGTCCCGTTGTTTGATCTGATCGAGACTCGCTCCCTTCGCGTTCTGCGCCTTAACCGCGGCGACCAGGATCGGGTTCTCTCCCCACGCCTTCAGCGTCGGCGCCAACCGCTCGACAGATTCAGGAGCCTTTTCGGCGATTGCAAGCGATGCAAAAAGCGCAACTGCACCAACTGCCACTATCTTGACCAGTTTCATACCCTTTCACCTCGTTCTGAGTGCCAAATTGAAAATCCACAAGAAGAAGTCGTGTCTCGAACTCGACAGCCCGGTCCCTAGCCTTGGCCGGTTAACGGCAAAAACCTGACGATCTTTATAGGTAATAAGATTTTACGCCGGTGCGATTGGAGGGATAATTAACGGAAGATCCCCCAGGGTAATTGCTCTTCTTCTGGAGGCACAAACTGTTCTCCATGACTTGCGTGTGCTAGCCATGCGGCCGGCGCGAGCAGCGGATAGGGGTGGGAAAACACTCTTTTCACATGTATTCATCAGCAGCTTCAGGTCGAAGCTGAGCCCTTCGGTGCATTTTCGATGCCCCCGGATATGACTGGCCGGGAATCGCCGGCACTGAAGATCCACCTACCACCTTCCACGAGCGATTCCATTTCCGGCATCCAGCGGCCGAATCCCAGCCCTGCGGTATGTGCGCAGCAGCCTGGTAGGTGGAAAGCGCTGATATTTGGACTTGTCAGCCAATCGGCGTTTTCGGAATGGATTTCCCTTCGGCAACACCGTTTTGTCATGGAATTTTACAAATCAGAACAATAGGTTAAATCCTATACCTAATAACAGTCTGTTTTTCCGTCAAATTTCCGTTGTGGTCCAATTAGTGCATTTTACCCGTGGAAGAAGGTAGCCGACGGTCAGGGAGTGTCGTCAGTGGCGCTATCCAGCTGGTCTGCATCCCGGAAATCCCCAGTGCAGTCTTCGCAGGGAGGTACAGTCGAAAGAGGGGGGCGGGAGGTGGTTATGGCCAGAGAGTTGGTACTGGAAAAGCATGAGTTTCCCTGGTTGCGGACGGTGGTAATCGGCTTGGTTCTGCTCAATGCCCTGGATGGTATCTTGACTATCGTTTGGGTTGAGACAGGCTACTTCACAGAGGCTAATCCGTTGATGGATCAGCTGCTGCAGGCCAACCCGGTGCTATTCATCAGTGTGAAGATGTTGCTGGTCTGCCTCGGCATTCTGCTGCTGTGGCGCTGTCGTGAACGCTCCGTCGCAGTGGCTTCGATTTTTCTCTGTTTCGGTGCCTACCTGGTCGTCATGGGTATACACCTCGACGCGCTCAACATCCTGCTGGCGGGGCACTAGAAACCTATACCGACACCGAAGCCGCCCGATGCGCGGCCACCGGAGCCGATGCCGAAGCCGAAATTGAAGCTGGGCCGGGGACCGCTGCGATCGCCCGACCAGAGGCGAATCGTCTCCACCCGCAGAATGGGAAACAGGTATTTGGCCTCGCCGACCGTCCCCGGCCGTCTCGATTCAACCCTTCCCTCCAACGTCACCCTACGACCTGGTGCGTAGTCCAGCGGCTCGAGATAGCCAGCCTTTAGCGCAATGAACCTGCCTTGCGGAGGCTCTTCTGGCTGTGGTTCGCCATGACTCGAAATAGGATATGAAATCACATCAATTTCAGTATTATACTGAAGATTTCTTATACTGATTATAACTCCTCCCCAACGCACCTTCGTGCCCTTTTCCGGGATATCCATTGCCGCCATTTGACGCGGTGTAGGCGCGAGCTGGCCGCCTGGCGGTCGAGAATCAAGCGAGGCACATCCGGCGCCGAGCAGCAACGTTGCGAGTATGGGCAAAAGCAGTGAGCGCATGGTCGACTCCTACCACCAGTAGTCGCGTGGATAGGGGGGGTGATGGAATGGGTACCAGGGATAGGGATCCCAGAGGTAACCCGGAGGGGGGTATCTGACCGGTTCCGGCCAGAGATGATGGGCGATGACATCGACCACCGGATAGCGATAGGAAAAGGCGCCGATGTCTCTGCTGATCGCTTCGGTGAGGGTGCCGGTTACGGTCAATGCGCGTTCTTTGGGGTAGCGCATCGGATCGACGAAACCCGGGAAACGGGCGATGAAGCGTCCCTCTCCCTGTGCCGGCAATGGTTCGCCGTCGGATGTGAGTGGCCGGGCCAGAATCTCGATCAGCGTGCTCTGACGCAAATTATCCACTCTGACGATCTCTCCGCCCCAACGTACCCTGGCGTTTCGATACTGCCCGGCTTGCGCCAGCACCGCCTGCAGCCTCGGCTGATCGGCTGGGGCCTGACGAATCAATGTCGGTACGTTGGAGCTGCAGGCGGAGAGCAGAAACGCTGTGAGCAGCGTGGTGCCCAACAGCGCCGGTAACTTTTTGCAGTGGAGGTTGGGTTTCATATATTCAGTTAAAACAGATACTAACAATAAAAATACAGGAAATGGATAAAGTCAAAACCGGGTCGTTGAGATGGAGAACGGAGCGATAGTCATGGCTGATGGTTTCAATCTCCACGCCAGGCCGGTTCTGGTGTGGTAAGAGATAAAGAAATCTCGCAGGCGGCCGAGATCACCTTTAGTCAGAAACGGCCCAAAAAGAAGATCTTCCAACATGTCAGCCACCAGCGCCACCGCAATTGTCCCGGATCTGCCCGACGTCGCTGCAGGGGTGGTCAACTCCGGAGCCGATGGCATAGAGCAGGATGTGCAAACCGGACGGCCGCCCAGCGCAGGCAGGGCAGGCGGTGATGCGCACCTTCTCTCATCAAACCTCGCCGAGACCTGGCTTGCCTGGCAGTGCCGCATGGTGGCCGGCATCATTCGCGGTGCCATCTACCGAGTCGATGAGCAGGGTACCATCGGCGATCCGTTGTCGTTCTGGCCGGGCGAGGGGGAGGGCGAACTGCGATTGTTGGAGGTTGCGACCAAGTCGCTGGCAGCCGGGCGGGGGCTGGTGGCTTCGAAGCGGCGCTACGGACCCGGCGGACAGCGCACCTGCGATCTGGTGAGCTGCCCGTTGTTGATACGCGGAACGCCGGTGGCCGTCGTCTCCGCGATGATCTCCACCCGCTCCGCGGCGCAGCAGCATGCGGTGCTGCAGTTGCTGCAGTGGGGCGGGCTGTGGATGGAGTCGCTCGACCAGTGGAAGAGCGACGCACAACAGGAGATCGGCAACTTCAGTACGCGTCTGATGACGATGATCTTGAATCACGCCGGAAGCGGCGCGGCGGCGATGGAGACGGTCAACTATCTGGCGGAGATCTTCCAGTGCGAGCGCGTCAGCCTGGCATTCATCAAGGGTCGGCAGATCAGGCTGAGCGCACTCTCGGGGATTGCCACTTTCGACCCGCGAACACAACTTGTTCAACGGATAGAAGCGGCGATGGAGGAGGCGCTGGATCAATCGGAAACCCTGCTCTATCCCTCTCCCGGAAACGGTGCAGGCGGCGTGCTGCGCGCGCATGCGGAACTTTGTGGCGATCATCAGCAGGCCAGCGTGGTTACAGTGCTCTTGCCTGCCGGTGAGCGCACCATAGGCGCTGTTACGCTGGAACGTCTGCAGGGAGAGAGTTTCGGCGCGAAGACAGTAGAATGGAGCGAAACTCTGGCGGCGGTTATCGGGCCGGTGCTTGATCTCAAGCGTCGCGAGGAGCGTTCACCCCTGGTCAAAGGGGCAAACGCGCTCTCCTCGTCGCTGGCTGCGCTCTTCGGGCGCAAGTACCTCGGCTTCAAGCTGCTGTTGGGGGCAATCGCGGCAGTGGTGGCGTCACTCTCCATACTGCCCGGCACCCATCGGGTAAACGCGCCCGCGGTTGTCGAAAGTGAGCTAAGACAGATGCTGGTGGCGCCGCAACAGGGATTCATTCGCGAAGCCTGGGCACGCGCAGGCGATAGCGTCAGGCAGGGTGAACTGATTGCCGCCCTCGACCGCGACGACCTGGATCTGGAAGCGCAGAAGTGGCGCAGCGAGCGTGGCAAGGTCGAAAAAGAGTATCAGGAGGCGCTGGCGAAACGGGATCGTGCGCTGCTGAGCGTGCTGCGCGCCCGCATCGAGCAGATAGATGCGGAACTGCAACTGGTGCAAGAGAAGATTAGCCGCACCCGCATCGAGGCTCCATTCGACGGCGTGCTGGTCAGCGGCGATCTCAGCCAGTCGCTGGGCGCGCCCGTGGATATCGGCCAGGTGCTGTTTGAAGTCGCGCCGATGGAGCGCTATCGGGTAGCGCTCGAAGTCGACGAACATGAGATGGCCGGCGTGTCGGCAGGTGTGGAGGGCCGGCTCATCATCGCCGCGCTGCCGCAATCCGATTATCACTTCAAGGTCGATCAGGTGGTACCGGTCGCGGTGTCGAACGAGGGGCGAAACTATTTCAGAGTCGAAGCCTCGCTCTCGGAACAGTCGCCGCTGTTGCGGCCGGGAATGCGTGGTATCGCCAAAGTTGAAGTTGGTGAGCGGGATCTGCTCTGGATCTGGACGCACGAGGTGGTCGATCGTCTGCGGCTCTGGTCCTGGAGCGTCGGGCTGTAGCATCAGGTGGCCGCGCAGAACGACAACTGGGCGCTCATCGCGGAGTTGAAACCGCGGCTGCGTAGCCATATCCGCATCGACCCGCAGTGCTATCGCGGCCAGCGATGGTACGTCCTGCGCGACAGTTCCAACGGTCGCTACATGCGTTTCAATGCATCTGCCTATGGCTTTATCGGCCGACTCGACGGGCGCCTGACGGTGGCCGAGATTCACACGGCGTTGCAGCAGCACAGTGAGGATGAGGAGCCTCTCTCCCGGGAGGAGCTGTCGCTGCTGCTGGCGCAACTCTCCACGATCGGTGCGCTGGTGGGTGATCTGCCGACCGACACCAAAGCTCTGTTTCAGCGTTACCAGCGTGAACGCCGCAACCGGATGCAGAACTCTTTTCTGAATCCCCTTTCGCTACGCTTCCCGTTGTTGGATCCGGACGCCCTGCTGGAGCGACTTCTGCCATGGGTGCGGCCGCTCTTCACCAGGAGCGGTGCATTGATTTGGTTGTTGGTGGTGGGGTTTGCCGGGCTGTTGGCGTTGACCAACTTCCAGGCGCTGACGACCGAGATGGACAAGGATATCCTGCGCCCGGCCAATCTCGTGGCGATGGCGCTGCTGTTCATCCTGATCAAGACATTGCATGAGTTCTCACACGCCTTCGCGGTAAAAATCTGGGGCGGAGAGGTGCACGAGATGGGCATTACCCTGCTGGTGATGGCGCCGGTGCCCTACGTGGATGCGTCCGCTGCCTGGTCTTTTCGCGCCAAACAGAAGCGCATTCTGGTCAGTGCAATCGGTATTCTAAGCGAGCTTTTCCTGGCGGCGCTGGCGCTGTTCGTCTGGTTGTCGGTGGAGCCCGGCCTGGCGCGGGACCTGGCCTACAACGCAATGCTGATCGCGACTGTCTCAACCCTGCTGTTCAACGCCAATCCGCTGCTCAAATTCGACGGTTACCATGTGCTGCAGGATCTGGTCGAGATTCCGAACCTATACTCACGGGCCAGCCGCTACTACCTCTATCTGATCCAGCGCTATCTGCTGGGGCTGGATGATCTCAGTTCCCCGGCAAACGCGCCGGGTGAACGGGGCTGGTTCCTGCTCTACGGGCTGGCGGCGTTCTGCTATCGGTTGACCATTCTTGTCGTGATCGTGCTGTTTCTGATCGAGCAGTATCTCGTCATCGGTGTCGCGCTGGCTTGCTGGGCGGTGATGATGCAGCTGCTGCTGCCACTGTGGCGGTCGCTGCGCTTTCTCGCGGCCGCGCCGACGATGGCGGGACGGCGCTTGCGCGGCAGCGGTGCCTTGACGCTGGGTGTGAGTGTTCTGGCTGCAGTCCTGCTCTATCTTCCGGTAGCGCTTACCACGCATGCGGAGGGAGTGGTGTGGATGCGCGAGCAGGGAAGCCTCTTTGCCGGCGCTGACGGTTTTGTCGAGGAGTTGTTGGCGGAGCCCGGACAGTGGGTGGAGCAGGGCCAAGCGGTGGTGCGGCTGCGCGAGCCGGAGCTGCAGAGTAGAATCCGGGTGCTGCAGGCCAAACGGCGAGAACTGGAGATCCAGCGGGCCGCGCAGCGCATCAGCGATCGTATTGCTTCGGATATCGTGGAAGAGGAGCTGAAGCGGACCGAGTCGGAGCTGCAGCATCTACAGCGGCAGTCACAGGCGCTGACCATCCACGCTACCACCTCGGGTCGTCTGGTGCTGCCGGATGCCGAAGGCGTCCTGGGTCGCTATATGCACCAGGGTGAACTGTTCGGCTATCTGATCGATCCCTCGGCTGTGGTGGTCCGCGCGGTGGTGCCGCAGAAGGATATTGGCCTACTACGTAACCGTGTCGAACGTGTCGAAATCCGTCTCGCCGAACGTCTGCACGAGACGCTGCCTTCGACTCTGCTACGCGAGACACCGGCGGGTGACACCAGACTCCCGAGTCGTGCGCTGGGCGCAACAGGCGGCGGCGATATCGCCATACGCCAGTCGGACGGTGATGGCATAACCGCTGCCGAGGCGGTCTTCCATGTCGACCTGGCGCTCCCTTCGAACGGTGCGATCAACAGCGTCGGACAGCGTGCCTACGTCCGCTTTGAACACGGCAGCGAGTCGCTGGCGGCGCAGTGGCTGCGCAGCGGACGGCAGCTGCTGCTGAGTCGTCTCGGATTGTAATCAACTGCGTCTCCGGAAGTGGCATGGGAGAGGCTTCAAACAGCTTTCCGCGGCTATCGTTTCTATCGAAATATGATCGACATTTTCCTGTTTTTTTAATCGCTTAGTCTAGATTTCCCGTTCTGCTCGCAGTTGCTCCAAAAGTTGGAACCATGACTAAAGATCCTACGCAACAGGACGAAAAGTTATATCAGTTGTCACCCATCGGAAAGGTTGTGCAGTTGAGAATCTCCTGGCATCACGTTTACCGCATTTCGCTGGTTCTGTCGTTGCTGGCGCTGCCGGCACAGACGCTCCTCGCGGCGTCGGATCCTGTGACAGAGAGCACTCCCGCTGACATACCCAGACTCGACTGCGTCATCGAACCGAGCGATATCGTCGATATCGGTAGTGCGGTCCCCGGCGTGGTCGAGCGGCTCGAAGGTGACAGAAACGACCTGATCGAAAAGGGTGCGATGCTGGCGCAGCTCGAGTCCAGCGTCGAGCGCGCCACATTGGAGCTGTCACGGGAGCGGGCGAGTCTGACCACCACGCTCGAGTTGCGCAGGGAGAGCGCGCGTTTCGGCCATTTGACCCGGCAGCGCAGCGAATCCCTGTTGAAAACGGCGGCGATCTCAAGACACGAACTGGATTCGGTCGAAAGCGAAACCCGCATCGCCGAGTTGCAGGTGCGCCAGGAACTGGACAACCGGCATATCGCGAGTCTGGAACTGCTGCGCGATGAAGCTGTGCTCGAGCGCCGCACGATTCGCAGTCCGATCGACGGCGTCGTGGTGGAGCTCTTCAAGTCGGTCGGCGAATATATCGATGACGAGCCGCTCCTGCGAATCGCGCAGCTCAACCCTTTGCATGTCGAGGTGATCGTATCGGTCGACTACCTTGGACGGATAGTGCCCGGAATGCAGGCGGAGGTTACACCATCGATTCCCGGTGCGCAGAACTATCTCGCCACGGTGGAGCGGGTGGACCGGATCTCCGATGCCGCCAGTGGCACCTATGGCGTGCGCCTGCGGCTGGAGAATCCCGACTACTCGGTACCGGCGGGGTTGCGTTGCCAGGTCACTTTCGTCGCCCCGGAAGAGAGCGCCGAGGTTGAGGTGGTGGCGTCGGAGCAGTTGGAACAGGAGGTTGTCGAGAACACGGAGCAGATGGTGCCTTCGACCCAGCCGGATAGCGACAGCGCGTCGCAGCCGTTGCCGGACGATGCGGTCAGTGCGGCGCCGGTGTTGAACGCCGTTGCTCCGGAATCTGCAGGCACCGGCTGCATCTCATTGGGACCCTTCGACGACGATAGCGAAGCGAACGAGTGGCTGAAGTTGCTGCAGCAGCGCTCATTCTCCTCCAGGGTGCGCAGTATAGAAGTGCCTGGCGAGCGTGACTTTCTGATCCTTGCCAAGGCGCAGAGCAATACTGGCGAGTTGATGGAAAGGTTGCAGAAGGCGTCGATCGAAGACCGCTTCCTGATCAGAAAGGGTCTCTACAAAGGACGGGTGTCGCTTGGGGTCTACAGCCGGACTACGTCGGCGCAGGCGCGGCAACGCTCCCTTGCGCAGCGAGGCTTCGCGACCGAGATCGTCAGCCGCAGCCAGCCGGTTTCGAGCTACTGGATCGATGTCACCATGTCTCCTGGCAACCAGTTGCCGCAGGAGTTCTCACTGCTGCCGGTGTCGGCGAGCATAGATCCCACGATCTGTTCGGCACTGCTGGCGGGTCACTGACACCGGACCGCCCCTTCAGATCATGTGGAGACACCTCAAATCCCCGATTGTCCGCATCAGCTTCGGTCTGGCGATGCTGACCGTCTCCATGCTTTTCGTGACCGAATTTCTGGGGCTGGTGCCGAACACCGAGCGCGCCGAGCTGCAGTCACGCCAGATCGTCGCCGAGTCACTCGCGGTGCAGCTCTCCGAACTGGTGACCAGCGACAATATCGCCAGCGCCGACAGCACGCTGCAAAGCGTCGTCTCACGCAACGATTCGGTAATCTCCGGCGCCATTCGCCTGGCCAGGGGGGAGCTTCTCGCCGTGCACGGAGACCATCATCGACACTGGTCATTGAAACCGAGCGACAAATCGACCAGCACCCAGGTTCAGGTGCCGATCTACAACGAGAAGGGGCGCTGGGGCAGCGTCGAGATACGTTTTTCGGAGAACGCGGAGCGGGCCAACTGGCTGCCGGTCAAAAGCTCCTTCATCACTGTGATCCTGTTTGTCGCGTTGGCTGGTTTCGTCGCCTACATGTTCTTTCTCAAGCGGACCATGCGCGAGCTCAACCCCGATTCGGTGATACCGGAACGGGTGCGAACGGCGCTGGACACACTCGCTGAAGGGCTGCTGATCGTCGGTAAGGATGGTTACATTGTCTTCTCCAACGCCTCTTTTGCACACAAGACCGGACTCTCGCCGAAGGAACTGGTGGGCAAGGAGATCTCCAGCTTCAAATGGCGGGTCGAAACGGAAGGGGAGGATGCCGTCGCTGCGGATCCGCCATGGATCAGTGTGCTCGAGGATGGCAAGCCGACCAAGAGCGTGGCGATGAAACTCAATACCGGCCTGATCGAGAGCTATTCGTTCAGCGTCAATGTCTCTCCTATCAACGCCGCCGCGGGCAAGGTGCGCGGCGTACTGATCACCTTCGACGATGTAACCGAGATCGAGAGTAAAAACGAAGAGTTGCGCCACACGCTTGGGAAACTGGAGCACAGCAAGCGCGAAATCATGCGTCAGAACCAGGAGCTGGAGGTATTGGCGACGCGTGACCCGCTGACCGGTGTACTCAATCGCCGTTCACTTTTTCAGGGTTTTGAAACGCTCTTTGCCGAGGCACGGGAAGAACACGAGCCGCTGAGCTGTATAATGGTCGATATCGACCATTTCAAGTCGGTGAACGACCGCTTCGGCCACGCCATCGGCGACAAGGTTATCAAGCTGCTTGCCACCATCCTCACCGATTACTCCCGTCCGAACGATCTGGTCGGACGCTTCGGTGGCGAGGAGTTCTGTGTGGTACTGCCGGGCGCGGATGGCGATGCGGCCGTGGAGATTGCCGAGCGCATGCGCCAGAAAGTGCAGCATGGCGAAGGTATCCGCTTCACCAATGCGTTGCGTATCACCTCCAGTTTCGGTGTGGCGGAGATCGAGAGCGGCGTCGACGGCCACAACGCACTGGTCGACCGCGCCGACAAGGCTCTCTATTTCGCCAAGGAGAACGGTCGCAACCGGGTCGTGCTCTACACCGCGTTGCTCGAAGATGATGAGGCGGAGACGGAGAGCGGCAGCCACGAAACCCAGGCCGAGCCCGCCGGCGAAGAGACCGTCGAAACTGTCGAGTTGGTGCAGTTGCCAGCGGAGTCGGATGTTGAGCCCGAAGCCGAAATGGCATCGGAGACAGATGGTGCATCCGAGACGGAGGGTGCGTCCGAGATAGCGGTCGAGCAGGCGGATTTCGAATCGGATCTGACGCGTGCACCCAAGCGCATCATTCTGGTCGATCGAATCGATCAGGCGATGCGGCGCGCGCAACGCTACGATACCAAGCTGGCGATATTGAAGATCGACATCGGCACCGTGCAGCGGGTTCAGGATACACTCGGGCACCTGGTCGCGGAGAAGGTATCGCGCGAGTTCGTCAGCCGCCTCAAGAGCCTGTTGCGAAACGTGGATACCGTAGCCCTGGCAGACAAGCAGAGCCTCGCTTTCAGCGTCTCCCGTCTCACCGAGAAAGAGTTGATCGTGGTGTTGACCGATCTCAAGCAGACAGAGATTCTGACTAATGTGCTGAAGCGTATATTCTCCGCTGACGAGTTGCCGGTGAGAATCGATGGAGATGATTTCTACCTCTCGTCGAGTATTGGCGTCAGCGTCTTTCCGCTCGACGGTGACACTCCCGATACGCTGCTGAGAAATGCCGGCAGCGCGTTGCGTGCGGCCAAGGAGGGGGTGGGTCGCAACAGGTTCAAGTTCTACGCGGATGCGATCAACCTGCAATCGAAGAGGCGGCTGCAGCTGGAGGCTGACCTCAACCGCGCACTGGATAGCGACGAATTGACGGTTTACTACCAGCCCAAAATCGATCTGCGCAGCGGTGAACTGCACGGCATGGAGGCGCTGGTGCGTTGGCAGAATCCAAAGCTCGGGCTGGTTCCGCCGGGCGATTTCATTCCGCTGGCGGAACAGACCGGTCTGATCGACGCGATAAGTGATTGGGTCTTCTCGAGTGTCTGCCGACAGATCCTCGCCTGGGAGCAGGCGGGTTTCAACGGCGTTGTGGTCGCGGTCAACTTTTCGCCGATGGAGTTCCGTAACACTTCGCTGGCGGAGAAGATACTGCACAGGGTAAAGGAGTACGGAATCCCTCCGGGTCAGATCGAGATCGAAATCACCGAGACGGTGGTGATGGAGAACATCGATACCGCGGTCGACGTGCTGATGCAGTTGTCCGAGGCCGGTTTCGGTATTTCGGTCGACGATTTCGGAACCGGATACTCCTCGTTGAACTACCTGCGCAGGTTTCCGCTGAGCAAGGTCAAGATCGACCGCTCTTTCATCACCGATTTCACCCAGGCTGAAAACGATGCGGCGATCGTCAGCGCAATTATCGCGATGAGTCACAGCCTCGGTTTGCGTGTCGTCGCGGAGGGCGTCGAGACCGAGGAGCAGCTGCGGTTCCTGCAGGATCTGCAGTGCGATGAGATCCAGGGCTACCTGATCAGCAAGCCCCTGCCGAGGGAAGCGGCCACCGATCTGTTGGCGCGCTCCGAAGGCATCAAACGGATGATCGTCGACTACGGTATCGGCGGCAACGGTATGCAGACTTCCCCCGCGATGAGTTCAAGCCCCGGAATCATCGGTGTACTCAACGAGTTTCCCGAAATAGGGAACACCGAACCCGATAAAGAGACGAGTCGCCTGGCGGGTTGATTGCCGCGGCGCTGCAAGACAGATCTCTCAGTGTCGGTTGTCGACCGGTGTCTTGAGCAACAATATCGGTAGCAGAATCAGCGACACTATCAATACCGCTTTGGTGATCGAGTAGCCGAGTCGCCAGCCGCGATTGGCTTTTCTGACTATCTCGAAACGATTGACGTAGATGGTTTCGCAGGCGCCGTTACCGGTGTCATCGCGTCTGGTGCTGGTGCCTCGGGTGAAGCCGTTTTGCAGATTAGCATAGGCCGCCAGATGGCCCTCCAGATAGACCTGGTCGCCGATCTCCGCCGACTTGATCTGCTCGTTGATATACGGGTTCTCGGTCAGCAGATGGTTGTTCGAGAGCTGCAGCATGCTGAAACGGGCACCGCTGTGGGCGTCGGGCCAGGATGCCCAGCAGGTCCAGGTTGTATTCTCGAACGTCATCGCCTGATAGACGCCGGAGGTGATATTTCCACCCCAGATCACACAGATGTCGCGGGTGTTGAGGTAATCCTGCCAGCTTGCGTGGTGGTATATATCCCACCAGCTGTCGGCGTCGTGGAAACTGACAACCACCCCCTGCAGCCGGTAATCCTGTATTGGCTTGATCAGATAGCGCTGTTCTCCGGCCTCGATTCTGAATGGCGGCTCGGCTGTCGCGGATTGTACCGGATCGGCGAGATAGGCAGGATCATAGAGCCCGGCCTGCGGTAGTTCATCCTTGTGCTGGCAGCTGACAATCAGCGCACCCAGCGACAGCAGTGCTAGAAGCTGCACCCCACGCAGCCAGGGCAGATAAGCGCGGCCGTCATTGGAGTGGTCGAGCGTGATGATCGATGCGGGCTCCTGCCGGCGGCGGAACTTGGCAAAGATGATCCCACAGGCCGCGCAGCTGTCGCCACCGCGCTGCTCGTTGCCACACTTGGGGCAGATCGTCGGGTTGCTGTCTATCCGCATACCGGTTGGTATTCTTCGTGAAGTCAAAAGTGCAGCGGCCGCTTCCACCGCTGCTTTAAATTCAAGATTTCGGGATCTGTAACATCTCCGCCTGAGCCTGAGAAGAAGTCGCGCGATACCCGGGCGGACAATCATCGAATAGAAGCTATAGTTGAAGCTGTGTGTTTAGGCTTGGCGGTGAAAGCCGATGCTTTGGCCGGTGCTTTGCGGTCTGCATCTGGATCATTACGGTATCGATACAGGAAGAGGCGATGGGCAGACTGAATGTCGCATGGTGGAATCTTGAGAATCTGTTCGATCACGAGATCGCCCAGCGCGACCCGGCGCTCAAGCGGACGCTTGGCAGTGAACTGAAAGGCCGGACCGCGGCGGTGCGGGATCGCAAGATTTCGCAGCTCGCGTCGGTGATAAGGATGATGTTCGAAGGCGAGGGGCCGGCGCTGCTCGGAGTGTGTGAAATCGAAAACGAAACGGTTGCCGCGCTGCTCGCCGAGGCGATCGCTCTGCCGCATCGCAGCTACCAGGTGGTCTCACATGATTCGCCCGACGTGCGCGGCGTCGATAACTCTTTCATCGTCGACGCCAACACGTTATCGGTGGTGAGTACCGACCATCAGATCGTCAACAAGCGCCGCTCAACACGCGATATCTTCTGGGCGCGCGCGATCCCGGACGCGTGCGCTACTCGAAGTCCGGCCACATGCTCAATCTGATGTGGCCGCTGATGAGCGGACACGACCCCGGCACCTATCTCTACGACAGTGACTGGAGCATGCTCGACCAGTTCCTGGTCTCCTACGGCATGCTGCGCGGCGCCAGCCCTGTTCGCGCCGATCCCGCCAGTGTCAGGGTATTCAGACCGGATATCATCCGCGAAAGCGGCGGTCGACCGCGGCGTTTCAGTCGCCCTTCGGCAAAAAGCGGTATGGATGCGGACGGTTACTCCGACCACTTCCCGATCACACTGCAACTGCTCGTCTGAGCGCGCTTGTCCGCCCGTCAATGTGAATCTTTGCAAACTGTCGACGGCGCACCGGGCCCGCACTCAACGGCTGCCGACCCGATCGCCGCCGGTGTTGGGGAGCTTATGAATTCATTGCAAAAAGTGCCGTGTTGTACGGCTGCACCTGGAGTCTGGAACGTGCTCTTCTGCAGCGATCGAGAGGGTCTCTCCAAAGTGCCGGATTGACAATCGCCGATTGGCGCTGCCGTGGTCGGTGTTATATTGCGCGTTGACCTGATTGGAGCAGGTTATTTCAACCTTACCCGGAATGTGACAGGAGCCAGGAAAATGGCAAACATCAACGCAATAAAGATCCTCGGCAGTATTTTAAGCAGCGGTGCGCTTTCGCGCGGTTCAGGCTCGAATGTTCTCGGATCCGTCATCGGCGCTCTCACGGGTGGCGGCAGCGGCGCTGCGACCTCCGGCGGTGGTGGACTCGGGAGTCTGATCGGTGGGATGCTCGGCGGAGGCTCCTCTCCCCGGGGAGGTGGGGGGTTGGGCGGCATGCTCGGTGGCGGTCAGTCCGGTGGCGGCGGACTCGGCGGTCTGCTCGGCGGCTTGATGGGCGGCGGCTCCGGCGGTGGTGCCGGCCTGGGCTCGCTGCTCGGCGCGGCGATGTCGCAAATCGGTGGCGGTGGTGGCACTTTCGATCCGGGACAGTTCTTTTCGCAGGAGCACGATCAACGACAGGTCACCGATCAGGCGACGCTGATGGTCAGGGCAATGATCAATGCCGCCAAGGCTGACGGGCAGGTGGACCAGCAGGAGCAGCAGAGGATCCTTGGACAGCTTGGTGAAGTCACCCAGGATGAGATCGAATTTGTCCGGCACGAGCTCTCCGCGCCGCTGGATATGGAGGCTTTCGTGCGTTCGATTCCGGAAGATCTGGCGCAGCAGGTTTATACCATGTCGCTGATGGCCATCGACCTCGACAGTCAGGCCGAGGCACAGTATCTGCATCGGTTGGCGCAAGGTACCGGTATTTCAGCCGAAGTCAGCAACGCGATGCACGAGCAGCTGGGTGCGCCCAAAATATACCGTTAGGTGTCGTCGATATCGCTGGAGGCGGGCGGCAGCCTTGCCTTCAGCAGCGCAATGATCAGCTGGCAACCAACTGCAGAAACTCTGCGCGGGTACGCGGGTCGGCACGAAAGGTGCCAAGCATCATCGAGGTCTTCATCAGTGAATTTTGCTTCTCCACGCCGCGCATCATCATGCA
>JAGRGU010000117.1 GCA_020445335.1 Gammaproteobacteria bacterium
GCCGGCATCATCGTGCGCAACTCGATCTTGCTGGTCGACTTCATCAATCAGCAGCTGCAAGAGGGGGTGGAGTTTGTCGAAGCGACCATCAACTCGGCAGCGGTGCGCGCCAAGCCGATCGCCCTGACCGGACTGGCGGCGATGGCGGGTGCCTTCTTCATCCTCGACGACCCGATCTTCTCCGGGCTGGCGGTGGCGCTGATTTTCGGACTGTTCGTCTCGACGGTGCTGACGCTGATCGTGATACCGGTGGTCTACTTCGCGGCGATGCAGAATCGGCTGGCGCGGATACGCAGCGCAACCTAGCACGCCAGACGAGCCGCGGCGGCAGGGGAGCTGCCGCCGCGCCGGATTACTTGCCCAGCACCTGCCCCACCCGCCGCGGATCGGCGCCGCCCTGCAGCCCCTCGTCGGTGATGACGATGCCGTGCAGGCCCGAGTTGAGATCGCGCACGCTGACTTTGTGTCCCAGAGCCTCCAGACCGGGCTGCAGATCCACGGCGGCGGTATGCTGCTCAAGATCGGTGGTGCCGTTGCGATTGACGTAGTGCGGCAGGCTGATCGCGGACTGGATGTCCAGCTTCCACTCCAACACCCCCAGCATCGTCTTGGCCACGTAGTTGATTATGCGGCTGCCTCCGGGGGAGCCGATCAGCATACGCAGCCTGCCGTCGCCGTCGAACACCATGAAGGGGGACATGGAGCTGCGCGGCCGCTTGCCGGGCTGCACCCGGTTGGCGACCAGCTCGCCCTCCCTGGTCTCGGCGAAGGAGAAGTCGGTCAGTTGGTTGTTGAGCAGAAAGCCGTGCACCATCAGGGTCGAGCCGAACGCCATCTCGATGCTCGAGGTCATCGAGAAGCCATTGCCCTCGCCATCGACGATGCTGAAGTGGGTGGTGCCCGGCTGTTCCGGCGAAGACGCCGCCTTCCAGTTCCGATCGGCATCGGGCGGCGTGCCGGCCGGCGCGGCACCCATGTCGCGCTCGCCGATCAGCGCTGCGCGCTGGCCGAGGTAGCCCGCGTCGATCAGCCCCTCCACCGGCACCGTGACAAAATCGGCATCCGCCATGTACTTGGCCCGGTCGGCGTAGGCGAGCCTGCCCGCCTGCGTGAACAGGTGTGCCGCCTCGACCGACAACGGAGGGAAGCGTGCCAGCTCCCTCCCCTCCAGCAGCTTCAGCATCTGGATCACCGTCATGCCGCCGGAGGTGGGCGGTCCCATACCGCACACCCGATGTGCCTTGTAGTCGGCGCAGACCGGCGGCCGCTCCTTGGCCTCGTAGCCGACCATGTCTTCGATGGTGAGCAGCCCGGGATTGTCCCCGGCGGCGCGCACCGCGGCGACGATATCGAGCGCGATCTGCCCCTTGTAGAAACCCTTGGCGCCGAGCAGCGCGATGCGCCTGAAGGTCATCGCCAGCTGCGGATTCTTCTTGATGCTGTGCCCGGCCAATGGCCTGCCGTCGGGGAAGAAGTAGTTCCAGGCGGCGTCGTAGCGCCCCAGCGCGGGGTTGGTCCCGTTGGCGATCGAGCGCGCCAGTTTCGGCGACACCTCGAACCCCTCCTCGGCGAGCCGGATGGCATCCTCGAATAGCTCCGCCCAGGGCAGCCTGCCGTGCTGCTTGTGGATCTTCTCCAGCAGCGCCACCACCCCGGGCACGCCGACCGCGCGGCCACCGGCCAGCGCCTCCCACCAGTTCATCGGTTCGCCCTGCTGCTCGAACAGTTTGCCGTCGGCGGCCATCGGCGCCGTTTCGCGGCCATCGTAGCTGGCGAGCTTGCGATTGGCATTGTCCCAGTGCAACGCGAAGGCGCCGCCGCCGATGCCGCTCGACTCGGGCTCGACCAGGTTGAGCACCATCTGCACCGCCACCGCCGCATCGGCCGCATTGCCGCCCCTGGCCAGAATGCGCATCCCCGCCTCGCTGGCGTAGGGGTTGGCGGAGGAGACCATGTACTCGCTCGCCGTCACCAGCCGCTGTGCGACCCGGCCGTCGCCCGTCTCCGGATAGCGCGCCTCCCTGGCATCGGCCGCAGTCTGAGCGAACAGCAGTGCGGCCAGCGCGGAAGCGAGCGACAGGAAACGAGTCTGCGCCGATATGTTCATCCTCGCTGCTCCTTTTGGTAGCTGCGGCAACTGCCCGCCTAGAGAAATGACTTGCGGCCCTTGGCGAGCGTCAGGGTACCCGACCACTGCCCCATCATCTCACCGCTGATGGTGAACAGCTTCAACTCCAGCTTGTAGCCCACCAGCTGCTGGCCGCCCTCGCCGTACTGGCGATTTGAGGAGAGCTCCGAGCGCACCACATAGTCGAAGCTGGTGGCAGACTGATCGACCAGGCGGACCGTGCCGGAGTTCAGCAACGTCTCGGTGATGCGGTCGTAGATATCCGCCATGCGGATGTTCTCGTTGTCGGTGTTGTTGCGCAGCTTGGCGAGAATCAGGCGCGGCTTGTGCTTCCAGCTCTGCACCAGGCGCGAATCCAGCATCTTGTTGGTCACCTTCTCGGCCAGGTCGGTGTAGTCCGCCATCGTCAGCTGCGCCTGCAGATGCGCCCGGCTGCCCGAATCCACGACCGAGACACGCGACTGCCCGCCGAGATTGGGCATCGTGCTCTGGCAGGCGCCGAGCGCCAGCACCGCCGCTAGGATCAGGGTTTTTTTGAGGATATGCATTGCCTTGATTCTCCCTTGTCTGGCTGCTAGTTGGTGGTCTGTTGCTGCTGTTCGATCAAAAAGTCGTGCGGGAATCGAACGGTCAGGGTAAACGCATCCGCTTTGGGATCGCCCGCAACCGAGCGCACGCTGCGCAGCTCGCGCGGTGCCAGCGTGATTCGCTTCCAGACGCGGTTTTCGTTGATGCTGAAACCCTCCCGATCCTCCCAGGCGAACTGATACTCCAGCTGGTAGCGGTCGTCGCTCAGGTTCTGCAGCGTCACCTCGGCTTTGGTCAGCTGGCCCGCGGACCCGATGCGCGCATCGGTCAATGCGATGCGTCCGACAAGATCCTGCGATGCGAGCACCAGACGAGCGCGTGGATTGCTGTCATCGATCGTGTTCTGGGGGTGATGGCGGATGTTCGGATTCGAACCGCCACTTGGGGTATTGCAGCCGACCAGCAGCACGGCGGCGAGGATGGCCAAAAGCGGATGTCTCAGCTCTATTCGGTTCATAGTCCTACCCAGAGTTTCTTGTTGGCGGCGCTGTAGATGGTGTTGTCCAGCGTGCGCGCATAGACCAGGTTGTGGCTCTGCTTGTCGAGCGCAACCGTCTGACTGGCGAGCTTCCGGCCCTTGGCGTCGTAGCTGACGATGTTGACCACCGCAACGTTGGCCGGGACGAAGAAGCGGGCCGCCAGCAGCCGCGAGGGGAGCGTCGTCCATGAACGCATGTCCGGATGCGCCATCTCATCGCGCTGCTCCTTGAGCGCGCCGAATACGCTGCCAAAAACACCCGCCTGCTGCTGCGCGCGATTCAGCGCCTGCCCCTCGACGATATTGCGAATTACCGTGGTCATCATGCGCAGCTGATGGATCGGCCCCGAATCCTTCTGATAGCGCAGCGCCAGTGCCGAGATGTCAGCCACTTCCGACGCCTGCGCCCAGCGCTTGCCGCTGGTGGTCTGCACCTCCACGCGGTGCACGCGACTCCTGACCGGCTGATAGAGCGGCAGCTCGATCTCGGTGGGCAGGGACGCGCCGAGCCTCAGATCGAACTTGAGAAGCTGCTTCTCGGGCGCGAAACCGTCGCCGATTATGACGTTGACCAGGCGCCGATTGGCCGGCGCCGGCTTGCCCAGATCCCTGACCGCGCCTTTGATCACCGCGCTTTTGGGGTTGAGCTCCAGCGCCTTCTTGTAGGAGATGCGCGCATTGTCGCGCAGGCTCTTGTCCTCGTAGCTGTCGAGTTCCTGCACCATGCCGGCGACGTAGAAGCCGAACGGATTGACAAACGCGTGTGGAACCTTCAGCGCCTGCCGGTCTCCGGCGCGATACTGCTGTTCGACGACATCGTCGAGCGCATAGGATTCGACGTCCTTGCCCTTGCTCTTCTGCGCCTGCTGCTCCTCCTCCAGCTTGGCCTTGGCTTCTCGTACCAGTTCGTCGAATTTCTGCTTCTCTATGTTCTGCAGATCGATGGCGCGCCGGGTGACGTTGTAGGCGCTGCGCTCGCCGTCGAGCAGATGCGCAATCGACTTGTAATTCAGCATCAGCACCCGCTCGAACCCGGCCCCCTCGTACTCACCCAGCTCGGCGTTGCCGGTCAGCGTCGACAACAGCATATCCTTGGTGCCGGAGAAGAATCCGCCCACGGTGCTGCGCTCGTCGCGCGCGTTGAGTTTGTTCTCAGCCTGGTGAAAACCGGCCTTGGCGTCGTCCAGACGGGCCGCGTCCAGCGCCAGCGTCGCCTGTTCGAGATCCGCCAGCATACCGCTCAGATTGTCGCGTTTGTCGTTCGCCAGCTTGGCGCTATAGGCGTCCTCCGCCAGACCCTTGTTGAGCAGCGCCTTGATCGGCAGCATCGTCTTGCTGTACCCCTCGTAGACCACCTGCCGCTGTCCCGCCATGGCGATGCCGAGATCCCCCCCCGGCACCGCCGAGGGCGCGGACTGCCGCTGCGGAGCGGACTGCCGCTGCGGGGCAAGCTGGCGCTGCTGGGCGGGAGGCTGTTGCGACTGCTGCACGGCATCCTGCATCGCTTTGCCGATCGATTCGAATGGGTTGAACGCCAACGCCGGATCGATCGCTGCCGCGCTGCATAGCGACGCCAGCACTAATGGTCGGAACCACTGCATACGTTTCTCTCCAATGATCAGAATTCGGGACGGCGAACCTTGCGCATCTCCGGCTTGGCCCGCTGCGCATCCAGCAACGGCCGCTCCGGACGACTATCTTCGCCCTGCTGGCGCGCCTTCAGGTTGTCGCTGATGCGGTAGACCAGCTCGGAGCTGTAGAGATCGAACAGATCCGCCACCGCCTCGGCGTCGCTGCTGCCGTCGCGCAGCTGCTCGCGCAGCCGCACCTTGTCCGCCGCCACCAGCCGGCCGGTATGCACGTCGACCATGCGCAGCGTCGACTCGACGGTACCGAAATAGCGGGTCTGGATCTCATCGGTGTAGGGCACCGGCTTGCGCTCGCTGCGGATCAGGAAGTCGTCGATGGTGGTGATCACCAGATAGTCGGCGCCCTCCAGCTCGCGCATCGCCAGCGGCAGCGAGCGCCCCTGGGCAATTGCGGCGAACGACTTCTCGTCGATGACCTGATCTATCTCGGCACGCTCCATCACGTCGAACTCTGGAAACTGCGAGAGCTTGACCATCAGATCGTTGGAGACGCGATCGAGGTTGGCGCCGCGGGCGCTGTGATTGCGCCCGAGCGGGTTGAGGCGGATCTTGCCGACCGCCAACGTCAATGGCGCGCCGCCCTGCTGCCCGGCACTGCCTCCGCTGCGTGCTGGCGCCGACTGATTCGCGACCTCGGCGCTGCGGCTGCCGCGCGCCTCCGGACGCCGTTTCAGAATATCGCCCCTCTGCAACCTGTCGCTGACCACCTTGGCGCGCGCCTCCTCGACCTCGGCCAACGCCACCTCACCCAGCTCCTGCTCGGCAAAGCCCAGCCGCACGCCGGTATCCGGGTCGATGATCGCCTCCCCCGGGCGCACCGCCAGCAGGCGCTCACCAACCGCAAGACCGCCATCGGTGCCGCGGTTGATATAGGCAATACCGGAGACCACGGCGGCAACCTTGATCGGATAGATGGTGTTCATCAGATTGAGCACACTCTGCTCAGCGTAGATGTCGGCCAGCCTGGTGATCAGCTGGTCGGCTGCCTCGGGCGCCGCCAACTCCTCCAGGATCGACACTTTGCGTGAATCAAGCACCTCACCGCTGCGGGCATCGACTATGCGCATGTTGCCTTCGACACGGCCCTGGTGTGTAAAGATCAGGCGCTCTGAACCCGGCAGTTTCATACTCACCCGCTCGACCGAGAAGTTGGCGATGCTGCCCACCAGCAGATAGTCGGCACCTGCCAGGGTGCCCATCGCTGAGGGCAGATCACGATTTTCCGCCAACGCCTGGGCGAGCTGCTCGTCGAGCAGCTGATCGACCTCCTGACGATCGATCAACTGAAAGCGCCGGGTCTGCGTCAGGCGCGAAATGAGAGTGTCGGTGAAGAGTGGCAGGTGCCGGTTGGCATCCCAGCCGGTGGTTGCCGTCGAGCTTACCTTGACCAGGCCCACCGCGAGCCGCGGGCGCCCAACGGGTTGCATTTGCCGCTTATCCACGGCCGCGCCACCAGCGGCGGGCGCGGCGCTGACCAGGGCGCTACGCGCTACCGGAGGGGCTTCGACCCGCTGCCGCAGCGCCAGATCGTCGAGCGCGAACTCACCGCTCACCGGCTCCAGCAGCGACAGGGTCGGCTGTACCTGGGAGACGCGGGCGACGCCCACTTCGCTTCGCAGCCTGCCGATGAGGATGCCTGAATCGTCCCTGACCTCTTTGCCTTCGCGGACGATCCGAAAGCTGTCACCGACTGCGACGTTCTGCAACTCCCCGCGATTGACCACCCAGGGGTCGGTGGCAACCAGCCGCGGCGGAAAGACGATGTCTAGCACCCTGCCGGCAGCCTCCCGTCCGAGATGGTCGAACATCGAGTATTCATCGTGCCGTGCCTCACGGCCGCGGAATACCGATTCGCTGATCCGCGTGCGGATATTGTCGGCGCCGATGATGCGCCCCTGCCGGGTTTCGATCACGCGCAGCCGCAGGCGCGCTTCGACCTGCCGCTCGCTCAGCGAACGACCGCTGTCGCTGAACGGGATCGCGGTTTGCCGGGTGGAAGCCTGTTGCTTCTCCAGCACCGCGTAGACGATGTAGTCGGCACCGACCGTGCTGCCGAGTTCGCTGAACGCTTTCAGCGCATCGTTGTAGTCTGCTGCCGTCGAGGCCGTTGCAACCGTCAAGCCGTGCACCGCCGGCAGGTTCTCCACCGTCTTTTCGATAACCCGATCGAGATCGGAAATCCGCGCCTCGCGCGCGAACTGCTGCTCCCGCACGACGCGGCGCAGTGCGGTGCGTTCGACCACCGAAAAACGCCTGCTGGCGTTCAGATTCTCGATCACGCGGGCGGCGAGATCGTCTGGCAGCGAGCGGACGTTGCCGGGAACCGTTCGGTCCGGGTGAAAATCCTCCTGCCCCATGACTGCTACGCGCACCTGGTTGTCAGCCACCTCGAGCGTGCGCGGCGCAGCGGTCGACAGGGCACAAAAGAGCGACAACAGCGTGGCTGAGAAAAGCTGCCTGAGCAACATGCTTCGGACCTCCAAGTCTGGTTGCACCACCTGAACGGCGGTGACGCGATCAGGCCAATGGCTACTGCTGCGGCCGACGCAGGATATCGCCGACACCGATCGGCGCGTTCGCCGAATCCTCCTCGACGATCTTGGCGTAGGTCACCTTGGGATTGATGCGCACCACCTCTACCCTGCCGACGTACTCCTCGCCGGAACCGAGCGATTTTCCTGTATCGGGATCGATCAGCTCCTCGCCGGCGAAAAAGACCTCCAATACCTCGCCCAGCTTCATGCCGCCATCCTTGCCGCGATTGATGATGACCTGATTGGAACGCGTGCGCTGCACCACCTTCATCGGGAAGACGGCGGCGACGAACTGATCTGCCAGCTGCGCGGCGACCTCTTTGGCCATTTTGGTGAAGTGGGTGCTGTTGGGGGCGCCTGCCGCTCTGTTGACGATCGTCTTACCGGTTGCAAAGCGACTGGTGAGGTCGAAATTGCTGACCACCTGGCCACTGGTGGTGTCGACCATCTGTGCGGTCAACTGCAATAATCCTGAGTCCTGGCGCCGGTATTTGCTGTCGAAATTGGGAAGTTTCTGGTGTGAGCGGTAGAACTTGAAGTCCTGGACCTTGGGCAGGAGCAGGAAATTGGCGTTACCGAGTTCGCCGCTCGCCGCGGCGTCGCCCTTGGCCAGATCGGATTGCGCGAACTGCTGCTCTTCGCGAATATCGGCGATCACCTCCTTGTCCCTACTCAGCACGCGCAGTTTTCGCGTCGCCCGAAAAGAGGCCTCCAGTTCGGCCCACAAGCGCTCGATATTGAGGTACCGTCGCGAGTAGTCGCTTATCCTCTCGCCGATTTTCGGTTCCTTGACCGCGACCGCCGGTTGTTCCAATTCAGCGGCAGTTATCGGACTCAGTACCGACAGCGTCGCGGCAAGCGTGAGTATCGTTAACAGAGAACGGACTTCACAGGCCATCATCCCCTCCTGATTCCTTGGCGTTTCTTGTTATCGTCCGAGCCGATTCTACACATCGGTTGGTCAATCACAAGCGCCTGCCCTGCAGGCGATGCCGCGGCAGGAAGGGGGTGCCGACGTCCGCCGAGCGCGCCCGGCGCCGGAGACGGTCGTCGGCAATACGACGCTCAGAGCCTGTTCAACTCGACGCGGCGGTTCTGTGCCTTGCCTTCCGCCGTCTCGTTGCCGGCGATAGGCTGCTCCTCGCCAAAGCCCACCGCTTCCATATTGGCCACCTCCACCCCTTTGCCCGCGAGGTAGTCGACCACGCTCTGCGCGCGCCGCTGGGAGAGATCCTTGTTATAGGCGTCGTCTCCGTCGCTGTCGGTGTGTCCGGCCACCATCACCCTGATCTCTGGATTGGCCACGAGGGTGTCGGAGACACCATCCAGTATCGCCAGAGACTCGGCGATCAGCTCATCGGAGTCGGTTTTGAAGTTGACGCCGCGCAACACGATACGCGCCTCCTTGACGCATCCGAAGGCATCCACCTCTGCCCCCGCCGCGCTCTCCATGCAGAGATCACCGACATCCGGCACGCCATCGCCATCGCCGTCGGATGCCGGGACCGCAGCCGGAACCACCACTGGAGCAGGGGTCTCGACCCCCGCTTCGACTACAGCTGGTGCAGCCGGCTCAATTGGCAGCGGCTGAATCGGGGCCATTGGAAAATGGTGGAAGACGGGACCATAAGGGGCTCCCCAGCCGTTGCCGTACGGCAGCCAGACGCCGTTGTTCCAACCATTTGCAAACGGCCACCCAGCGCGGTTCCAGCCGCCGAAGGGTGCCCCTCCCCGAGCCGGGTAAGGATGCAGCGGCGGCTGCTGGCTGCGCGCGCGGCTCTCCCGAACCCACTCCGGCATCTCCGGCAGCGCGGGACGTCCCATGCCCTCCGGGCCGAACGGCGACTCGAAGCGCGGTGGCTGCTGGCTGCGCGCGCGGCTCTCTTTGACCCACTCCGGCATCTCCGGCCGCACGGGACGCTCCATGCCCTCCGGGCCGAACGGCAACCCGAAATGCGGCGGCTGCTGGCTGAGCGCACTGCGCTCTTTGACCCACTCCGGCATCTCCGGCCGCGCGGGACGCTCCATGCCCTCCGGGCCGAACGGCAGCCCCAAGCGCGGCGGCTGCTGGCTGCGCACGCGGCTCTCTTCGACCCACTCCGG
>JAGRGU010000016.1 GCA_020445335.1 Gammaproteobacteria bacterium
AACAAAAATCAGTTTAACTCAAAGTAAGAAGTGGCTCCGAAAAACTGAACAATACCCTAAGTGGATATGCAGCCCTATTTAATGCATTGTGATGCATGGCTAATGCCTTTCGCTTTTTCTGTCAGTATTACTTCTGCGAGTCGGTTCTATTTAACGGATTGATAATGCATCCAGGGACCGCTTTAATGTTAACGTTTTCTTGCCGATTGGCTGCTTTGGACACTTGCAGCATTTTTAGAGTGTTTGAAGACCCCGGGATACGGTTGGATATTTTCAAGCCAGTGGAGAAAGAGAAGGTTATTCAGGTTCTCTGCGCGAAAACAGTGAAATAACGATGCTCAAATATCAGGTTTCGCTTCACTCTCCGGAAGCTCATGTTTTTCGGGTGAAAATGTTTGTTCCCGAGCCGCTCGGTCGGGAACTAATGATCGGCATGCCGGCTTGGATACCGGGAAGCTATATGATCAGAGACTATGCTCGAAATATTCTGAGTATAAAGGCGGAGTCCGGTGATGGGGCATTGCAACTGATTAAAAAGGATAAACAGACGTGGCTGCTTACACACTCGGGCTCCCCAATCGTAATAACGTACTATGTTTACGCGTGGGATTTATCTGTACGTGGCTCTTTCCTGGACACCACCCGTGCATTCATTACGGGAACCAGTCTGTTTCTGTTCGTGAGAGGTATGGAGCAACATAATTGTGAAATCGAGTTTAGCCATCCGTTGGGAGAGATCTATTCCACTTGGCGACTAGCAACAACATTGGAACCCGTAAATACACGTTACTTGCAGTTTGGCACTTACCACGCAGATAGTTATGAAGCGCTAATAGACCATCCGATTGAGATGGGCAACTTTTCTCACACTGAATTCCTGGTTTCCGGTGTAAAGCACAATATTCAAATAAGCGGCGTGCATGATGCTGATCTGGAAAAGCTCAGCGTAGATCTTGAGAGGATTTGTACAGAGCATATAAAGCTGTTCGACGGCCTGCCGGATATGGAGAGATACCTTTTTCAGGTAATGGCTGTCGGAGAAGGGTATGGCGGTCTCGAGCATCGCTGCTCCACTTCGCTTATCTGTAGTAGAAGGGACCTGCCACATAAAACGCAAACTAAAGTTGACGAAGGGTATCGTCGATTTCTCGGTCTGTGCAGTCATGAATATTTTCATCTTTGGAACGTAAAGCGTATCCGCCCACAAGTTCTCAAAGAGTCAGATCTTTCCAAGGAGGTTCATACCACGCTGCTTTGGGTGTTCGAGGGAATTACTTCGTACTTTGACGATCTTGCACTCGTACGTAGTGGTGTAATAGAGCAGCAGGGCTACCTTGATCTGTTGGCCCGAACCATCACCAGATATCTTGCCGGTACCGGGAGGTTCAAACAGACGCTTGCGGAGTCAAGTTTCGATGCATGGACGAAATTCTACAAACAGGATGAGAATGCGCCCAATGCGATTGTCAGCTATTACACCAAAGGGGCGTTGGTTGCCCTTTTGTTGGATATGACACTGCGCCGGAACTCAGGAAACAGAGTTTCGATGAATCATGTGATGCGACGTCTTTGGAAAGAGTATGGTGAGAAGGAGGTTGGGATAGAAGAGGGTGTGGTGGAACGTATTGTTGAAGAGTTGACCGGTTCTGATTTTCACGACTTTTTCGAAAGTTATGTATATGGTGTCGATGAACTTCCGCTGGAGGGGATGCTGAAAAGATTCGGTGTCGCCATGCATTTGGCTCCCACCACTACCAGGGAGGAGAAAGGTGGGTACCTTGAGTCTTTCGTTCCGGTAAACAATCCAGTTTTTGATCTAGGCGTCAAAGTATCACAAAAGGGCGAAGGGCTTGGCGCTTTGACTGTATATGAGGGCGGTCCAGCTCAGCAAGCGGGCTTGTCGGCTGGTGATGTCATCATCGCGATTAATGGAATAAAGGCGACGACTGATGAGTGGTCGGCAGTTCTGGAACGTTACCAACAGGGAGAGAAAATAGTGCTTCACGCCTTCAGGCGGGATGAACTGATCTCTTTCCAAGTCACGCCAGTGAGATCGGAATTCCGGATCTGTTATTTGCAGTTGGACAGTGCGGCGTCTCCGGAAGCCGGCAAAGCAAGAGAGGCGTGGCTGGGACCCCAAAACCACGCATGCGATGGACAATAAGCTAAAAATAGTTCGTTTGATGTCTGATGGTGCGTTTCATTCTGGTGAGGTGCTGGCGGAATCATGCGGTATAAGCAGGGCAGCCGTATGGAAGCACCTCAAACAGATCGAGATACAATTTCGATTGAAGATACATTCCGTTAGAGGTCGAGGTTACCGGCTCTCGTCGCGATTGGATCTGCTCGATTCCGCAAAAATCTTGTCGCTCCTTAGTGGCGACATGCGCCAGCGTATTCCCGTCCCCGATGTCCTCTTGCAGGTTGATTCGACCAATCGTCATTTGGCGCAGAAGGCAGGTGCGGGACTCCCCTCAGATGTCAGTTGTTTCGCAGAGCAGCAGACAGCCGGAAGAGGAAGGCGTGGAAGGGAGTGGGTATCCCCCTTCGGGAACAATATCTACATGTCGATTTATCGAAAGCTGAATATCGACATTACGGCTATCGGTGGTTTAAGTCTTGGTGTTGGAATAGCGTGTGTGGAGGCATTGAGCGGACTCGGTGTTACGGGGATTGGTCTGAAATGGCCGAACGATATACTCTTTGACGAGCGTAAGTTGGCGGGGATACTGATCGAGGTTACCGGAGAGCAGGGAGGAGCCGCCAGTATTGTGGTTGGTATTGGCGTTAATACGCGCATGGATCCCGTAGAGGCCAAGGCGATTGATCAACCATGGTGCGATCTTGCTGAGATAGGCACCAATCAGGAGCTGTCACGGAACCTCCTGGCCGCTCGTTTACTGGAGGGAGCGGTTAGGGTACTCGACCGCTTCGAGCAATACGGATTCTCGCCAATGCGCGATCACTGGAACCGTTACGATATCTATCTTGGAAAGAGAATCGTATTGCTGCAGGGAGTCAAGTCTATCAGCGGCATACACCGGGGTGTGAACGAACAGGGTGCACTGTTGTTGGAGTGCGAAGGCTCGGTTGTTCCTTTTCATGGCGGAGAGCTCTCCCTGCGCCAAACGGTCGAAAACAGGCGGGGAGGCTGATGGTCGGGTTTAGCGAAGCAAAAGAAGAGGGACGATCGTTATTGGTTGACATAGGCAATACCAATCTCAAGTGGTGCTGGCTGCAGGGGGGAGCGAGAACCAGGATCGACCATGCTCCACATAGAGATAGTCCAACAGCTAGACTGCTCGATCGTATCTGGCGGGACAGTGAAACCCCGAAACAGATCCTGATTGCCAACGTTGCGGCGCCAGCACTCAACATTCATATAGAGGATTGGGTTGAAAAGGAGTGGAGATGCCCGATTCGTGTTTTACAGTCGGAGCGAATCTTTGCCGGGGTTACCAATGCCTACCGTACTCCGGCGCAACTGGGTGTCGACAGGTGGCTGACGCTTGTCGCGGCACGACGCTTTTATCCGCATGATATCTGCATCGTTGACTGCGGAACCGCCGTCACTATCGATTTGCTGAGGCGGGACGGGGAACATCTGGGAGGGCAGATCCTGCCCGGATTCGATCTGATGCGACAATCTCTACTCGAGAGAACGCACATCCCCAGAGTCGACTCCGATCTCTCTGAAATACCACTCCTCGGTCGCGATACGAGATCTGCGGTCGCGGCGGCATCGCTCTTCTCGGTCATTGCGCTGATAACCTATGTAATGCGGCAGGCGAGATCGTTGATGGATAGTGCGCCGATGCTTCTGCTGACTGGAAGCGACTCCGAGAGAGTGGCATCAGGGCTTGGGCGGGATACCGTGGTGGATTTGGACCTCATTATGAAAGGAATGGCAATTTACGCTGAGGAGTCGAAGTTGTGAGGTGGCTCTTTCTGCTACTGCTTGGAATCAATATCGTTATTTTCCTCTGGGGGCAGCAGCGTCCGGTTGATCGGGTGGTCAATGCCAAAAGCCCGACAGACGAAGGCATCGAGACAATCCACCTATTGTCCGCTGATGAGTTGCTGCAACATGACACCCAAGCGCCAGATGCGCCGATGCTGAAGAGCGCCGAGGAGACAGGGAACGAGATAAAGCGGGAGAGCGTCGCTTCGAATGCGGAGGAATTGGCGGTGCCGAATAATGCGCAGTTGGAGGAATCTCTGCTCACCGATGATGAGATGGCGCCTCAAGCCGCGCTGGATGACAACCCGATTTTCCCGGCAGCGCAGCTCAGCGCGGAAGAGACGCCAACTGGTGTTGAAGGGGCATCGGTGCCCCTACCTGATGTTGCCGGAGAGGCTGAAGGCGCAGCTGAGCCTACCGAGCAAGCGGAGACCGTCGCCATAACGGGCGAGGCGGAGGCAAACACCAGCCCGGTTCAGGATCTCCATTGTTGGACGCTGGGGCCTTTTTCTGATTTGACTGCCGCCCAAAATGGACTGAAATCCATGGAGGACGTGGGGGTAGCTGCCAAGCTGCGTGAAGAGCAGTCTCGGGAGATCACCGGATATTGGGTACTGCTACCGCCGTTTGAGGACGTGCGTAAGGCGATCGACGCCGTTAACAGCTTAAAGGCACAGGGGGTGGTGGATGTGCAGCGGTTCTACAAGGGAGAGTTCGAGCGAGGCGTATCACTCGGCGTCTACAATCGCAGATTCAATGCCGAAAAGCGTAAAGCCCAGATCGAAACCAAGGGCTTCGTTCCCGACGTACTCCCCAGATATCGACAATTGTCCGCCTATTGGCTTGATTATCAATCAGCACCCGACACGCCGCTGCCGAGAGAGTTGGGGGCGTCGTTTACGGCGCTCGTGCCGGCAGAAAGGTATTGTAACGACTGAGCTATGTTGTCGCCGCGCAGCGACAGTCAGGTGAGCCGGTCAGTTGTTGTCGATTGTAGTCGAAACCGTATAATATTCGGACGTCCTGAAAACAGGACGTCGTGCCACCGACTGCACCTTACCGAGGCACGCGGTCGATTCCGCTGGTTCAAGTTTTCGACCTTTTTGGATGTTCAGCGCTGGCGTAGCTCAGTTGGTAGAGCAGCTGATTTGTAATCAGCCGGTCGGGGGTTCGAATCCTCTCGCCAGCTCCAATCACAAAGGTTGTCGAGCCAAACGGATATTGGTCTCTCGTCCCAGGGTTGTTCTGGTTAGTCTCCAAAGAGAAGCACGGTGCCGGTTGTGGATCGCTTAGGATTCAGCTGCGCCGCGTGTGATTGGACGTCCGGGAAGAAGTTGAGAAAGTCATTCTCGAGCTCGTCATAGTGCGCAACTACCTCTTCCATTGCTCCCGCCAACGGATTATTCCGGGCGATACGTTTTGATAGGCGTTGGTAAACCCGGTCGACGGCCTCTAGTTTCAGATAACTGCCCAGCCAGTCCTGGGTGATCATGATCGGCGCAACCCGTTGCAAACGCTGCGGCAGCAGCGGCCTGTGATCGTTGAGAAGTGAATAGCATCGGCTGATGAATCTCTGGCGGTCGATATTGGCGAATCGATCCCAGTGAACACTCAGCAAATGGTCGTGCAGCACATCGACAATTATTCCGCTGAAGCGGTAGCGAACCGGGGAGAAGCGCCGCCTGCTGCGAATAACGTCTGCGTGATCGTCGGTGAAGCGGTCGATCTTACGGTGCACGCTGATGCCGTGAATCACGGGGGCAGGATAGCTGTTGGCCAGTATCTCTATCCGGCCGCGGGTGAAATCGCCGAGCAGCGATCCGAGTTGCGCTTGTGGGTCCTCGCCTGCGAGCAGCAGGTGGGCAAGGTAGTTCATGGTCGTGGCGCAGGCATGAGTATGAGCTTATTATCCGCTTGTAGGTCAATCTGACAAGCCGCTCGGCGGCATTGAGACAGAGTGTCTGCGAATAGATTCGTTACCACCAGGAGTCCTGCATGAATCCCTCGTTTACCTATGACGATGTGTTGTTGGTGCCTGCATACAACCACTGGGAGTCGAGAAAAGTGGTGGACGTCTCCATGCGAGACCGTACCGACAAGCTCGCTTTGGAACTGCCCCTGATGAGTTCCAATATGGATACCATTACCGGTGTCGAGATGGCCGACTTCATGGGAGATAACGGCGCAATCGGTGTACTGCATCGCTTCATGGGTGTAGATGACAACGTCGAAATGTGGAAGCGTTGCCGCCACCCCACCTTCGTCTCGATCGGCTGTTCGGACAAGGATCTGGAGCGCACCGAAGCGCTGCGCGATGCTGGAGCGGTCTACTACTGCGTCGATGTTGCCCATGCGCACGCCAAGTATGTCGGGCGGACGTTGAAGAACGTCAGGGCGCTGCTAGGGAAGAATGCCTGTATCATGGCGGGCAATGTTGCAACCTACGCAGGTGCCGACTATCTCGCTTCCTGCGCCGCCGATATCATCAAAGTCGGCATTGGCGGCGGCTCGGTATGCACTACGCGCATCAAAACCGGGTTCGGCGTTCCCAGTCTCTCCTCCATTCGCGAGTGTGCCAAGGTTGACCGCTCCATCGTGGCAGACGGGGGCATCCGCGCAGCGGGAGACATCGTAAAGGCATTAGCCTTCGGTGCGGATTTCGTGATGCTCGGCAGTATGCTCGCCGGAACCCGGCCGACCCCCGGTGAGGTCTACAGCCGAACCGACGAAAGCGGCAACCAGGTGCGTTTCAAGATCTACCGGGGAATGGCCAGCCGCGAAGTGCAGGACGACTACCACGGTGGAATGGCGGAGTGGAAAACCGCCGAGGGGGTCTCGACCGAAGTCCCCTATCGAGACAACGAGGTGCAGATCATGGCCGATATCGTTGGGGGTTTGCGTAGCGGACTGACCTATGGCGGCGCCAACGACATCAAGCAGTTGCAGCGCAAGCTCGATTACGTCCAGATCACGCCGGCGAGTCGACTGGAGAGTCTGCCACACCGCACGCTCTGAGTTGGTCAGTCGAGATAGGTGTAGTCGCCGGGAATAACACGAATCCAGGGTCTGTAGCGCCGCAGCCCTTGTGGCAGCGAGTTCAAAGCGGCTTTGGCTTCACTCAGCCGATCGAAGATGCCATAAAGCAGGATGTTCCACGCCTTCCCCTGGTAGTTGGTCAGATAGAAAGCGTGCTCTCCTGAGGGCAGTTGCTGATTGGCAAATCGCCTCAGTGAGTCGAGTTTTCGGCTGCCGGCGAGTTGGATCGTGTAGCGGTGTATCTCGCCTGCGCTTCGCCAGCGATCTGCAGAATTCTGGCTGCCTTCCACAGTAACCTTTCGTTCCAGGGCGGAGAGCGCGCGGGCGAGCTCATCGACCTGAGCACTCAGCATTTTCTGTGCCTGCATCGCATCGGTGCTGACGGCTTCCAGCGCGGCGATACGGTTGTTGAACTCTGCTGTGTTGGTGGCGGGCACGGTGGTTTTTTCAACATTGGCTGCTGCCATCTGTCGACTCGCTGTCTCCAGCCTGGCGAGTCTCTCGTCGATTGCTTCGCTAAGTTCGTCCAGGCGCATATCGAGCACCTGGACTGCGCTGTCCGATGCCGCTATGGTGTTGGCGGCAGTGCTTACCTGACCATGCAGACCTTCAATATCGCTTTGTATCTTCGTTAATTCCTGGTCTTGTGCCGGATCGGCGCCGGCCGAAACCAGATTCAGTTTGACTTCCAGGCGCGCCAGTCGCAGTTCGAGATCGCTCTGCCGCTCCCGCAGTCTGGTGGACGGTGCTTCGTTCTGCAGATTCTCTATCTTGCGCTGAATCTCACCCTGCGCCAACTCGACTGAGCGCAACGACTCGGTGAGCCGCTCCGAGGTGGCGTAGCGCGAATCCGGCGTCAACATCTGTCGGGTTGTGCGCTGCTCGACCTCGGCGATTTTCGCGGCACTTGCGAAGTAGATCGCAAGACCTCCCAGAATGCCCAGCAGGAGCAGCGCTGCGAGTGCGACGCGGTTGCTTCTGCCCCGGGCATCACTCCTGTCCATTCTACGTTGCTGTTTCTCCTGACTGTCGCCGATTCCCTCCAGCCGCTTCTCCACCAGCTCTAGTGTCCGCTTGTTCTCCTCGATCAGTGGTGCATCGTTCTGCTGCTGCTGTTGCAGCAACTGTTGCGCCTGTTCGATCCCGGTAATCTTTGCGTCGCTGTTGAGTTCCAGCTCCCGCAATTCGTCGAGACTCCCTTTCGAGGCCTGAACCGTGGATGATATCTGTTGTTGCAGCTCCGCCTGATCATTGGTCCACTGCCTGACCTCCTGCAGCAGCTGCTCCTGCTCCTGAAGTCTGGTCTGTAGTACCTGACGCTCCTCGTCCTGCTGATCTACGAGTGTGGCGATATGTTGCTGCGCTTCGGAGAGTGTCACCCCTTTCTGCAGTTGTGATTGCAACTGTTGCGACAGAGCAGACAGTTGCTCCGCCTGATTTTCGGCAAGCTCGGTTTGTGCCTGCTGCTGCAGCTTCTGTTGTGAGAGTTCGGAATCGAGCCGGGCCTGCTGCTCTGCGACCGCCGCACCGACGTCGAGTTTGTCGTTGAGCTCCCGCCGCTGCAGCTCCACTTCATCCCGTGCCGACGCCAAGCCGCTCTCCAGCTGCGCAATGCGTTCACGATCGACAACGGCTGCCTGCTCCAGGCGGTCGAGGTTGCCGGCAAGCTCCGCCTGGGGCTCGCCGGTCGCCTGGCGCGTTTCCCCGATCTCTGCCCGTAGTTGCTGCCGGTCACGGGTCAGCGTCTCACCCAGTTGTTCGAGCCTCTGCTGCAGAGATTTGGCGTCACCACGCTGCTGTTCAAGGTCACGCTGCAGCGCGTCAAGACGGCCGTTGAGTGCCAGCTCCACGCCCCCCAGGTCGCGGAAGCTTTTCTGCAGAAACTCCTCTGCTTCGTTCAACCTGCCAAGTTCTGATTCCAGGCTGGTGAGCCTGTCGCCAAGATCCGGGCTCCAGCTCTCAGTCAGCTGTTGCACTTTCTCCTCAGCGTGCTCCATCGGAGAGGAGGTGGCGTGCTGTTCCAGGCTCCCCAGTCGCTGTTGAAACTCCCGCTGCAGAGACTCTATCCTGGATAGCTGTTCGGTTGGATTCTGCCGGGCCTCCAGCGTATCGCGCAGCGCCGCCAGCTGGTGTTCGAAGCCGTCGAGCCGCCCGCGCTCCTGCGCGCGCTGTTGGTCGATGCGTCCCAGTTCCGCATGCAGCGAATTGACGTTGTCGTCCAGCTGATCGCGGGAGGCGAATCGGGCCTGCTGTTCCGCAAGCTGCTGTTGTCGCTTCCGCTCGATCTCCTGCCAGTTGGCCTGCAGCTCCTGGCTGCGACGCTCAAGCTCGCCGATACGGCTGTCGAGATCCCCTTGTTGATTCTGCCGCGCTTTCTCCAGCTGCTGCTGTTCCTGCCCACGTTCCAGCCGGTCGGCGAGATCGTCGATAGTTTGCTGTTGCTGCTGGAGTGAACCAATCTGCTGCTCGATCTCCTCCAGTCTCACAGTATCGCCAGCGCTCTGCTCCTCGATCTGCCTGAGTGCCGCTTGCATCGGCAGCACCGCATCATCAAGTTCGCGTTGCAGCGATGTCTGTTCGGCTTTGGCCGCCTCACCCAGCCGTTGCTGAGCATTGGTCAGTTCCGCCAGCGCGGTTTCAAGCGACTGGATGCGGTCCTGCTGCGCCTCTTGGGCGACCGATTCCCGGCTGCTGCTCTCCTCGAGATTGCGCACCTGTGTTTTCAGGTCGTCGCTCTCACGGCGCAGATCGTCTCTCAGGTCAGCGATCTGGGTTGCCAGCTGTCCGCTGTTCTGCAGGGTCTGCGTGAGTTGCCGCTGTTGCTGGCGGAGACCCTCGACATCGCTGCCGAGCTGATTCAGCAGCGTTTTGAGCCGTTTCTTGCCGCCGCTCTTCTCGCGCAGTGATTCGGTCTCTTGGAGCAGCGTCCGATCCTGTAGCGCGAGCTGCCGGATATTGCTCTCGATCTGCTCGATCCGACGCTGCAGCCCGCGCGCGCCTTCGCTCAGCTGATTGAGTCGGTAGCCGTGCTTGGTCTTCTTGAAAACTTCGCCATTCAGCCTGTTTTTCAGTCGGTTAATCTGTTCGTCGAGCGCGCGGTATTGCGCGGCCAGCTCTTTTTTTGTCGGCGTAGGCTCTTTCATCTCTGCAACTATATTATTTTTCTGACCCTGAAGGGTAGGCAATTCAACCGGATTTTCCCAGCACTTCCACTATTCTCTGACCGGGCTCGCTGCGCATGGGGCTCCTCCGCAAAGACCTCGAGCGGCTGTCGGCGCAACGTTCAGATCAGGCCCAACCCCAGCGGGTCCCGCGGGTCAATACCATCCATGAAAGGTTTGCAGCGCTCTTCGTGCGTGAGCTGGTAGACGGTGCCGATCCAGTTGGCCACTATCCCCTCGGCGGTATCATGCCAGGTGTTGTTGAGTTTGCCTGCAATCAGTTGGTCTGGAAACGTCGGGAGTTCCAGGCCGTTGTCGATCGCACGCTCCAGTAGCGCCCGGTACTCGTCAAAAATCGCCCTGATCTGGGGCGAGAAGAAGTTGTCCGGAAAGCGCGGGTAGTCGGCCCGGTTGCCGGCGGCAAACAGCATCACCTCGCGCTTATATTCTTTGAGGAGACTAACGGTGTCGTACTCCGGGTGCCCCTGAAAATAGACCCAGCGCACCCGGTCACGGCTGACGGCGAGGTGAACGCCCGCCTCCTCGCTTTCGGCGAGGATGTGCATCCCCGCCGCTTCGAACTGTGCCTTTGAGACTTCGTTGAAGCGCGAGTGGGGAACGTCGAACAGCGTGTTGACATCGTGTACCAGCGGATGGCTGCCATCGACCACGCGGTGCGGGAAGACACCCCAGCGCTTGAAGCCCAGGGGCTGACGTTTCTGCGCGAATACCGATTCGAGCACGGCATGCGTGGCAAGGCAGGAGCAGAGTGTGGAGGTGACATTCTCATCCGCCCAGGCGACCACGTTGCGAAGCGGCTCCCAGAAGGGTTCATCGGAGAGATCGGGATGGGTGGGTGTGGCTCCGGTAATGATCAGTGCGTCCAGACCGTCACGCTGCAGTTCCTCGAATGTATCGTAATAGCGGCCGATATGTTGTCGTGCACCATCGCCGCGCGGCAATTCGGGAAGCGTGAACGGGTGCATATAGAACTGGGCGATCGGGTTGCTCTCGCCAACCAAGCGGAAAAACTGTCGCTCGGTGGGCTCCAGCGCGGCGTCCGGCATCATGTTGAGCAGTCCGATATGCAGCTCACGAATGTGCTGGTGCAGCGCCCGTCCGGTCTCCAGCACCAGTTGGCCCTCGGCACGTAGACGGTCGAAAGTGGGTAATGAATTGTGTGAAACCAGTGGCATGCGGGGTGACTCCCCCGTTCTTTGAACGGGCTCAGTGTTGTATGCCGGTGGCGGCGATCGCCTGCTCGACCATCTCCAGGAAGTCAGATTCGTCGCGCACCCGGCCTACCTGACGCGAGCTGACGGTGTAGCCGTGGGGCTTGGCAATTGCCTCGTACCTGGGCACGCGGGATCGAAACAGGCGCGGAAAGATCCAGCTGGTGAAAGCATCAGGTGCCATCTGCGCGGCGTAGTCGAGTCCGTGTTCGCGCAGGTAAGCGCCGATCTGCTCCTCAAGGAAGGCAGGTCGGAAATATAGCGGTTTCGGCGAGCGTTGGGCACGCGCGATCAACTGCGCCTCCTCATCCTCGTCGGCCACGGCGATATAGAGTATCAGCGTGTGCTTGGCCAGCAATTCCACCGATCCCGGCGCCTCCAGATCGCACAGGCTGCCGGCGACATCATTGACGAAGTGGGGATAGCCGTAGATATCCTGCGCCTTCTGGAAAAAGGACGGGATGTCAAGAATCGCATTGATCTCCGCCTCCCGATAGAGCGCCTGTCGTCGCTGGAACTCGCGCAGCGGAATGCCGCCGAGTTCGGGATTCCCCAGCTTGCCGACAAAGCTGAGCACCGGCCCCAGATCCTCGACCTTGATGTTGTTATGAATGTAGATCCAGTCTTTGCGCATCAGGTCGCGCAGGAACGGGATCTGCATCGCCTGCTGCTTGATCAGATCCATGATCGGTTCATCAAGGTAGCGGGTGCCGATGCGGTAGTCGACCGAATAGTGAAACCAGTTGTGCTGCCGCAGCATGCCGGCGAGATGGGTTTTACCCACTCCGGACATGCCTAACAGTGTGATTTTTTTGTTCTTCCAGCTCTGGAATGCTTGCGGACTCAGTTTCACTGGGAAATCCTTTCGATCGATGGCCGCCGGTGGTTGCCATGGAGGCGCTATCTTAACCGAATTTCACCATCCTGACCGGAAGTTGCGATCTCTGGAGAACGAACCGGTGATGGGAAATCGGTTCCGACTCGGAACTAAAGTTCGGCCGCCAGGCGCCGTTACTGGAGCTAGACAGATATAGAGTGCCTGTTGGCGCCGGGTGTCGGCTTGTCACCGGCTGAGAGGCGTGATTCACAGGCCTGCCACGCAGGGGAAGAGAGAGAATGTCAAGTATATTAGCGGTAGATGACTCGGCATCCATGCGCCAAATGGTAGCTTTTACGCTGAAGGGTGCGGGATACCAGGTTATAGAGGCCTCTGATGGAGTCGAGGCGCTCAATATTGCCAAGGGACAGGGTGTCAACCTGGTCATTACCGATGTCAATATGCCCAAGATGGATGGTATCGCTCTGATCAGGGAACTGCGCGCGCTCCCCGCCTACAAATTCACGCCGTTGTTGATGCTGACCACCGAGTCCAGCGCCGAGAAGAAACAGCAGGGCAAGGCTGCCGGCGCGACAGGCTGGATCGTTAAACCGTTCAATCCGGAACAATTGGTCAACACAGTCAAAAAGGTCCTGGGTTGATCGTTTCAAGTCCGATGAGAGCAGGCTGGCCAGCCAGATGACGATCGATCTCTCGCAGTTTCATCAGGTCTTCTTCGAAGAGAGCTTCGAGGGTTTGGGCTTGATGGAGAGTGGCTTGCTGGCGATGGATCCCGGAACTGTCGACGCCGAGGAGATTAATGCGATCTTCCGTGCCGCGCACTCCATCAAAGGTGGTAGTGGAACCTTCGGATTCGACAGAGTCGCCTCCTTCACGCACCTGATGGAGACGTTGCTCGACGAGATGCGCGATGGTCGTCGTCCGGTTACCGCGGAGGCGCTGGAGGTGTTGCTGCAGTCGGTGGACATCCTGGGCGAGATGCTGCGCGCGGCTCAAGACGGGCAGGCGTTGGACGAGGAGCGCGTTGCAAAGCAGCAACAGGCGCTGGAGACGGCGCTGCAGGCGAACCCGCAAAAGCAGGATGCGAGCGACGCGGCATCGGCGCTCACGGCGGACGGAGCGGACATCAACGGCTGGCACATCGTCTTTCGCCCACTACCCAATCTGATGCGCACCGGTAACGACCCTTTGCGCATCATTCGCGAGCTTGCGGCACTGGGGGAACTGGAGGTCAGGGGCGACGCCTCGCTGCTCCCCGGCTTCGATCAGTTCGATCCCGAAGAGTGTTACCTCTCCTGGGACATGCGCCTGCATGCCGATGTCGAGCGTGGCCAGATCACCGAAATCTTCGACTGGGTGGAGGATGAGTGCGACCTGGCGATAATGCCGCTGGTCGCTTCGGAGCACGAAGTCGTCGCTGTCCCGGAGACGGTGGCTGAAGTTTCCGTTGATGAAGGGGCTTTGTCGTCATTGGCGCAGGAGCAGGAGGAGCGCAGATCGGCAAGCGACGACCGCCGCCAGGAAGAGCGCCGCAAGACTGCCGGACGCCGCAGCAACGACCCGGCACGCAGCGCAACCGCTGCGGTATCCAGTTCAATCAGGGTCGGCATAGACAAGATCGACAATCTGATCAATATGGTCGGTGAGCTGGTGATCACCCAGTCGATGCTGAGCATGCTGGGAGAGAATTTTCACCCCGGCCAGCTGGACAAGTTGAAAGATGGCCTGGAGCAGATGGCGCGCCACACCCGTGAGCTGCAGGAGAGCGTGATGCAGGTCCGGATGCTGCCCATCAGCTTCACCTTCAGCCGATTTCCCCGTCTGGTGCATGACTTGGGCCGCCAGCTCGGTAAGAAAATCGATCTCAAGCTGACCGGCGAGAGTACTGAGCTCGACAAGACGGTGATCGAGAAAATCGGCGATCCGTTGGTGCACCTGGTGCGCAACAGTCTTGATCACGGTATCGAAACGCCGCAGGAGCGACTGGCTGCGGGTAAGCTTGAGACGGGTACGATCGAGCTCAAGGCCTTTCACCAGGGCGGCAGTATCGTTATCGAGATTCGCGATGACGGTCGCGGGCTGGACGCAGAGAGGCTACACCGCAAGGCACTCGAACGGGGCATTGTCGGCGTCGACGAAAAGTTGTCCACCCAACAGATCTACGAACTGATATTCCAGCCAGGCTTCTCCACCGCGGAACAGGTGAGTGACGTCTCAGGTCGCGGCGTCGGTATGGACGTCGTGCGCAGAAATATACTCGAACTCGGTGGCAGTATAGAGATCGACTCGGAGCCGGGGCGTGGGACCGGCATGCTGATTCGCCTGCCACTGACGCTGGCGATTCTCGACGGCCAGACGATCGCCGTGGGTGGCGAGGTCTATATCATCCCACTGATATCGATCATCGAATCGATCCAGGTCTCGCCTGAGATGGTCAATCTGGTGGCCGGTCGTGGAGAGACCTTCAAGCTGCGCGACGAATATCTTCCGATCATCCGCATGCACGAGGTTTTCGGTATCGAGGGGTATCGTGCCCACGACCTGACCGATGGGCTGCTGGTGGTTGTGGAGGGCGAAGGGCGGCGCTACGGCGTATTGGTCGATGAACTCATCGGCCAGCAGCAGGTGGTGATCAAATCCCTGGAGGCCAACTACGAAAAGGTTGACGGGGTTTCCGGTGCCACTATTCTCGGTGACGGTTCGGTCGCGCTTATTCTCGATATCCCGGGGCTGATCAGACTGGCCGCGCGTGATGTCGGACTGCAACTGATCAAAAAGACGGCCTGATTCAAATGTCAGCAACTGCGCAAACAAAAGCTTCCGGGGAGGCTGCGACGCCGCTCGAAGAGTATCTTACATTCAATCTCGGCAGTGAGGATTACGGGGTAGACATTCTCAGGGTTCAGGAGATTCGCGGATGGGAGCCCATCACGCGTATTCCCAACGCCCCGGAGTATGTACGGGGAGTGCTCAATCTGCGCGGATCAATCGTACCGGTTTTCGATCTCCGTCTGCGGCTCGGCATGTCGTTTCGGGCATACGAGAAGGAGACGGTTGTGATCATTTTGCACGTGCAGACGGAAGAGAGAGAAAAGAGCATCGGCCTGGTGGTCGATAACGTTTCGGATGTTTTTCGCACCAGTACCGAATCGATCCAACCGGTGCCGGATTTCGGCACGCGATTCAACAGCGAATTTCTCAGCGGCATGACCACGGCCAACGGACGCATGGTCATGCTGCTCGATATCGATAGATTAAGCGAGCGCAATATCAAGCCGGTCGCGGCAGCGGCGGATGATGAGGTGCAGCGCGTTCAGAGTTCAGATAAAAGAGACGGGAGCCACTGCTCATGAAGATCAATCAACCGGTGACTGACAACGAACAGACTATGCGTGAGGGCAGTACGCTGGTCTCGAAAACGGATGTCAAAGGCCGTATCACCTACTGCAATCGCGACTTCATTGAGATCAGCGGCTTCAACGAAGAGGAGCTGATCGGCGCCAGTCATAATATCGTGCGTCACCCCGACATGCCGCCAGAGGCATTCGCTGATCTCTGGGAGACACTCCAGTCGGGTAAACCGTGGACCGGTCTGGTCAAGAATCGCTGTAAAAACGGCGACTTCTATTGGGTCAAGGCCAATGTGACACCGCTGACAGAGCACGGGCGGGTTACCGAGTACATGTCGGTGCGAACGCTTCCCACGCGCGAGGAAATCAATGCTGCGGCTGAGCTCTACCAAAAAATCAATGCCAAGCAAGCCAGCCTGCGACCGGGCGGGTTTGCGGCTCTGCTGGGTCGCTTCAAGTCGTTGCCGATCAGGCTGCTCTTAACGAGCACGGTATTTTTGACCGTGGCGATGCTGATCTCTATCGGCAGCATGGTAGTGATGGGCGCCGCAAAGGCATGGATTCTCGGTTTCCTTGCGTCGATGGGTGTAGCCACGTTGGTGTTTGGGCTGGCCTTGACCCGCCATGTCATTAAGCCGCTCGCTTACACCGAGTGCAAATTGAAACAGATCGCCGAGGGCAACTACTTCGACTGGATCGAGACCAACCGTTGCGATGAGATAGGTTCGCTGCTCAACGCCATCAAGTCGACACAGATTAAGCTGGGCTTCGACGTTATGGATGCGCGCGAGCAGGCAGCCTCGGCAATGCGTGTCAAGACCGCACTGGACAATGTCTCCAGCTCGGTAATGATGGCCGATCCGGAATTCAACATCATCTACATGAACAAGACAGTCCGGACGCTGTTCAAGAACGCGGAAAGTGACATACGGCGCGATCTTCCGGAGTTCGATGCGGATAACCTGCTAGGCACCAACATCGACCAGTTCCACAAGAACCCTGGTCATCAACGCAGCATGTTGAAAGCACTGCAAAGCAGCTTCAAATCTGAATTCGAAATCGGTGGCAGGACGTTGCGGGTGATTGCCAATCCGGTGATCAACGAAGAGGGGCGCCGACTTGGCACCGCCGTGGAGTGGACCGATCGCACCGCGGAGGTGGCGGTCGAGCGGGAGATCGATCGTATCGTCGCCTCGGCGCGTGAGGGTGATCTCTCTGAACGCATCGACATGGCTGGCAAGGTCGGCTTCTTCTTGGAACTGGGCACCGGCATCAATGCTCTGATCGAAGTCGTCGACAAAGCCTTCGAGGATATCGCCAATGCGATGAGCGATATCGCTTCGGGAGATCTCACCAAGCCGATCACCAGCGAGTACCAGGGTAAATTCGACCAGGTCAAGCAGGATATCAACGGCACTATCGCGCATCTGGAGCGCACGCTCGCCGAAGTGCGCGAGGCAGGCGCCGTCATCACCACCGCATCGGCGGAGATATCGGCCGGCAACAATAGCCTCTCATCCCGCACCGAGCAGCAGGCGAGTGCGCTCGAGGAGACCGCCTCGAGTATGGAGCAGCTGACCAGTACCGTGAAGAACAATGCCGAAAATGCCCAGAGCGCCAATAAGCTGGCCGCCAACGCACGTGAGGTGGCGGCACGCGGTGGCGAAGTGGTCAATCAGGCGGTTCAGGCGATGGACGCGATCAACAGTTCCAGCAGGAAGATCTCGGAGATCATCAGCGTGATCGACGAGATCGCGTTTCAGACCAATCTGTTGGCGCTGAACGCGTCGGTTGAAGCCGCCCGCGCGGGTGATCAGGGCAGGGGGTTCGCTGTCGTAGCCACCGAAGTGCGCAATCTCGCCGGCCGCAGCGCGACAGCCGCCAAGGAGATCAAGGAGCTGATCCAGGATAGCGCGCAGAAGGTGAATACCGGCGCTGAACTGGTCAACGAATCGGGTGAAACCCTGAGTGAAATCGTAACCGGCGTAGGCCAGGTCGGTGACATCATCTCCGAGATCGCTGCTGCAAGTCAGCAGCAGTCGGCCGGTATCGATCAGATCAATCAGGCGGTCACCAGTATGGACGAGGTGACGCAACAGAATGCTGCGCTGGCGGAACAGACTTCTGCGGCGGCAGCTTCGCTGAGTGAAAAAGCGCGCGAGATGGACACCATCATGCGCTTCTTTACCCTGTCGCAGGTTACGCAGACCGAGAGTGCCATGGCGCCACCGGCAAGATCGGTTGCTCAGGGTGCAGGCCCGGTCACCGTTATGCCTGCCGGCAACGGTGGCGCTCCGATCAGGACCGCATCGCTTGACCGGACCATGAGTGCGGATGACGAGTGGGAAGAGTTTTAGGCGATAACCAATGGCACCGAAGGCAGATCGCAGCATGCAGGAACTCATAAAAGGACAAAAGCGGGTAGCACAGTATTTGAGCTTCTCACTGGGTGGTGAGGAGTATGGCGTCGATATTCTCAAGGTACAGGAGATTCGTGAGTGGCGCGGTGCGCGACCCCTGCCCAATGCGCCCGATTTCGTCAAAGGCGTACTCGATCTGCGCGGAACCATGGTGCCGGTTTTCGATCTGCGCATCCGTTTCGGTCTGGCTGAGGCCAGCTATGATCCTACCACCGTGGTTATCGTACTGGCACTGGAAGGAGACGGCGGCGGCCAGGTCGTTGGCGCGATAGTCGATGCGGTCTCGGATGTGCTTGATATCGATATCTCCTCGATTCTGTCAGCGCCCGCGATGGAGCGAACCATCGGTGCACGCTATTTGCAGGGTATGGTCACCATCAATCAGCGCATGGTGGTTCTACTGGATGTCGATCGGCTGCTGGAGCCGGTGGAACTGACCGAGTTGATTCCATCCGAGGGGTGAGTTTACAGCTGGAAATTTGATTCGCTTCACCTAGGTGTGGAGTGACTGAGAGAGCAGGTGCGCGGCATGGTGGCAGAGATGAATTTGAGCGACGCGGATACGACGGCAAAGGTGTTTCACCTCGGCCAGGATCTTACCATCGCCGATGCGACCGATGTGCAACAGCGGATGCTGGAACTGCTGCGAAGCGGCGGCGGTGATATTCAGCTCGATGGCGGCTCGCTGGCACAAGTGGATGGCGCCGGGATCCAGTTGCTGGCGGCGCTGGCGAACGAAGCGAAAATCCGCGGGCTAAAGTTCGCATGGATGGGGGCTTCGGAAAGCCTTATCAGTGCGGCGCGCCAACTTGGCCTGGAGACGTTGCTGCATCTGCCTTCGTCCAAATCTTAAGCGAAAGTCGCACTCTCATGTCCGAGAAACAACGCGAGTTTGCCTTCAGTCGTCGCGATTTCAACTATCTGCGAGAGGTTGCCAATAGCCGTACCGGAATTGTCGTCGCCGATGACAAGTTCGATATGTTCTACGCGCGTCTCTCGCGTAGGGTGCGTAAGCTGGGACTGCGCAATTTCAGCGAGTACTGCGAGCTGATAAAGAGCGAACCCGAGGAGATAGAGGTGCTCGAACTGGTCAATGCGATCACCACCAATCTCACCAGTTTCTTTCGCGAGCAACACCACTTCGAGGAGCTGAGCCGGCGTATTCTGCCCGAACTGATTCAGCGCAATGGAGAGTCCCGCACGATAAGTATCTGGTCCGCTGGCTGTTCGACCGGTGAAGAGCCCTACTCGATTGCGATGACGATAATGGACGCCCTGCAGGAACAGCGGGAATGGAGACTGAAGCTGCTGGCGACGGATATCGATTCCGCGGTGCTGCAGCGAGCGGAGAGCGGCGTCTATCCTGCCGAACGTGTGCAGGGAATTCCCACCGCCCGCCTGCGGCGCTGGTTCCTGCGCGGCACCAATGGCCGGCAGGGAATGGTTAGAGTTAAGCCGGAACTGCAGAGGTCGATCCTCTTCCGGCAGCTCAATCTGCTTAGCGACTGGGCGCTCGAACAGAGGCCGGATGTGATCTTCTGCCGCAATGTCATCATCTATTTCGACAAGCTCAGCAAGCAACGGTTGATAGAGCGGTTCGCGTCGGCGCTCAACCCCGGAGGCTACCTGTTTATCGGCCACTCGGAATCGCTGTTCAACCTGAGCACAAACTTCGAGCTGGTCGGCAACACGCTTTACCGGCACAAGGGGTAGCTCGGTGGAAAGCGCTCAGAACAGGCTTTCGCTGCCCGCGGCTCTACCGGGATTTGAGGGTGTCTCCCGCTACTGGGATCGTACGCGCAATCTGCCTGCGGCGAAAATCCTGCCGGGAGAGTACTACGTTTCAGCCGGTAACGAACTGATCACGACGGTTCTCGGCTCCTGCGTATCGGCTTGCATTCGTGACAGATTGAGTCGTGTCGGCGGCATGAATCATTTCATGCTGCCGATCTCCGACAATGGCAGCTGGAACGGTGCCATCGGCGTTGCCGACACCGCCACCCGTTACGGCAACTACGCGATGGAGCACATGATCAACGAGATTCTCAAGCATGGCGGGCGGCGTGAGAATCTCGAAGCGAAGGTGTTCGGTGGCGGCAGGATTATCGACGGCCTTGGCAGCGTTGGGCAGAACAATATTGCTTTCGTGCGCGAGTATCTTCGTACCGAAGGTATTCCTCTGGTGAGCCAGGACGTTGGCGATATTCATCCGCGTAAAATCATCTATATGCCGCTGACCGGCCAGGCCTGGGTAAAGCGTATCAAACACCTGCACAACGATACCCTGGTGGTCAGGGAGCGCAGGTATCGAGCCGATATCGATCAGACGCCAGTCAGCGGCGAGGTGGAGCTGTTCGACTGAGCGGCGCAGGTCGCCAGACGAGGCAGAGCGGTGACGAAGGTAGAAGTTATGGACACTGCAAAGAAAAAGGTGCTCATCGTTGATGACTCCCCCGTGGTGCGCGGAATTTTGCGCGAAATTCTGGCGGGCTCCACGCAGCTGGAGGTGGTGGGGGAGGCGGAGGACCCCTACGATGCACGCGATAAAATCAAATCCCTGCATCCGGATGTAATCACCCTCGACGTGGAGATGCCGCGCATGGACGGCATCACATTCCTGGAAAACCTGATGCGCTTGCGACCGCTGCCGGTGGTCATGATCTCAACGCTGACCGCGCAGGGAGCTGACGTCACCCTGCGTGCACTGGAGTTGGGAGCGGTGGATTTCATCGAAAAACCGCAGCACGGGCTGCAGGATCGGGTGGATGATTTCTCCAACGAGGTAATCGCCAAGGTGGTTGGCGCCGCAGGCGCCAGGGTCAGCGCGCTTGCTTCGAAGCGCCAGCTGGAGGTTGCCAGACGGCCGGCGCAATCGGCGCCATCACGAGTACAGCCCGACAAATCTCGCCGTCCGGCAGCGGGAGCGATGGCTGCGCGAATCGTAGCGATAGGTGCATCGACCGGTGGCACCGAAGCGATCAAAACCGTGCTGCGGCAGCTGCCGGTCGATATGCCGGGCATCGTCATCAGCCAGCATATCCCGGCCGCTTTCAGCGGGCCCTTCGCCAAAAGAGTCAATGGCGAGTGTGAATTGAGCGTGTGCGAAGCACAGGATGGTCAGGAAATTCTGCCCGGACACGTCTATATCGCCCCCGGCGATCGCCACCTGATGGTACGCCGCAGGCTCGGGAGTCACTTCTGTAGATTGGATGATGGTCCCAAGGTCAATCGTCACAAACCCTCTGTCGATGTCATGCTGGAATCGCTCGCCAGTTGCAAGGAGAGCGAGATCATCGCCGTGATGTTGACGGGAATGGGCACGGATGGCGCGTGCGGAATGGAGCGGCTGAAGGCACTTGGCGCAACCACCCTGGTCCAGGACGAGCGTAGTAGCGTTGTTTGGGGCATGCCCGGAGAAGTCGTCAAGCGCGGCGCGGCTGACGAGGTACTCGATCTGCAGCAAATAGCGGAACGCCTGGTACAGCTGGCGTGCCAGTGAGTACTTGCCGCTGAGCGGCCGGCGCTTTGTGCTGTGGTCGGTATTGAGCGGTGAGCCGGCCAGGCTCAGCCATCGGCTGTGGTTTCACCGGAGTTCCGTTCCGCTCCGGTGGTGCCGCTCCCAGTAAGTGATCCGGAGGTCTCCTGAATTCGATGAATTCGCTCAAGATAGTACGCCGGTAGTCGAATATTAGTTAGTGTGGAGGGTCGGGATTGCTGCATGAAAAATATACATAAAGGTTGGTTTTATGGCGCGCTTGCCGGAAGCCTGTCGATTATTGCGCTGCTCGCCGCCACCGGAAAGGATTGGATTTCGCTGCTGGCTGGTGGCACGATAGCCGGGATCTGGTGCACGCTCTATCTGTTGCAGGGCGGCGTACGCGCGTTCGACGGCAAGTCACGGAATACCGAGAACAGCGCAAAAGCCGAACTGTTGACCGAAATGCGTGGAGTGGTCGATATCTGTGCGGGGGGGATAAGTGAAGTCTCGGTGCAGATGCAGGAGGAGTTGCAGCAGATAAGGCTGCTCGTCGCCGATGCGGTGGGTACGCTGCAGCAATCCTTCAACGGTCTGAACGGATTTTCGCAGACACAGCGCGATCTGGTTGTCACCATGCTGACGCATGCGCATGGCGACGGAAAAGATGGCGACGTGGAAGCGGTCAGCTTCGATCAGTTTGCCACAGAGACAGATACCATTCTGCGGTTTTTCATCGATCACGTGGTGCAGATCAGTGCCGACGGTATGAGCATGGTCGAGCAGATCGACGATATGGCCTCACATATGAACAATGCCGAAAATCTGCTCAATGACGTCAAGGGTATCGCCGACCAGACCAATCTGCTGGCGCTGAATGCCGCCATCGAGGCGGCCCGGGCAGGAGAGGCCGGGCGTGGCTTCGCGGTCGTCGCTGACGAGGTTCGCTCTCTGTCACAGCGCTCGGACCGGTTCAACGAGGAGATCAGGGCCGCCCTGGGCACCACACGCGAGAATATCGATGTCGCCAAGAAGACGGTCTCCAAATTGGCATCCAAGGATATGAGCTTCGCCATCCAGTCCAAGACCAAGGTCGACCAGATGATCGAGCACCTCAACACGATGAACTCGGAGACAGAGGTGCGTCTGGAAGAGTTGTCGCGGATTGTCGATCATATCGATATCTCGGTCGGGGACGCGGTCCGCTCGCTGCAGTTCGAGGATATAGTCACGCAGTTGGCCGGCCACTCTCAGGCGCATCTCGAACGCCTCTCGGCGATGATGACCCTGGTGCGGGATGGTTTGGCGCAGGCCGAATCGACGGCTGGAGATGATGGCTCCACGCGCGCGTCGATCGTCTCGCTGAAGGAGAGATTGGGGGAGATGAAGTCGGAGTTCGACAGGTCGCGAAACAAGCCCGTCGTGCAGCAGAGCATGGCAGAGGGCGACGTGGAACTCTTTTGAAGAGCTGAATTGGGGGGGAAGACCAATGGCGATAACCAGTAGTGTTTCCGATGATGGCCGTGAAATTCGTATCAGGATCGATGGGCGCTTCGATTTTTCAGATCATGAGAACTTTCGTGCAGCCTACCGTGACGTCGATACCAGCAAGGTCGCCTTCAGGATCGATATGAGCCGCACAGAGTATATCGACAGTGCGGCGCTTGGAATGCTGTTGCTTCTGCGCGAACGGGCTGGCGGCGATGGTTCGCGGATCTCTATATCAGGTTGCCAAACAGATGTCAGGAGAATTCTGGAGGTATCCAGGTTCCACCAGCTGTTTGACATCGGCGGGAACAATACCACTGCCTCTGTAAGCCGGTAGTCCGGCAAGCGGAGAGGAGATAATATCCATGTCAGTCACCACATCGGCATCTGCTGGCACCAACGAAGTTGTCATCAAGGTTGCAGGGCGCTTCGATTTCTCCTGTCATCAGGAGTTCATACGCGGCTACAAGGTCTACCCCAAAGGCAGCAAGAATTTTGTCGTCGATCTGTCGCAAACGGAGTATATGGACAGCTCGGCAATGGGCATGCTGCTACAGCTGCGGGAGTATGGAAACAAGGAAGGTGGCGTAGCGCTGGTGAACGGCAGCGAGAGCGTCAAGGGAATTCTGAAGATCGCCAATTTTGACAAGTTGTTCAAGATTGCGTGAAGGGTGTTCCGAGCGTCAGCGTGTTGCGTCTGGTCCCGTAGGCGCTCTTCCCGTCCCACCTTATAACCACGGGTCGCTTTGACGCGAAAAAGGACGCCTGTTCTAATCGCGGACAACTTTAAAGTACCTGGATTAATTTCGATGCATCTGCTGCCCGTCATTCTCTCTGGAGGTTCCGGCTCCAGGCTCTGGCCGCTCTCACGGGAGGCCTACCCGAAACAGTTTCTGCCTCTGGTGGGCGAGCGCACGTTGTTGCAGGCCACGGTAGCGCGATCGGATGGTCTCGATGAATCGATAGAGCTGCTGGATCCGCTGGTGGTCTGCAACGAATCGCACCGCTTTCTTGTCGCGGAGCAGTTCCGTCAGATGCAGCGCGCCACCACCGCGATACTGCTCGAACCGGAAGGAAGGAATACCGCTCCGGCCCTGGCGCTGGCTGCGCACTGCGCAATGGCAACGGTGAGCGATCCGGTGATGCTGGTAATGCCCGCCGACCATCTGGTGGTGGACGAGGCTGAGTTCAGACGGGTGGTATCGACAGGCGCGGCACTGGCCGAAGCGGGATCGGTAGTCACTTTCGGTATAGTTCCCACGGGGCCGGAAACCGGTTACGGCTATATTCGCCAGGGTGATCCGGTGCCTGGTGGCAGTGGTGCTTTCAATCTGCAGGCGTTCGTCGAGAAGCCCGACCGCGGCACCGCAGAGGGTTATCTTGCCAAGGGCGGCTATTTGTGGAACAGCGGTCTGTTCATGATGAAGGCGTCGCTGTGGTTGAAACTGCTGATGAATTACCGCGCCGACATTGCTGCGGCCTGCGACAAGGCTTCGGCCGGCGGTGCCTGGGATGGCGACTTCTTCCGCCCGGACAAGGCGCAGTTTGCCGCGTCGCCGTCCGATTCGATCGACTATGCGGTGATGGAACCGTTGACGGCGCAGTCGGACGGCCGGTCGCAGGCGGTGGTATTGCCGCTCGATGCCGGCTGGTCGGATGTGGGCGCCTGGTCGACACTCTGGTCTGTCAGCGAGCGTGACGCGGCGGGGAACGCCAGCGAGGGGGATGTCTTCTGCTGCGATTCGCACGACAATCTGCTGATCGCCAAACAGCGGATGCTGGCTGTCGTCGGGGTCTCCAACCTGATCGTGGTGGAGACGCCGGACGCGGTTCTGGTGCTCGACAAGGAGAAGGCACAGGACGTGAAATCAGTGACCGAGTACCTCAAATCGGCGTCGCGCAGCGAGCATGTTTTCCACCGCAAGGTTCATCGCCCCTGGGGGAACTACGAGCCGATCGACGAGGGCAGCCGCTTCCAGGTCAAACGATTGACCGTCAATCCCGGCGGCTGCCTGTCGTTGCAGATGCACCACCACCGCGCAGAGCACTGGATCGTGGTCAAAGGTACGGCCAAAGTCACGCGTGGTGAAGAGACGCTTCTGCTGAGCGAGAATCAATCTACTTATATACCGCTCGGAACCCTGCATCGGCTGGAAAATCCGGGACAGATTCCACTGGAAATTATCGAGGTGCAGTCCGGCGGATACCTGGGAGAGGATGATATCGTCCGCTTCGATGACCTTTACAACCGTGGTTCAGCCGACTGAACGGGCGCGGTTTCTGGTAACCGCGGCTGATTTCCCCTATCCTCCCGCTTTTTTCTCGCTACGGGCACCACCATGGGTTTCAAATGCGGTATCGTCGGACTTCCCAACGTAGGCAAGTCAACGCTTTTCAATGCACTGACGAAAGCGGCGATCGCCGCTGAGAACTACCCCTTCTGCACCATTGATCCAAATGTTGGCGTGGTACCGCTGCCGGATCCGCGTCAGGATGTCATTGCGGGTATCGTCAAGCCGCAGAATATCGTTCCCACCTCGATGCAGTTTGTCGATATCGCCGGACTGGTTGCCGGGGCGTCCAAGGGTGAAGGGCTGGGCAACAAGTTTCTCGGCAACATCCGCGAGACCGACGCAATCTGTCATGTGGTGCGCTGCTTTGAGGATGATGACGTGGTACACGTATCGGGCCGGGTGGACCCGGTGGCTGATATCGAGGTCATCAATAC
>JAGRGU010000118.1 GCA_020445335.1 Gammaproteobacteria bacterium
GCGGCAGGATCATCCAGAACAGCTCGGTGCTGGGGCTGGTGGCGCTGCCATACCGCGGCGCCTACAACGCCAGCAAGTTCGCGCTGGAGGGGCTCAGCGATACGCTGCGCATGGAGCTCTCCGGCAGCGGCGTACACGTCAGTCTGATCGAACCGGGTCCGATCGTAAGCCGCTTCCGCAGCAACAGCCTGCGCATGTTCGAACAGCACATCGACGTCGAAGCGAGCGTCCACCGCGACGCCTACCGCGCCACGCTGGAGCGCCTGGAGAAGGTCGGTCCCGCAGTGCCCTTCACGCTGCCACCCGAGGCGGTGCTGAAACGGGTCGTACACGCACTGGAGCACCCCCGGCCGCGCGCGCGCTATTACGTCACCTTTCCGACCTATCTGTTCGGCACGCTGAAACGATTTCTCTCCAGCGCGGCGATGGACCGCATACTGCGGCGTTTCTGACCCGTGTGGAGACCCGTATCGGCCAACCGCCGTGGCGTCACCCCCGCTCGCGGCGGTGGGACTGTCGGCTAGCGTCCGCTGTCCGGGGACCAGAGCGTGGCCAGCACGATTCCGGCCGCCACCAGCAGGATTCCGACCAGGTGGTAGAGCCATAGCCGCTCGCCCAGCAGCAGCACCGACATCAGGCTGCCGAAAACCGGGATCAGATGAACGAACTGCCCGGCGCGGTTGGGACCGACGCGCTCGACCGCGTGGTTCCAGAACAGATAGGCCAGGATCGAGGCGAACAGCGCAACGTAGAGCACACTCAGCAGCGTGGTGGAGGTGAGGTGCATGCTCACCCCGGAGGCGACCTCCCACAGATAGAGCGGCAGGATGAAGGCGGTGCCGAAAGCGATGGTGTAGCCGAGAAAAGGCATGCCGTCGAAACCGGCGGGGCGACGTTTGAGCAGCACCGAATAGAACCCCCAGGAGAAGACCGCCGCCAGCACCCAGAGGTCGCCGCTCGAGAGATTGAACTCGAGCAGATGGACCAGTTCACCGCGCGCGATGATCACCAGCACCCCCAGCAGCGAGGCGGCGATGCCTATCCCCTGGCGCAGCCCGATGGCGGTTCCGAGCAGCAGCCGCGAACAGACGATGATCACCAACGGGGTGACCGACAGCAGCAGTACCGCGTTGGCGGCGGTGGTGGTCTGCAGTCCGAGATAGAGGAAGGTGTTGAAATTGCTCACACCCAGCACCGAGAGCAGTAATATCTGGCCGAGATTGGCCCGCACCAGCGGCCAGATTGCCAGCATATCGCGCCAGACGAACGGCATCAGCACAGCGCCGGCCACCACCCAGCGCCAGAACGAAAGCCCCAGCGGCGGCACCTCGAGCCGTACCGAGCGCGCCAGCACGCTGTTGCCGGCCCAGAAAAGTGCCACCAGTACCAGCAGCAGATAGGGGGATGGAGTGAAACGTCGCATCTTTCTCTCTGATCCGGCAGAGTGCCGGTGATGGCGGGCATGCTACCGTAAAAACCCGGTTGCTGCGCGCCGCATTAACACAATGATCACGCGGACAAATCTGCAGCCCGGCACTCGCTTGTAGGTTAGAATCCAGAGCTGAATCCGCAGGTGCAATCCTGCAAAACACATTCCAATCCAGCAGAGAGGCAGCATCTTAGTATGGATATCCGCAGCTTCAACCCACCCGTTCGCACCCTGATGGGCCCCGGCCCTTCTGACGTCCATCCCCGCATACTCGAGGCGCTGGCAAGACCGACCATCGGTCACCTCGATCCGCAGTTCGTCGCCATGATGGAGGAGGTCAAGAGCCTCCTGCAGTACGCCTTCCAGACCGACAACGCGCTGACCATGCCGGTCTCCGCGCCCGGATCGGCCGGCATGGAGAGCTGCTTCGTCAACCTGGTCGAGCCGGGTGACAAGGTGATCGTCTGCCAGAACGGTGTCTTCGGCGGCCGCATGCAGGAGAATGTCGAGCGCTGCGGCGGCAGCGCGGTGATGGTGCAGGACGATTGGGGTAAACCGGTCGACCCGCAGAAACTGGAGGATGCGCTCAACGCCAACCCGGACGCCAGGATCGTCGCCTTCGTTCAGGCCGAAACCTCCACCGGCGCCGAGTCCGATACCAAAACCCTGGTCGGCCTGGCGCACAAGCACGACTGTCTGACCATCGTCGACGCGGTGACCGCGCTCGGCGGAACGCCGGTCAAGGTCGATGTCTGGGGCGTAGACGCGATCTACTCCGGTACCCAGAAGTGCCTCTCCTGCACGCCGGGCATCTCGCCGGTCAGCTTCAACGAGCGCGCCCAACAGAAGATCCGCAACCGCACCGGCAAGGTGCAGAGCTGGTTCCTCGACCTCAACCTGGTTATGGGCTACTGGGGCGGCGGCGCCAAGCGTGCCTATCACCATACCGCGCCGGTCAACGCGCTCTACGCACTGCACGAGGCGCTGGTGATGCTGCGTGAGGAGGGGCTGGAGAACGCCTGGAAACGCCACCAGAGGAATCACCTGGCTCTCAAGGCCGGGCTGGAAGCGATGGGACTCAGCTTCATCGTGCCGCAAGGGGCGCGCCTGCCGCAGCTGAATGCGGTCTCGATCCCGGAGGGTGTCGACGACGCCCTGGTGCGCGGCCGGCTGCTCACCGAGTACAATCTGGAGATCGGCGCCGGACTCGGCGCGCTGGCCGGCAAGGTGTGGCGCATCGGCCTGATGGGCCACTCCTCGCGCGCGGAGAACATCCTGCTCTGCGTTGGCGCGCTCGAGGCGGTGCTGTCGGAGATGGGCGCCGAGATCAATACCGGCATCGCGCTGGGCGCGGTACAGCGAGCGCTCTCGGCATAGTCACCAGGGAGGTTGAACGACCGGAGTCAGGTTGACCGCCGGCTCCGGTGGCTTGCTCCAGGGCCTGTTGACAAAAGCTGTCAGCAACGCCGGACGGCGGCCCGGCCCTGAATCACCACACCCCGCCCGGCTTCTTCGCCACCCGGTCACGCAGGTAGACCGGCAACGCCTGCTCCGCCGGTACCGCGGCACCGGCGGCGAAACCCGCGGCTCCGAGCAGTGCCACGTCTTGCGCGCTACAGAGGAGTTCACCGTCGAATCCGGCAACCTCCGGCGCCAGGCGCAGCATCAACTGCTCACCGTAGCTCGCCCAACCGGAGCCCAGGCCGAACCAACCGCCATCCTCGTCGGGCAGTTCGATCTGCTCCGGCGCGATCACCAGCTCTTCGCCGACCGCTTGGACCAGCCCGTCGCTTCCGACCCTGTAACAGCCCCAATAGAGTTCGCCCATGCGTGCATCGTAAGCAGGCAGCAGACGATCCTCGCCACACTCGCGGTGGCGGCGCTGCGCCAGCGCTGCCAGTGTCGAGACCGGTACCACCGGCAGATCGGCGGCAAAGGCAGCGCCCTGCACCACGCCGGTGGCGATGCGCACACCGGTGAAAGAGCCGGGTCCGCGCCCGAACGCCAGCGCATCGAGCGCGCCCAGGCTCAGCTCCGCCGCGGCCAGCAACTCCTCCATCATCGGCAGCAGCAGCTCGCTGTGGCGACGCGGCTCGACCCGGTAGCGCAGCGCGATCTCGCCGTCGAGCAGCAGCGCCGCAGAGCAGGCTTCGGTGGCGGTTTCGATGGCCAGCAGTTTCATGGCAGGCATTCTACCCGTTATTCCCCGGGCCATTCACGCCAGGTGGGCAAAAAACCGCTCGACCTCCGCCAGCTCCCGGGTACGCGCCATCGGCGGCATGCTGTCGAGGAACATCTGTCCGTAACCACGCTTCAACAGACGCCGATCGCAGATCACCAGCACGCCGCGATCGTGGATATCGCGGATCAGCCGGCCGGCCCCCTGCTTCAGCGCGATCGCCGCCTGCGGTACCTGGTATGTCATGAAAGGGTTGCCGCCGCGCTTGCGCAGCGCGTTGATCCGCGCCTGCAGCACCGGGTCGCCCGGAGAGGCGAACGGCAGTTTGTCGATGATCACGCAGGAGAGCGCCTCGCCACGTACGTCGACACCCTCCCAGAAGCTGGCGGTACCGAGCAGTACGGCATTGCCAAGCGCCCGGAAACGCTCCAAAAGCTCTGCTTTCGGCGCACTCCCCTGGACCAGCAGTGGATAGTCGATGCGCTTCTCCAACAGTGCCGCCGCCTCGCGCAGCGCGCGGTGGCTGGTGAAGAGCAGAAAGGCGCGCCCCCGGCTGGCCCGCAGCACCGCGACCGCGACCTCGACCACCGCGGGGTTGTACGCCGGCGAGTTGGGTTCCGGCATCTCCTGCGGCAGATACCAGAGCGCCTGGTTTGGATAGTCGAACGGACTGCCCCAGCACTCGGTTCGGGCCTCGTCCAGTCCGAGCTGACGCTGAAAATGGTCGAATCGCTCGCCCACCGCCAACGTCGCCGAGGTGAATATCCAGCTGCCGCGATAACGCTCCATGCGCGACTTGAACAGCTGGCTGATCTCCAGCGGCGTCTGATTGAGACGGAATCCCTGGCTCAGCGTCTCGAACCAGCGGATCTCCTCGTCCGGCTCTTCGTCGACCAGCCGCTCCAGCGACAGCGAAAGCTGTTGCGATCGCGCGAAACAGCTCTCCAGCCCCTTGCCGCGCCCCTGCGCCAGCTCGAGCACCGCAAGCAGCTCGCCCAAAGCCTGGCGCATCTCCTCCAGCGCGCGTCCGACCTGGCGGTCAGCGGCCACCTCCGCCCAGGCGGCACGGCGCAGGCCGATACCGAACGCCAGGCGCAGATCACGAACCCGCTTGCTCAACTGCTGACAGCGCGACGGGATTTCGCGCAGGTCTCCGGCCTCCTTGATCTGCTCCGCCTCGCTGTCGCGCGCCAGCTCCAGCAGCTGGCGGGCGCTGACCGTACTGCCGAAGAAGTTGCCCGCCACCTCAGGCAGTTGGTGCGCCTCGTCGATGATGAAGGCGTCGGCGTCGGGCAGCAGGTCGCCGAAACCCGACTCCTTGAGGGCGAAATCGGCGCACAGCAGATGGTGATTGATAACCACAAGATCCGCCTCCTGCGCACGTTTTCTCGCCTCCTGCAGGTGACAGATGCTGAATGCGGGGCACTCCGCCCCCAGGCAGTTATCGGTGGTAGAGGTGACCATCGGCCAGATGGGGGCATCCTCGGCCAGTGAGTCCAGCTCGGCGATGTCGCCGCTGCGGGTCTTGCCCGCCCAGCGCTGCACCTGCATCAGCTGATCGACCATCTGGCGCGATCCGAGCCGTCCCTCGAGCAGGGTGATCTCCAGGCGGTGCGGACAGAGATAGTTGGCGCGCCCTTTCAGCAATGCCACGCTGACCGGCAGCGCCAGGGCGTCGCGCATCAGCGGCAGATCGCGATGGAAGAGCTGATCCTGCAGATTCCTGGTGCCGGTGGAGATGATCACCTTCTGCCCGGACAGCAGCGCCGGAACCAGGTAGGCGAAGGTTTTGCCGATACCGGTGCCGGCCTCGCAGATCAACACACCGCCCTGATCGAGCGTGGCTGCCACCGACTCCGCCATCGACTGCTGTTGCGGGCGACAGGTGAAGCCGTCGATGGTGCGCGAGAGCAGCCCGTCCGGACCCAGGATCGCAGCAATATCATCCATCGACGGCGCGCAGGCGAAGCGACAGGATCGTCAGGCCCGGTTGTCCCATAGTTCGGGTTCGTAGCCCCCTTCCCGATCCCATACCAGTCGGCCGATGATCTTGAATCTGGCCACCGAGAGCGCCCCCCGCTTGGCGCGGCTGCGGCTCGACTTGCCGACATACTCGAGCAGCTCGTCGCGCTCGGCCTCGTAGATCTCGTAGGGTTCGTACTCTTCGTCCATCAGCACCAGCAACACCGACTCCCACTGCTGGTCGACGTTGATCTGACCGATGCGCTGTCCCGACTTGGATTCGTCGAAGATCGTCCGGCTCTTGATCTGGATCGGCTTGTCGTCGCGCCCCGGATCGATCGCATCTATTCCCGCCAGCGGGTTCTCCGGCGGCACCAGCGAAAGCAGTCGCATGGCGTCGTGCAGGGCGATCTCGTTGCTGATGCCGGGTAGCGGCTTGCCCATCGTGCGGCGGTACTCGGCAGCCAGCTGACGCGCCTGTCCGATCAGTTTGTTTTCGGCGTAAACGCTCACCAGTCAGCCAATCTCCAGAACAGAACCCGATGCCTGCGGCCGCAGTCGACGCACCCCAGACAACCGCCGCCACCCTGTGATAAGAAACAGAAAAAACGCGCCCCGATGCCAGCTGTTCGGGATTGCGGCAGCGCTGTTATCCGCTGCCGGGTACAACGGCCTCGAGCGGGAGGCAGGTTGGTATATTAGGGCCTGTGGATGGCAACTACAAACTTGGCGACAGGCCTGCGGCCTAGCCGCCTGCCGTCATCGCCCGCGCGCGCCTGATCAGCGACCGGTTCGCCTCACGCAGACTGGAATTCGCGTGTGGCAGTGAGTTGGAGCGCGCAGCCAGATCCGCCGCCAGCGCGTAGCGCCGCTGTTCGAAGCGGATCAGCGCCAGCCGATGCCAGAGCAGCGCGTTGCGGGGCTCGATGCGTAGCGCCCGCTCCAGCGTCGCCACCGCCGCATCGAGCTCGCCCCCGGCCCGTTGGCGCTCCGCGCCGGAGAGCAGCGCCACCACCGCCGGCGAGGATGCGGGAGCGGAAGGTTGCTCCGCCGCGCGCGGCAGCGGCCGGAAATCGGGCAGCGGCGTGGCGGGTGCCGTCTGCACACCGCTCGCGCTCTCTGCGGAGGCTGCTCCGCTGCCGACAACCGGTGCGGGAGCACTCCGGCGCGGCCCGCTCGAACAGCCGGCCAGCAGTGCCAGCACCAACATGCCTGCAATCCAGCGATATCCGCTCATTGGAAAAAACCCCTGAAGAAGTCACCCAGTCCGCCCGCCGGGCCCTGCACACAACCCGACCTGGTCTGCGGCGCCGAGCCCGGTAGAAACGGCAGCTCCACCGCGCCGCTGCACTGCGCATCGGCGCGCAGCCCCGACGCCGGGTCGACCCAGGCCCATTCGACCGCGTTTCCGGGCGGCAGCTGCGGCGCCCGGCCATCGAGCGGCGCCATCAAATCACCCCATACCGGCAGCGCACCTGCGGCACCGGTCAGCCCCGCCGGGCTGTTGTCGTCCCGGCCGACCCAGACCACCGCCACCCGATCGCCGTCGAAACCGGCAAACCAGCTGTCGCGCAGCTCGTCGGTGGTGCCGGTTTTGCCCGCCGCCTGCCGCTCGCTGGGCAGCACCCCGGCAAGCCGCCGACCGGTTCCCGATCGTACCACCTCCTGCAGCGCCCGCGTCAGCAGATAGGCGGCCCCCTGGTCGACCACCTGGCGCACCGTCAGCGGATAGCGCTGCAGCGCTTCGCCGCCGCTCGACTGCACCTCACGAATCGCCCGCAGCGGGGTGTGGAATCCGTTGGCGGAGACTGTCTGGTAGATTTGCGCCACCTCCAGCGGCGACAGCGCGACCGCGCCCAGCAGCAGCGCCGGTACCTCCTCCACCTCGCGCTCCACGCCGAGATCCCGCAGCATCCGCGTCACCCGCCCGACGCCTAATTCGAGCCCGAGCCTGACGGTGGCCAGATTGTAGGAGTAGGCCAGCGCCTGGTAGAGCGGCACCGCGCCATGCGCCTGATGGTCGTAGTTCTGCGGCGTCCACTCTTTGCCGCCCGCCACCTCGAGCGAGACCGGCTCGTCCTCGAGCAGCGTCGCCAGGGTGAAGCGGCGCGGCTGGGCCAGCGCGGCGAGATAGACCACCGGCTTGATCAGCGATCCGATCGGCCGCACCGCATCCAGCGCCCTGTTGAAACCGGCGTAACCGGGCTCGCGGCCGCTGACCAAAGCCTGCACCTCGCCGCTGCTGCCGGCCGCGACCACGACTGCGCCCTCGAGGGTGCCCGCCGGCAACCGGGCCTGCCGGTCGAGCCTGGCCAGCCGTCCGGCCAACGCCGCTTCGGCCCGCTCCTGCACCCAGGGATCGAGCGTGGTGAAGATTCTCAACCCCTCGGAGGTGAGATCTTCCTCGCGGTAGTCACGAATCAGCTGCCGCTTGACCAGCGACAGGAACGCCGGATAGCGCGTCTCCGCTCCCTCGCTGCGGCGCCCCACCTGCAACTGCGCCTGCTGCGCCTGCGCGCGTTGCGCATCGCTTATCGCCCCTTGCGCGGCCATCAGCCCCAGCACCAGATCGCGCCGTTCGCGGGCGCGCTCCGGATGGCGTCGCGGATCGTAGAGCGACGGACCGCGAATCATGCCCGCCAGCAGCGCCAGCTGCGGCAGTTCCAGCTCTCCCAGCGGCCGGTTGAAATAGAAACGGCTGGCCAACGCAAAACCGTGAATCGCCCGGTCGCCCTGCTGACCGAGATAGATCTCGTTGGCGTAGGCGGTCAGAATCTCGTCCTTGTCGTAGCGCGCATCGAGCATCAGCGCCATCAGCGCTTCGTTGATCTTGCGCGACAGCGTGCGTTCACGGCTCAGATAGAGATTCTTGACCAGCTGCTGGGTCAGTGTACTGCCCCCCTGCACCACCTCGCCGGCGCGGATATTGGCCCAGAGCGCGCGCAGAATCGATTTCGGATTGACGCCGTGATGAGTGAAGAACTCACGGTCCTCGACCGCCAGCAGCGCGGCTACCAGCAGCTCGGGCAACTGCTGGCGTGTGACCAGCACGCGATCTTCGTTGTGCGCCGGATAGAGCGTGCCGATGCTGGGCGCCTCGAGGCGCACCAGCGGCAGCTCGCGACCCTCACCGTCGAGCAGCTGGATGACGTGGTTGTCGTCGATGCGCAGATCGAGCAGCCGCGAGGGTTCGCTACCGTCCCAGAACCTGAACGGCCGACTCCTGATCAGAAAACGTCCACGGTTGCGCGACCAGCTGGCCGCTTTGTGCGGGTGGCTGACCTGTCGGTAGCCCAGGTGTTTCAACTCGGCGGTGAGCTGTTCGATGCCGATCGCCGCACCGACGTAGAGCTCCAGCGGCCGGCCGTAGACCTGCGCCGGCACCGCCCAGCGTTTGCCCTCGAAGGTGGCGCGCACGCGGTGATCGAGATAGAGCAGATAGACTGCGCCGACCAGCCCGAAGAGCAGCAGCAACGCCAGCAGCCGCGTCGACCAGCGATAGCCCCTGCGCCTGCTGCGGGAGGCAGCACCCCGCTTGCGTTTCCCGCTGCCGGCAGCGCCGGGCTTACGCCGGGGGGTGTTCTTCTTCAGCACTCGCTTCTTGCGGCCGGGCATCGGTCGTCAGCGGGCGCGCGGAAACTGCCGCATGCGCTCTGAGATCGTGTGGTAGAGATCGCCAATCCAGGCCGGCGTATTGCCGATCAGCGAGTCGGTCGAATAGGTCCGGAAATCGACCGGTGATATTAGCAGTTTCACCTGCTCCTTGCCGAGCATCGCGGTCAGCACGAACAGATCCTCGATCCCCTTGTCGCCTATCGCCAGGCAGCCGCGTGAGACGCGATTGCCGTGGATGAAGATATCCCCACCCAAGCCGCTGCGGCCGCTGTTTCTGGCCATGGCGCGATCGAATTCGTTGGGATAGTTGACCCCCAAAGAGAGGTGGAAACTGCTGTTGGGGTTGAGTCCGGCGATGTTGTAGAGACCCTCCGGCACCTGGCGGTCGCCCTCCTTCAGCTTGGGACCGTAACCACCGCTCATGCCCTTGATGCGGTAGTCGCGTATATGCCGCCACTGCGTCCCCGTTCGTGCCCAAAGCTCCAGCGTGCGGTTCTCCTTGATGGCCATCAGCTGGACTTCCTGCGGCGGCCATTCGATGCCGGCGAAACGGAATCTTGGCTCCAGGCGACTGACCGCGTTATGGCGCAACTTCTCGACCACCTGCTCGACAGTACGCGGCGCACCGGCCAGCGCCTGGCAAGCGGTCAGCAGTGCAAGGATCAGCAGCAACAGCGGCATCGCGAAGCTGGTTCGCATGGAAAATTTGCTAGCCAAGATCGCCCCCGTGGAGTTCCGATTGCACGTCATATGACCATTGTCAGGCTGGCCGGAGATTCTAGCGGATAACGTCTTCACTTTGCATAAGCAAAGGATTAATGTCTTAGCGATCAAATTCTCGGACCGCTGCACGGATCGCTTTGCCAGCGGTTTATGCCAGCCGCGAACGGAGCGTCACACTATGAACCGGGCCAACGCCGTCTCCCCACCCTATACCCTCTCGGTCGCCATCACCGGTTCCGGTGGCAGCGGCGTCGTCACCGCCGGACAGATGCTGCTCAGCGCGGTCGCGCAGGCCGGATTCTACGGTTTGATGGGCCGCTCCGCCGGGCCGCAGATCCGCGGCGGTGAGTCGGCTGCGATGCTGCGCGCCGGCACCCGCCAGGTCGACTGCCTCGACGACCATTTCGAAATCATGATCGCGCTCGACTGGCTCAACGTCAGCCGCTTTGCCGAGGAGATTCCGTTGACGCCGGATTCGCTGATCATCTGCGATCCCGAAGCCGGCGAAATCCCCACAGCGATCGCCAAACACGGCGCACGCGTAATGGAGATGCCGCTGAAGAGCGTATCGAAGGAGATCGAGGGGGGCCGTATCAACATGATCGCGCTCGGCATCATCTCCGACCTGCTCGGACTGCCCGAAGAGGCGATGCTGGCGGTGGTCAGGAGGCAGCTCGGACGCAAGGGCGAGGCAGTCGTCAATACCTCTTGCGAGTGCGTCAGCCGCGGCTACCGCGATCCCAAGCCGATGCAGCTGGAGCGCAAACTTCCGCAGCTCGACAACGCGACCCCACGCTGGAATATCAGCGGCAACGAGGCCAGCGGCATAGGCGCGTTGCGCGGCGGAGTGCGTTTCGTCGCTGCCTACCCGATCACGCCTGCAACCGAAATCCTCGAATACCTGGCCCCCAACATCGAAAAGGTGGGCGGCGCGCTGCTGCAGGCCGAGGACGAACTGGCGTCGGTCAACATGATCATCGGCGGCTCGTTCGGCGGCGTGCCGTCGTTGACCGCCACCTCGGGGCCCGGGCTGAGCCTGATGATGGAGGGGCTGGGTCTGGCGGT
>JAGRGU010000119.1 GCA_020445335.1 Gammaproteobacteria bacterium
CGATGTGCATCACGTGCGAGTAACGTTCGACGATCATCTTGTCAGTCAGCCGCACGCTGCCGGTCTGCGCGACGCGGCCGGTATCGTTGCGCCCGAGGTCGATAAGCATCAGGTGCTCGGCCAGCTCCTTCGGGTCCGCCAGCAGATCCCGCTCCAGCTCGCGGTCCTCGGCTTCGCTTTCGCCGCGCCTTCGGGTGCCGGCGATGGGCCGTACCGTTATCTCGCCGTCCTCGAGCCGCGTCAGTATCTCCGGTGACGAACCGACGATATGAAAGTCGCCGAGATTGAGAAAGTACATGTAGGGCGACGGGTTGAGGCCACGCAGTGCGCGGTAGAGGCTCATCGGTGGCGCATGGAACGGGATCGAGAGGCGTTGCGACAGCACCGTCTGCATGCAGTCGCCGTCGAGAATGTAGCGCTTGGTGCGTTCGACCGCCTGCTTGAAACCGGACTCGGTGAAGCCGGAGACGAAGTGGGACTCGTCGACGCTGCGCGCCGGCGCTTCGTCGCGCGGGGGCAGACGGTCGCGAATCTTTGCGACCAGCTCGGCGAGGCGCTGGCGGCCGCTGGCGAAACTGCCGCCGCCGGTCGGATCGACGTGCACGATGACGTAGAGCCGGCCGCGGAGATTGTCGAATACCACCACCTCGTCGGAGACCAGCAGCAGGATGTCCGGGGTTTCGATCGGGTCGGGGTTGGGGCAGCGCCGCAGTCGCGGTTCGATATAACGAATCGTGTCGTAGCCGAAGTATCCGACCAAACCGCCGGTGAAGCGCGGCAGATCGGGATGTGCGGCGACACGGTAGCGGCGCTGGAACTCTTCGATGAAGGTGAGCGGATCGCCGCTCTCGCACTTTTCGGTGACCACGCCGTCGGTTTCGATGCGCACCTGGTCGCCGGTTACCCGCAGCAGGGTACGGCAGGGCAGGCCGATGATCGAGTAGCGTCCCCACTTCTCGCCGCCCTGAACCGATTCGAGCAGATAGGAGTTGGGCGCGTCGGCCAGTTTCAGATAGACGCTGAGCGGTGTGTCCAGGTCCGCCAACACTTCGCACATCAGCGGGATTCGGTTATGGCCTTGCGAGGCCAAGGCTTCGAACTCTTGCGGAGTCATGGTTCTCTCCGAGCAGGAAATTTACGGGACGAACTGGTAAACAGCGGCAAACCGGCGATCAGCGACGCCATCGACCAGCTGCTACTCGGTTCTTTTCCTGATCGGAGATGCACATGGAGAGAAAGATAATCGAAATCGCGGACGGTTTAAATAACCACAGGCAGCTGCGTGAAGGAGCTGATGACCGCGTCGGGCTCGGCCAGGCGGATATCCTGCCCGTGATTGTAACCATAGTCGACGCAGACGATGGAGAAACCGGCGGCGCGCGCGGCCTTGACGTCGCTGACGGAGTCGCCAAGCATCAGGCAGTCGCCGGGTGTCACGCCGAAATGTCCGGCAGCGTGCAGCAGCGGCAGCGGATCGGGTTTCTTTCTCGCCAGGGTGTCGCCGCTGATGATGATCTCGAAAAAATCGTGGATGCCGAGCGCGCGCAGCAGCGGAATGGTGAACTGTTCGGCCTTGTTTGTAACGCAGCCGAGCCGCAGTCCCTGCCCGGAGAATGCCGCCAGGCCTTCCCGTACACCTGGATAGAGCGCCGAGCGCTCGCCGTTGTGGTGCTGATAGAGATCCAGGAATATCGGGTAGGCGAGGTCGAACTCCTGCTCGTCGGGTTCGCCGTCGAGCTGGCCGATCAGTGCCCGCCGTACAAGCCGTTCCACACCGTTGCCGACCCAGTCGCGAACGCGCGTCTCGCCCCACGGCTGTCGGCCGATCCGCTCCATCATGGCGTCAACGCAGTAGGCCAGGTCGGGCACGCTGTCGACCAGCGTGCCGTCGAGATCGATCAGAATCAGTTGCGGTTTATCCATTACTCTGCGGTCGGTGTCGGGTCAGTCGGGGGGGCAGAGGGGCGCCTCTCGACGCCCCTGCTCCAGGGTATAACCACCGGGCGTCTACTAGCTGCTGATTTTGGCCAGCTCAGCACGCATCTGGCCTATGATGCTGTCGTAGCGGTTGGGGTCGTCGCCGTTGGCCTTGCCGAAAATACCGGAACCGGCGACGAAAGTGTCCGCGCCGGCAGCAGCGATTTCGCCGATATTGTCAGCTTTGACGCCGCCGTCGATCTCCAGTCGGATGTCGAGGCCGGAGTCGTCGATGATGCGCCGGCAGGCGCGCAGCTTTTCCATTGCCGCCTGGATGAAGCTCTGCCCGCCGAATCCAGGATTGACCGACATAATGAGAATCATGTCGACCTTGTCGAGCACGTAGTCGAGGTAGCTCAGCGGCGTGGCGGGGTTGAATACCAGCCCTGATTTGCAGCCCTGCTCACGAATCAGCTGCAGTGACCGGTCGATATGCTCGCTAGCCTCCGGGTGGAAGGTGATATAGCTGGCGCCGGCCTTGGCGAAATCGGGAATGATGCGATCTACCGGTTTGACCATCATGTGCACGTCTATCGGCGCGGTCACGCCATGCTTGCGGAGCGCCTCGCAGACCAGCGGACCAATGGTGAGATTGGGGACATAGTGGTTGTCCATGACGTCGAAATGGACGATATCCGCCCCGGCCGCGAGCACGTTGTCCACCTCCTCGCCGAGTCTGGCGAAATCGGCCGAGAGGATGGAAGGTGCGATCTGAAAATCTGCCATGATGAGTTCTCTCCAGGAAGCAGAAGCGATTGGGAATATTCAACTTTACCTGAAATGCAGCCAATTTCCAGCTTTCGCCATAGAATATAACTTATTGAATAAACATATTTATTTATGCCTGTGCCGAGTCCGGCGCATGACTCGCGTCCGATTGGCGCTCGATGCTTGATAGGGCTAGACTTTTCCGGGCGCCCGACCTGTTCGTCGGGTTGTCGCGGCATTGGGCTGGAGGGGGAGGAGCAGGCATGATTTTTTCTTGGTGGCAAAAAATATCGGCTGTCACAACGGCGTACCCGCTGGCGCTGTTGTTGATACTCTCTTTTGCGGGGAAATCTACGGCTTCGGATCTGTTGCGCGAGCAGCGTATCGCGGATGAGATCGAAGAGGCGATCCTGGTCGGTTATCCGCTACGGCTGACAGCCGAGGGGATAGAGTTCCTGGCAATACATACGGAGGCCACTACGCCGCAGGTGCACGGTGCGGCGGTGCTGCTGCACGGGCATGGCGCCAATCCCGACTGGACCGATGTGATTCAGCCGCTGAGATCGACGCTGCCGGATCGCGGATGGGAGACGCTCTCCATCCAGCTCCCTGTCGCCTCCGCCGATGCCGCCGATGGCAGTGGCGCGGCGCTGATTCCAGAGTCGTTCCCGCGCATCGGCGCGGCGATCGACTTCCTGCTGAAGCGCGGAGTGAAAAGTGTAGTCGTGGTCGGTCACAGCCTTGGCGCACGCATGGGGGTGGAGTATTCAGCTGCCGGAGATCTGCCCACGGAGGTCAGGGGACTGGTTGCGATCGGGCTCTCGGCCGATCGTCAGCAGCGAGACTCGGGTACCCTGCTGGCGCTGAGCAATATGCGTCTGCCTCTGCTCGACATCTATGGCAGCCGCGACGCCGAGACGGTCCTGAACAGCGTCGGGGCGCGCCTGACGGCGTCCCAGCGTGGTGGCAATGCCGGCTACCGCCAGCTTGAGGTCAACGGAGCAAACCACTTTTTCAGTGGTATGGACGAGGAGTTGGTTGCCAGGGTCAACGCATGGATGCGCAAGGTGGCGCAGTCCGCTCCGGCGCAGCAACAGTAGGTTGCGTAAGCGTTGGCAAATTGTCGAATTCCAGCGTGTCGTGGTGAACCCGGGCGACCCGGCGTACGCTGCGGTGCAGCGCAAGGGATCGCCCGAAAACTACCTGAAAAACACGGAAATCGCACTTGCAGTGTAACCGGGTCGGGGCTAGAGTCTGAAAGCGTATGTATCCACACCCCAGCGTAATCGGGGTTGGCAAGCTGCAAAACCGATGTGCACATACTTTGAGAATGATAATGTCCACTGTCGAATCACTGTTGGGTTGAGGGCAGCGTGAAGAGTCCGGTCACGCCAAACTACAAGAGCCCGGATCACCCCATGACTCTGACACTTCTCGTTTTTTTAAGACAGATCCAAGGAAATCAAAAGCATATGAATAAGATTTTTACGCTTACCTCTGCTGCTGCCCTGATGGTGACGGCATCTGCCACCGCATTCGCCGGGGCCACGCTTGACGCGGTCAAGAGTAAAGGTTTTGTCCAGTGCGGAGTGAATACCGGCGTGCCCGGTTTTGCCGGGACGGATAATTCCGGCACCTGGACCGGTTTGGACGTCGATGTCTGTCGCGCGGTCGCGGCTGCTCTGTTCGGCGACGCCGACAAGGTCAAATACACTCCGTTGACTGCCAAGGAGCGTTTCACCGCGCTGCAGTCGGGTGAGATCGATATTCTCTCGCGCAACACCACCTGGACGCTGACCCGCGACTCCTCTCTGGGTCTCAATTTCGCCGGCGTCAACTACTACGATGGTCAGGGCTTTCTGGTGAAGAAGAACCTTGGTGTGAAGAGTGCCACCGAGCTTGATGGCGCCTCCTTCTGCATCCAGGCGGGCACCACCACGGAGCTCAATCTGACCGACTACTTCCGTGCCAACAACATGTCCTACACGCCGATTACCTTCGATAAGTCGTCGGAGACGGCGGCAGCCTTCGATGCCGGACGTTGCGATGCACTGACCTCGGACCAGTCCCAGCTCTACGCGCTGCGTATTCAGCTGAAGAACCCCGATGGTGCGATGGTGCTGCCGGAGATCATATCCAAGGAGCCGCTCGGTCCCGTGGTGCGCCAGGGCGACGACGAATGGTTCAATATCGTACGCTGGTCGCTCTACGCGATGCTCAATGCCGAAGAGCTGAATGTCTCCTCCAGCAATGTCGACCAGTTGGCCGCCAACAGCAAGGATCCCAATATCCGTCGACTGCTTGGCCAGGAGGGTATCAAGGGCCAAGGGCTCGGTTTGAGCGATACCTGGGCGGCAAACATCATCAAGCAGGTCGGCAACTACGGCGAGTCGTTCGAGCGCAACGTCGGTTCCGGCAGCCCGCTGAAGATCTCGCGCGGCCTCAACCAGTTGTGGAACAAGGGCGGCATCCAGTACGCTCCGCCGATCCGCTGATCCAGTCGTAAGTCATTGCCGCGGGGTGGCGGGTCCACCCCGCGGTTCGCTTAGACCCAACCAGAAAAAGCGCTCCTATGGCTGTAGAACAGAGTACCAGCGAGGCGCCGGCCAAGGCGGCGTTGTGGAGAAGGCCGGTCTTCCGCTCCACGGTCTTCCAGGTGTTGCTGATCCTGGCTGTGGTCTATGTCGGCAACACGCTTTTCAACAATACGCTCCATAACCTGGAGCAGCGCGGCATCAGCACCGGCTTCGGCTTTCTCGACAACGAAGCCGGATTCGGCATCGTCCAGTCTCTGATCGACTACAAGGAGACCGATACCTTTGGCCGCACCTTCCTGGTGGGACTGGTCAACACCATCCTGGTCTCTTTTCTCGGCATTCTGTTGGCCACCCTGATCGGCTTCATGATGGGTGTGGCGCGACTCTCGAAGAACTGGCTGATCGCCAAGCTGGCGA
>JAGRGU010000120.1 GCA_020445335.1 Gammaproteobacteria bacterium
GCAAACTGCGGCCGCAGGAGTTGCTACTGCGCGAGGACGGTTCGGTCGAACTGATACGCCGTGCAGAGCGCCTGGAGGACTACTTCGCCACCCTCTCGTTCGAAGCGAAGGTGATGCCTGGCGTAGGGTGAACGGCGAGCCGCGCCCCGCCACCGGCGGGGGTGATTCGTTTGGCGGATCGGGAGCGCTCCCGTCTCGCAACCGGATCAGGCTCCGTCCACCGACCCGCCCGCGCTATGCCGCAGGCCGCCAGACCTCGGCCAGCAGAGGTTGCAGCTGGATGGCAACCTCGGCTCCCGCGCCCATTTCGGCGCTGCCCGGGGGATCGAACTGCGCCATCGCATCCACCAACCGCTCTAGCTCGGCGGCCAGCAGCACACGCCCGTCGCTGACGCCGATCTCCTCGACCCGATAGCCGCTGCCCGAGTACCAGCGCTCCACCGTCAAGGCATCCTCGCTGTCAAGTTGCGAGATCAGAAGATCCTGCCCCTGGCGCCGGAACCAGATCCGTTCGGCATCGATGCCAGCGCCGAACTGCAACCTGTCATGGCCCGACCGCTCACGTATCCGATCGACGCCGCTGCCGCTGTCGAAACGGTAGAGGTCGTCGCCGAAGCCCCCCTGCAAACGGTCCGCGCCGCTGCCGCCAACCAGCGTGTCCGCACCCCAACCACCGGCCAGCTGGTCGTCACCCTCGCCGCCCGCCAGCCAGTCGTCGCCAGAGCTGCTCCAGAGTAGATCGTCGCCGCTGCCGCCATCGATGGTGACCGAATCCAGCGCGAAGCGCTCGCTGGTCAGATCGACCACATCCCGTCCGGCGCCGGTCTCGATCACCTCGATACCGCTCAGCCGCGCCTCGGCCGTTTCCGGGAAGGGGCTCAGGCCGTTGTCGAGGAAGATGGCGTCGTCGCCATTGCCACTGCGCAGCGTATCCACCCCCTCACCACCACGGAATACGTCGCGGCTCTCCTGGTAGCCGCTCACCCACTGCCACTGGCGCAGCCCGGGATGACCCGGGCTGCCCGCATGGTAGGCGTAGACATAACCGCTCCAGAAGCCGTCCCCCGAGTAGAGCAGCAGATCGTCGCCGTCGCCGGCGTCCAGCAGATCGCAGCCGCTGCCGCCGTTCAGCGTGTCATTGCCCGCACCTGCATGGAGCAGGTCGTCTCCGCTGCCGCCGTCGAGCGACTCCGCATGGCGGCTGCCATCGAGCAGGTCATCGCCGTCACTGCCCGACAAAGGTGGATTCGCGTCCAGTACGCTCAGCGTGAAACCACTGCTTGCCGAAAGACCACCGCTGTCGGTTGCTGTCAGCAGCAGCTGAAGTTCGCCGGCCGATTCCAGCGTCGGTTCGCCGATGATGGTCGCTGTTTCCGATTCGAATCGCAGCCACTCGGGCAGCGCCGAGCCGTCGCCCAGGGATGCCTGCAGTGTCAAGCTGTCACCACTGTCGGGATCGGCGAACACCCCTGTAAGCTGCAGCGTGAAGGGTTCGGCCTCGAGCACCTCTGCATCCGCCGGCTGCTGCACCACGAATGGAGGAGTGTTGAGCGTCTCGCCACGCAACAGCCTGTCAATCTCCGCGCGCCCCCAGCGGCTGCCGTCGGCGAACTCGACATGCTGCAGCTGATTGACCTCGGAGGCGAACCACCCCTGATAGAGCAGTGCGTCGCTGCCGTTTACATGGCTGAACAGCAGATCCTGCTGCTGGCGCTCGACGCGGATATCGCGTGCCTCGATGGCGGCGCCGAAGCGGAGTCGATCCTCGACCAGATTGAGCTGCACCGCATCGTAGCCGGCGCCGTTGAACGGGTCATGCCGCAGCCTGCCGGATGCCTCATGGCGGTAGTGCAGCAGATCGGTGATCCAGTCGCGACCGTCTCCCAGGTCGAACTCGACGACGTCGGCCCCGGCGGTGGTCCAGATCTGGTCGTCCCCCTCGCCGCCGCGAAAAACGTTGCCCGGATCGTCGAAACTGCCGATGAAGCGCAGCTCGTCCCACGAATAGTCCTCTATCAACGCACCGCCGAGCAGCAGATTGGTGCCGGCCTGACCGATCAACCGGTCGCTGCCGGCGCCGCCGATCAGCAGACTGGCAGTGTAGGCGTGCTCGAAACCACGACCATTGGCATCGACGGGATCCGCCAGCAGCCGGTCGTCGCCGGGCCCGCCCGAGAGTATCCCGCTGCCGCTGAGCTGGTTGTCGCCGAGGTGCGGATCCTGCTCCCACCCCGGCAGCCGCTGCTCGAGCAGCTGCGTCAGCGGAACCTTGCCATCGACGCTCGATAGCAGCAGGTCGATGCCGCTCCCGGCGCCGCGTTCGCTGTGCGGCAGGATCAGCGTGACACCGTCGGAACCCTGCCAGCCGAGATGCAGCGTGGCGTGCACGGAGTGGATCGGATGCTCGGCGGAGCGGACCTGCAGCTCGCCTTCCGCCGCCAACGTCTCGCCGCGCTCCAGCGTCAGTTGCGCCAGCGCCACGCCCTGCGGCAACCACAGCAGATCCTGGCGTCCATCCGCAGCGCCCCACTCGAAAATGGTGTCGCCGCCCTGCGGATCGAACAGGTGGTAGTTGTCTCCACCCGCGCCGCCGATCAGCGAATCCCGGCCGCTGCCACCGATCAGGCGATCGTCGAGCGCGCCGCCGAGCAGCGTGTCGTCTCCGCTGTTACCGTAGAGGAGCGCGCCGGGCAGCGCCGGATCGCGCAAGGGCGCCGCACCGGGCAGCGACACCGCGCCGCCGGCGGCGGAGGCATCCAACAGGTCGTCGCCCGCGCCGCCGTCCACCCGGTTGAAGTGAGTCCCACCCAGATCGATGCGGTCGCCCGCGGCACTGCCGCTCGTGGTCACCGTCAACAGTTCGACCGCGATCTCCTGTTCGAGGTAGAAGTTCGAGCGGCTGACGCTTGCCGGCAGCGGTACACCGTCGGCAAAGACCCAGTAACCCACCACCGCCTTGCCGACCTCGCCGGACAGCGGATGGCGGTAGTCGTCGAGGCTGTACTGCGGCAGCCGGTTCGATCCGAGACGCACCCCGGCGTGACCCTGCTGTAGATCGATGTAGCTACCGCCGATCTCCGAACCCGAGAGGTAGCGCCCATCGGCGGTGTCGAACCAGGGCTCGCTCACCTCGATCTGGCGACTGGCGAGCAGCTGTTCGCTGTAATCGGACTGCGGGCGCCGAAAATCGCCGGCGACCGCTTGGTTCGCCTGTTCCACGAAGCGCAGCTGATAGGCGCTCTTGATTGCACCGTTGGTCTGCGTACGCGTATAGAGCCCCTCCTGCGGCGACCTGAATCCCCGCCCGAGCAGCGCGTCACCGTAGGCTTGCGCAATCGTCTGCGGATACGCCTGCCACAACTCGGCAAGCGTGGTCTGTCGTTCGCTCGGCGGGAGTTCGGCGACGGCCGGCTCCGTCAGCAGCAGTGAGCCGCCCTGGCTGTCCTCGATCTCCCAGCGCTGATCGCGCAGATAGTAGTCGACCAGTTCCACCCCCGCGCTGCCGTCGCGCCATTCGAGATAGAGCGAATTCCCCTCCCTGCGACTGGTGACATCCGCCAGCGTCAATCCGGCCCCGAGCCGGATGCTGCTGCTCTCCGCCTGCGCTTCATCCACCCGGTCGTGGCCACCACCGAGGGTGAAGAGGTAGTGATCATCGCCAGCGCCGCCGTTGAGCCAGTCGTCGCCCGCGCCACCGGCCAGCGTATCGGCACCCTGCTGGCCGAATATCCGGTCGTCCCCGTCGCTGCCCAGCAGCAGGTCATCGAAGCGGCCACCGTAGGCAGTGGAAGCAGTCGGCATTTGATATCTGACCGCACTCGGGAGGGTTCCGGCGAGCAGATCGGCAAGATCCAACACCACCCCTTCGAGGTCGACGAATCTCTCTATCGGCGCGCTCAATCCCCCTTCGATATAGACCCGATCGCGGTCGCTGTAGCTCAGCTCCAGATAGCTTCGGCCGGTCGAATCGGCCACCAGCGCGCTCTCCAGCCGCGCCATCCGCGGCAGCTCGACGCTGTCCCCGGCATCTGGGTCGAGGATCAGGTCGATACCATCGCCATAGCCGAAGCGGAACAGATCCTCACCCTCCCCGCCGAACAGCGTGTCGTTGCCCGTGCCCGAGTGCAGACGATCCCCGCCAGCTCCGCCGTAGAGCAGGTCGTCGCCGCTGTCGCCGTTCAGTATGTCGTTGCCGCCAAGGCCGTAGAGAGTGTCGGCGCCGCTGCCGCCGGCGAGCGCATCGTCGTCGTGCAGTTCCAGCGCCAGCCCTTCGTCATCGCCGACCAGGTAATCGTTGCCGCTACCGCCTTCGATCAGATCACGCCCGCTGCCGCCCCAGAGCCAGTCGGCGCCGGCCCCACCAGCGAGGATATCGTTGCCACCGTTGCCGAACAGATGGTCATCGTCCGCCCCACCGGAAAGATCGTCGTCGCCGTGCGTGTCCTGCTTCAGCCCGCTGCTGTCATCATCGCCAAAGAGCCAGTCGGCGCCGCTCTCCCCCGCCAGTGTGTCGTGCCCCGCACCACCGATCAGCGTATCCCCGCCGCTGCCGCCGAAGAGCCGGTCGGCTCCGTGAAATCGTGGTGAGTAGCGCAGCGTGCCGTCGGCATCGACCAGTGAGGGGATATCGCCGTGCAGCCAGTCGTCGCCGGCGCCGCCAAACAGCAGATCGTCGCCGCCGTCTCCGCTCAAGCCATCATTGCCTGCACCGCCGGCGAGCAGATCGTTGCCATGCTCCGCCAGGGGCAGCATCTCCGATGCGATCAGATCCCCCGACAGTTCGTCATCGCCGTGGCCGCCGACGATAAGGTCGTCGCCGCGCTGCCCCCAGACGGTGTCGTCGCCGGGACCGGCCATGATGGTGTCATCACCGGCATCCTGGGGATTGAGCACGCCCTGTTCGTAGACGATCCCCTCGCTCTGCCATCGCTCGGCCCAATCCATCGCCTGCGGCAGCCGCTCGGAGTCCCCCGCGATCCGATCGCCGCCGGCGCCGCCCCAGATCAGATCGTTGTCGCCGCCACCATGGAGCACATCGCTGCCCTCGCTGCCGTAGAGCCGATCCGCTCCCGCCCCTCCGGCAAGCCAATCGTGGCTTGCGTCGGCGTCGCGCTCGCCGGCGGCGATGATCAGCTCGCGGTCGGTCAACTCCCCGGCGTGAAGACGGTCGGCGCCGCCCCCTCCGGCCAGCAGATCCACGCCTTCACCCCCTTCGAGCCAGTCGTTCCCACCCAGGCCGACGAGACTGTCGTTGCCCGCCAGTCCGCGCAGCAGCTCGGCCGCACCGCTCCCGACGATGGCGGTGGCCGGAGTCTGCTCGTCGCTGTCGTCCCCCGGGGTCCCGAGCAGCAGCAGCGTCGGTGCCGTCCCGCTGTCGAGGGTGCCATCGAAATTGATCCCGAGAACTCCGGCGCGGAAACTCTCGATCCGCAGCGCGCCGTTGACCAGCAAGGTCTCGCCGCCCCGCTCGCCCTCGAGCAGCAGATAGGTGGAGGCATCGTCGCTGCTGCGATAGAGCCGATCGCCCAGCCAGTAACCGCCGCTGAGGGTCTGCCCGTCGAGTTCGACGCTCCCCTGGGCGTCGCTGTCGAGCAGCGTGGCGAAACCCCGATCGCCGCCGATCCGATAGCGGTCGCTGCCGACACCCCCCTCCAGGTAGTCGTCGCCGCCACCGCCGTCGAGCAGATCATCGCCCGCGCCGCCGAAGAGCGAGTCGTTGCCGCCGGCACCCTCCAGCGGCTGGCCCGCGTCGTCACCGAAAACGACTCTGTAGGGCTGGCGTATCGGATCCAGCGACGCCTGCTCGCTGAACGCCAGCGGCGTGGTCGCTGACCCGGCGCCGTAGTCGACGAAGCTGCGGCTGCGCATGGTCGAGAGCAGCGCGCTGTCGCGATCGAAATAGTTGGCGCTCAGCTGCAGATCGAGCATCTGCTCCCGCGCCGCAAGGTAGCGCCCGCTGAGACCGCCGCTGTTTCTCTCCGGGTCGTGCAGATCCAGCTCACCCTGCCCGTTGTGCGGCAGATAGATCGCCGGATCACCCTCGATCAGGAACGGATTGAGTCGGGTCAGCGCGTAGCGCGCGGCCAGCCCGGCGTCGCCGGACTGCTGCGCCATCTCCACGAGCCTGTCGGAATCGCCGCTCGCGAGCGGTTGCAACCGCAGATCCGGGCTGCCCTGCGCCACCGCTTTCAGCGCCAGAATCTGCTCCTGCAGCGGCACCCGTGTCGCATATTCGGCCGGGTCTTTCCAGAATCCGCTGATTTCAGGCGTCATGCTGCGCGGCAGCTCCAGCTTCTCGTTCAGCAGCAGCTCCGAGAGACGTTCGACCAGCTGCTCCTCGCTCTCTCCGGCGCTTGCGGAGGCGTGCCAGAGAAGCGTACCGATCCGGGTCAGCGACAGTTGCGGATTGAGCCCGGCGATCAGCGACTGCAGCGCCAGCGCATCCATCATCTGATCCATGCTGTGGCTGTTGCTCTCGGTGGTGAGAAAAAGTTCGCCGGTCGGCGGCATGCCGGTCAGGCTGGAGGAGACCAGGCTCCAGTCGTCGCCGGGTCGGCTGCTCTCGCTCTCGACCGTGAAGAGCCGGTCGCCGAGACTCCCGAAGCTGGCCGCCGGCGACAGGCCGGCATGTTCGAACAGGCGGATGAACGATTCGCTCCAGGCCCTGCCGTTGGCGATCGCCATATAGGGAGGAACCCCTAACGGCGGATCGAAACCGGGCGCGTTGAAGCTGACCGCGTGGTCGAACAGCAGGGGCTTCAGACGCAGGATCGCGGCAGCCAGATGGCCGCCCAGCGAGTGCCCGGTGACGCTTATCGAATCGTCGGCGTCCAGGCCACCGAGACCCACGCCGTCGTAACGCTTCTCCAGCCAGATGTACTTGTACTCTGCCGCGACCGGGTTGTTGTCGAAGAGATAGTGCTCTACCGCCGGTTGCTCCTCGGCGGTACGGTAGACCAGCTGTGGAACCCCGCTCTCCCCTTCTTCGGCCAGCAGCAGATTGACATAGTTGTTCAGTTCGACCAGTTGCGAGATCGAGATACCGTAGTAGCCGATCTCGCGGATGCTCGCCTGCCACAGATCCTGCGACCAATCCTCGCTGCCGCGTATCGCGAGGATCTTGTCGTCGCCGCGGCCGAACAGCGTGGCGGAGAAGCCGGAGTCGTCGTTGGGGTGGTAGTTGAGGATTTGCCAGGCTTGGTTTGCAGGGTTGAAGATCTCACTAGCCAGACCATTCCCGGATGGAGAAGTTGGTGTCAGAAGAGCCTCGGGCAAACGTTCTCCTCGTATTGAGTTAAGAATATTTAACGAAAAACTGCTTGATGCCCCCCATTCAACATATGCGGTATTTGAAGCCCAGGCATTTTTAAATAGTTCCTTTATCTCCATCGCTTTTCTCTCCTTGAAAAGTCTTTGGAATCAAGACCTTTTTCACAACATCTGTTAGGTCCAATTTTTCACGAGGGTACTTCGGGTTTGTATCTCCACAAAACCAAGGTGTAAAAGTAAAACCACTCAAGCCTATTGCGAGCTTATCGAATCGGCCTGGTTTGATCTTGAAGAAAACGAGCGTTCCTAACTTTGTACCTGACGATATCTCCGCGACGTAGTACTCCCATCTCTCGATTCTCCCTGACACAGGCGCGGTACTCGCATAAATACTGTACCTGCTCAACGTCACATCCGACTCGATCTCCCTGGGCTCCCCCTGATGCATCTCGTATCGCAGCGTTTTGCCGTCGCGTTTGATGTAGTTCTCGACATACCTGAATCCGTGTTTCGACCAGTACTCGATACTCGGATCACCATAAAAACCCTCCACCTCCGCCGTGTCGTAGACGTGCAACCCGCCCTCGGCAGCGCAGAGTCTGTTGGCCTGGTAGCTGATGGCGAAGCTGTCCCAGTAGGGCAGCGTCAGCAGCGCCAGCAGCAGCACGACCTTGCCGGCCCCACGGTAGGCGTCCGGCAGCCCGCGGACGATGAGACGCCGGAGGAGCTTGAACAGCAGCCAGGCGAGCGGCAGGTAGAGAATGACGTAGGCGACCAGACTGAAGTCAGAGATGTAGAGCTTGAATCCGAGTATCTCCATATCCGTTTTTTTCGTTATCTCCGAAGAGTCCGAATTTACTATTTTTCCACCACCGCGGCCAAAGCGATAACCCCGACGCCCCGGCGCCGATTCGTCATCGCTCGTGCAGACTCTCGTCGCGGTAGCGCAATATCGGCGCCAGAAAGAACTCGATCAGACGCCGCTCGCCGGTACGTATCTCGACGCTGACCCGCATGCCCGGCAGCAGCGTCTGCGGCTCTCCCCGGGGCGTCAGACGCTGCGGCGCCAAGCCGACGCGCAGACGGTAGCTGCTTGCACCCGACCCGTCGCTGGTACTTTCCGCAGCCACGGACGACACCACCCCCTGGAGGGTACCGAATCGGGTGTAGGGGAAAGCGTCCACCTTGATCTTCGCCTCCTGCCCCACCGCGACGAATCCGGCATCCCGATCGGACAGTCGTGCCTCGACCTCCAGCAGATGCGGCCAGGGCACCAGCTTCATCAGCGGCTGCGCCGCATCCACCACCGCGCCCGCGGCATGGATCTGCAGCTGCTCGACGCTGCCGTCGACCGGCGCGCGCAGCAGCAGATCGGCGATGCGCAATTCGAGCCGGTCATGCTCCAATGCCAGCTTTGCCCGGCGCAGACGGATCTCCGTCAGCTGCGCCAGCCACTTCTCCCGCTGTTCGCTGAGCAGACGCGTGAGCTCATGCCCTGTCTCGCCGAGCGCTGCCTGCTGCATCTGCAGTCGCCCCCTGGCGGCCGCGACATTGTGGCCACTCTCGACGTGCTCCAGTCTGATCCGTGCAAACTCCTGCTCCGCCACCAGCTGCTGCTCGAACAGTCTGGCCAGCGCCTCGCGCTGCTGCGCCAGCAGGGAGCGCCGCTCGATCAATCCGGCGAGTTCACTCTGCGCCACCTGCAACGCATGCTGCTGCCGTTCCCGCCGCTGCAGCAGCACCGCCTGGCTCGAGCGCAAGCCGGCCAAGGCGGCGTCGAACGCCTCTCTCCCGATCGCCCTCAGTCCCTCCTCTGGAGACGCCAGCCGCCCTGCTTCCGTCTCGTCGATGGCGGCGAGCAGCGCCAGCAGGCGCTTCTCCTCCTGCCGCAGCGAACCGATCTCCAGCGCCGCGCTGCGCATCCGCGCGCGCTCCTCGTCGGCGTCCAGTGCCGCCAGCGGCTGGCCTGCCGCAACGCGTTCGCCCTCCTTCACCAGCAGTTCACGCACCACACCGAGACGCGGCGCGCGGATCACCTTGCTCTGCCCCACCGGCACCAGGCTGCCGATCGCCACGGCGTGAATATCGACCTTGCCGATCACCATCCAGAGCAGCGCGACCAGCATTAGCGCCACCAGCTCCATCATCAGCAACCGCCCGATCGGCGACGGCGGCCGTGCAAGCAGCGCCAGTGCCGCCGGTCTGAAATCCTCCTCCGACGGTTCCGTTGGCACCCGCCTGGAGAAGCCGGATTTTAGAGCCCTCAGTTTCATGAGAGCCCCTCCGCACGGACGATTGCGGCGCTCTGCCGGCGGTAGATCTGCGCGAAGCGCCCGCCGGCGCGCAGTAGTTCGCCAGGCGCACCCTGCTCGACGATACGCCCCCGATCCATTACCAGAATACGTTTCGCGCCGGCAAGAAATCCGAGTCGATGGGTGATGACGATCAGCGTCCGGCCGCGCGCAATCTCCTCCAACCGCCGCTGCAGATGAGCCTCGGCGTCGGCGTCGAGCGCGCTGGTCGCCTCGTCCAGGATCAGAATTCCGGGATCGCCGATCAGCGCTCGCGCGATGGCGATGCGCTGCCGCTGTCCGCCCGAGAGCGCGACCCCCTGCTCGCCCACCTGGGTATCGTAGCCGTGCGCCAGCGCGAGGATGAAATCGTGTGCACCGGCCAGCCTTGCGGCACGCTCCACCACAGCCATCTCCGCGCCGGGGTGCGCCAACGCGATGTTTTCACGCACACTGCCGTTGAACAGCTCGTTCTCCTGCGGCACCACCCCGATCTGGCCGCGCACCCAGCCCGGATCGACGCCGGCCAGATCGATGCCGTCGATCAGCACACGTCCGGCCTCGGGCACGTAGAGCCGCTGTATCAACTTCGCCAGGGTGCTCTTGCCGCAGCCGGAGGGGCCGACCACGCCGACCATCTCCCCGGCCCGGATCTGCAGCGAGAGTGCTGGCAGAATCTCCGGCGCATCGACGCGGTAGCGGAAACGCACCCCTTCGAAGGCGATGGCGCCGGCGAATCTCGGCAGCGAGCTGCGCTGTTCATCGCCGCCCGCTTCGCGCCGGGTGTTCATGATGTCGCCCAGCCGCCGCACCGAGATCCCGGCCTGCTGAAACTCCTGCCACAGCTGCACGATCTTCAGCACCGGCCCGGAGACCCGTTGCGCGAACAGATTGAAGGCGATGAACTGCCCCAGGCTCAGCGCGCCCGCGATCACCAGCTGCGCGCCCTGCCAGAGGATCGCCAGCATCATCAGGCGATTGACCAACCCGGCCGTCTGCCGGGCGATGTTGCCGAGATTGCGGCAGCGGAAATCGGCGCTGACGTAGGCCGCCAGCCGCTCCTCCCAGCGCCGCTGCATGCGTGGCTCCAGCGCCATCGCTTTGAGCGTGCGGATCCCAGCCACCGACTCGACCAGAAAAGCCTGGTTCTCCGCACCGCGATCGAAGCGCTCGTTCAGACGCCGGCGCAGTATCGGTGTGACCAGCAGCGACAACAGCAGATAACAGGGGATCGATGCCAGCACCACCCAGGTCAGCAGCGCGCTGTAGTAGTACATGATGACGATGAAGATCAGCGTGAAACCCAAGTCGATCAGCAGCGTCAGCGACGAGCCGGTGATGAACTCGCGCACGCGCTCGAGTTCGCGCACGCGCGCCACGCTGTCGCCGATCCGCCGCGCCTCGAAGTAGGCCAGCGGCAACGCCAGCAGATGGCGATAGAGGCGCGCCCCCAGCTCGACGTCGATACGGTTGCTGGTATGGCTGAAGAGGTAGGTGCGCAACCCGCCCAGCAGCGCTTCGAACAGCGCCGTCAGCAGCATCGCGAAGGCGATCACGTCGAGCGTCTGAAAACCCTGATGCACCAGCACCTTGTCCATCACCACCTGGAA
>JAGRGU010000121.1:0-162 GCA_020445335.1 Gammaproteobacteria bacterium
CTCTCACCCTCGATCACAATGTCGCCGCTTTCACGCAGTTGCCGCAGGGTCCGGTACAGCACCTCGTGGGTCAGACCGAGCTCCGCCGCCCAGCTCTTACGTGTCTGGTTCAGTATGACCGAGCCATCGCTGCCCTCGGCCTCAATGTAATGACGGACGCGA
>JAGRGU010000121.1:223-13913 GCA_020445335.1 Gammaproteobacteria bacterium
CGGATCCAGGCGTGGTTGAAAGCAGGGTCATTCTCGAGGGTGGAGTGAAAAGCTTCGCGGGGAAAAAGCAATAGACAGCCATCGGTGGCGGCAACCACATCGCAATGATAGGCTTGCGCGTCCAGGCTCGCCTCCGCAACAAAGCCGCCGCGCGAACGCTGTAGAACGATTTCGGTGCCACCGGGTGCAACACGCACCAGGCGTATCTCTCCGCTAAGCACGCAGAGCATGACCTCGGGTGGCTGCCCGCGGCGATAGAGCAGCTCCCCCTTGCTGAATACCCGCGTTCGGGTCGCATCCCGAAGTCCCCTGGGGATCACCTCAAGCACCGGCTGCTCGTCTGTGAGCTTGTCCCAATCGATCGCCATCTCTTCGTGACTCCACAACCACTCGGCGAGGCCTCACCAGTATATGATTTGAATCATATGTTGTTTTCGGGTACCTGGCTAACATGCAAATCGCTACCCACAGGAGGAGAGCCCATATGAGAAAGAGAACCATACCGACGTTCCTGGGTGCGATCGCCATGGCTGCTGTGATGGCCTCCGCCCAGGGCGAGCAGAGACACGACCCCAGTATGCACATGCAGATGCAGCACACGAACAGCGACACGGCAGTGGTCGATTCGCGGACCATCGTTCACTTCCCGAATGATCTGCGCATCCACACCCTGGCCAATATGCGCGATCACCTGCTGGCGTTGAGCGAGATCCAGGATGCACTGGCCGGGGAGCTGTATGAGAGAGCCGCGGAGATCGCAGAGCAGCGCCTGGGCATGAGCTCGATGGCACTGCATGGGGCGCACGAGGTAGGCCAGTACATGCCGAAGGCAATGGCCGCCATCGGTACCGAGATGCATCGTTCGGCCAGCCGTTTCGCTGTGGCCGCCAACGACGCGGCGGCGGCCGATGATATTAAACCGGCGCTGGCAGCGCTATCGAGCGTCATTCGGCAGTGCGTGGCCTGTCACAATGGTTTCCGGGTACAGTGATGGGTCGCCGAAAGTCACTTCTGAATTTTCTCCTGCCAATCACCTGCCTGTCGATGCTTGTCGGCTCGGCTCAGAGTCTCCAGGCAGCAGCGGTACCGACCGGGGACCGGCGTGTACACTTGAATCTCGATCCGGCGGAAAGGGCCGAGTTCCTCTCGGAAATGCGCCAGATGCTTGCCAGTATTCAGGGCATCATCGCGGGGATCGGTGAGGAGGACCGCGAACGAATCATCGAAGCGGCACGCTATTCGGGCAACCGCATGGCCCGTGCCACGCCCGCCTCGGTTCGAGCCAGACTACCCAAAGAGTTCCGGGAGATCGGAGGTCCGACACACATGCTGTTCGAGGAGATCGTCATACGCGCGGAAACCGACGATATGGCGAGCCTTGCGGAGCTGACCGGCCGGACGATGCAAAACTGTCTCGCCTGCCACGCGCGATTCAGGGCGGACTGATGAAGCGACACGCACAAGCCATCGCGTTTCAGCGAAACGATCATTGGCTACGACCTGCCGGTATCGAATGAGCTCGAGGTGCGATCATCCGCTGGCACCCCTTTCTTCCCGGCTCTGATCGACTTCCCGGTCCGTATCCTCCTCGACCTGTATTTTGCGCCGAGCATGATTCCCGACCGAGGAGGCGACAGCCCGAGTGAGCCGTTACCATGGGATATGCGTAGAAGTGAATGCTGCACAACAATTGTATCCAGTCGATTAAATCCAGGGGGAAAACACTTTGTCGAGAAAAATTTGGCTAAGGGGGATATATCCACTGCTGTTGGTTGCTGTCGGGTTGACGGCCAATGCCGATGAGGGAATGCGTCTGCAAAAGGTGAAAGACCAGGTCTATGCGGTGGTCGGACCTTTCGGAAACCGCACGCCTGGGAACCTGGGCAACAATTCCACCTCGGGCTTCGTGGTCACGGAAGAGGGCGTGGTTCTGATCGATTCCGGAGGCACCTACCAAGGCGCGGCGGCAATCGAGGCGCTCATCAAGCAGGTTACGGACAAACCTGTGAAAGTGGTAATCAACAGTGGCGGGCAGGATCACCGCTGGCTGGGCAACGGTTACTTCAAGGAACGCGGCGCGCGTATCATCGCCAGCACGGCCGCCGTGGAGGATCAGAAGTCCCGAACCCGGGACCAGCTGTTCATACTGGGCAATCTTGTGGGCACCGAGGGGCTGGAGGGTACTGAGCCCGTCTATGCAGACGAAACCTTCGAAGAGAGAACAAGTTTTACCCTGGGTGGCTTCGCCTTCGAACTACGATATGTCGGCCCGGCGCACACACCGGGCGACAGCCTGATCTGGTTGCCGGAGCAGCGTGTGGCCTTCAGTGGCGATGTGATCTACATAGGGCGTATGCTCGGGGTAATGCCCCACTCCAACAGCCGCCACTGGATCGAAGCCTTCGATGCCATCGCCGCGCTGGAGCCTGACACGATCATCCCCGGACACGGCCCCGCAACCAATCTCGCGGAAGCCACGAAAGATACACGCGGCTATCTCACCTTCCTGCGCTCGGCGGTGGAAAAATTCATGGATGACGGCGGTGACATCACCCGGATCGGAACCCTGGATCAGTCCCGCTTCTCGCATCTGGTGGACTACGAAACCCTCAAGGGCCGCAATGCACAGCAGGTGTATCAGGAGATGGAGTGGGAGTAGCCATGGAAGGTCACTAGGTTACAAATACCGGTCACTCCCAATCGATTATTAACAAGCCATTTTATTACTTTAAATTCATTGACTCATTTTTCGTGAAAGTCGTAATACCATGAAAAACACCGTGCTCGAAAAATCCTTCAATGTACTCGGGAAAATTGCCGAACGAGTGCTGACAAACGGCACCCTAAACCACCATATCCCCATCATGGCACTGCAAGAATTAGCGAATTCACGGTCATCTCCGCCAGCATGACTCCCGGATCTGCAAGACCAAACCAGACTGGCCGTTTTCTGTATCCGTCAAGCCAGTGCCAGGTAATCGTGCTTCGAGTTATGGTAAAAACTGATTCCCTGACTATACACGGCCAGCATCATTCAAGTTCTGATAACTTCTCTTCAAGAAAATTGACTAGAGCACGAACTTTGGGAGCGACGTGTTTGCGTGTCGGGTAGCCAGTGCCCGATCCGCATCACTCCCAGGAAGAGGCTGCCAAGTCCTGTTGGCAGTTGCACCGAATCTCCTCCATGCCTTCCATGAAGGTCGAATCTCCCCCCTTCTATTCTCAAGCATTCAAATCTCCCCATATAAACCAGTCGAATTACGACGACGGGCAGCAGCCACCAGTCGTGCATGGCGTGGGAGCGGGTAGCGGCTCCTTGCCTATCTTTCGGCACTCATCGTTCCAACGCATGGAAAAAAGCGCGGGCTCATCGGATGGAAAAGCCGCGACCAAACCGCTGTCACCATGGTTTTCGTGCACTTGATAAGCCTCTCCTCCATACAGAATCACATCCCCCTGTGAGAATGTGTAAGATCTCTCTTCGGTCATTACCCCTCCTCAATCGGTCTAGGTTGAATTTTAGTCCATGGTCACGATTGGCCTGGAATTTGGCTCAGAGTAAATTCTAGATGCTGCAAACAGGTCCGCCGACGACCCATCCCACCACATTTTTTACACCGAATAGGCTATCTTTACACTCAGCGCGAAGAAATTGAGCTTGTGCTGCATAACAACAAATCGATCGCTGATTTCTATTCGGTTGTTTTTTCAAAGGTTATTAACAATAAGCAGTGCCACTGCAATTTCCGGCACGTAATTTGTGTTGATTAACGGTAGAGGACTCGTCGCTTAAAAAAACAAGACGCTCGAACAGACACTCAAATAAATAAATTCGCTTTCAGTGTCTAAACCTAGATTTTTCTGAGATGACACACCAGATCTCCGTGGAGGCGTTCGATGGACTTGGATCATGAATTTCCGGAACTACTCAATGCCGCAGACTACTTTGTGGACAGGAATATTCGGGAAGGTCGCGCAAAGAAGGTGGCCGTTCGATGCGAAGGCCGGGTCTTCTCCTACGAGGATATACAGTTAGGCGTCAATCAGTCCGGTAACGCTCTTAAATCTCTTGGCGTGCGCATGGAGGAGCGGGTTGCACTGTTGCTGCTCGACACTGAAGTCTATCCACAGGCATTCTTCGGTGCCATCAAGAGTGGCTCCGTACCCGTCTGCCTGAACACGCTGATGCGACCGAGCGATTATGAGTATTTCCTCAACGACTGCCGCGCTCGAGTACTCTTGATAGATGCCCGGCTGATGGCATGCATCGAGCCGATCCGTGAAAATCTGAAATACCTGGAAACCGTTGTCGTAGCCAATGGCGAACCCGGCTCCGGCGATCTCTCCTTTTCCAAACTGGTATCGAGTCAGAAAGTCGAACTCGAAACCGCACCCACCGCTCCGGACGACGCCTGCTTCTGGCTCTACAGTTCCGGTTCAACAGGCCAGCCCAAAGGAACCGTCCATCTGCAACGGGATATGATCTACTCCGCCGAAACCTACGGTCGCGAGGTGTTGGGTATCAGAGAGGACGACGTCTGCTTTTCGGCCGCAAAACTGTTTTTCGCCTACGGATTGGGTAATAACCTCTATTTTCCTTTCAGTGTGGGTGCCACTTCGGTTTACCTCCCCGACAGGCCCACGCCTGATGCGGTGTACGAAGTGATTGGGCGGAACCGTCCAACCCTATTCTTCGGCGTTCCGACGCTTTACGCATCAATGCTCGAAGCGGAGGGATCGATGGACGGCGTGCGCTGCTGTATCTCCGCCGGAGAAGCACTGCCGGCGGATATTCTGAAGCGATGGCGCGACCGATTTCACTTGGACATTCTGGACGGCATCGGCTCCACCGAACTGGCGCATATATTTATCTCGAACTATCCAGGAGATATCCATCCCGGAAGCACCGGAAAACTGGTACCCGGACACGAAGCGCGTATCGTTGACGAAGAACTCAACGACGTACCCATGGGAGAGATCGGAATACTTTTGATCAAAAGCGGCAGTGCCGCCAGCTGTTACTGGAACAAGCGGAAGAAGACGCTGCAGACCATGCTGGGTCCCTGGATGAACACCGGCGACAAGTTCTATCGGAATGAGGAGGGCTATTTCTACTTCGCCGGACGCACCGATGACATGCTCAAGGTAGGAGGGATCTGGCTCTCTCCGATCGAAGTGGAAGCCTGCATCATCGAACACCCGGCAGTTCTGGAGTGCGCGGTGGTACCGGCCAACGACAAGGAGAACCTGGTAAAGCCGAAAGCGTACGTCGTGCTCAAGCAAGGCCGGACCGGCTCGCCCGAGCTACAGGATGATATCAAAAACTATGTCAAAAACACCCTTGCTCACTACAAATATCCACGCTGGGTCGAATTCCTGGATGATCTCCCGAAGACCCCGACCGGCAAGATAAAACGTTTCGAATTGCGCAAGCTGGCAAACAACAATGATTGATTTGGGTTTGAGTTAAAGAGAAGAACAGTCTGCTTAAACAACAGAACCGGAGAGGAGACACAGATGAGCGAACAGCAGAGTAAGGGCATTTCCCGGCGCGACATATTGAAGGGTACCGCCGCAGCCGCCGGAATAGCGACAGTATCGAACTTCATCCCGACCCGATTCGCGATCGGCGGCAGCGCCAAGGTCAAGGTGGGCATCCTGCTTCCTTACACGGGAACCTATGCCAAGCTCGGCACCAATATCAAAGACGCCTTACAGTTGCGAATCGACGAGGCTGGAGGAAAGCTTGGCGGGCGTGAAGTGGAGTACATCAATATCGACAGCGAAGCGAAGCCGCCCAAGGCACCGGAACTGACCAACAAGCTCCTGAAGAAAGAGCAGGTAGATTTTCTCGTCGGACCGGTCCATTCGGTCGTCGGCATGGCCATGGTCAAGCTGGCGCGTAACACCGGCGTGATTGCCGTCATTCCCAACGCAGGCGCCAACCAGCTTACCGACGATCTCTGCGCACCCAACATATTTCGCACCTCGTTCTCCAGTTATCAGGTCGGATATCCCGGCGGTCCGGCCATGCTCGAAGACGGCCACAAGCGCGTGGTATTGATGTACTGGAACTACGGATTTGGCAAGCAGGTAACGGCCGCTTTCCGCGAGTCGTTCGAAGCGGGCGGCGGTACCATCGTCAAAGATATTCCAACGCCCTTTCCCAAGGTGGAGTTTCAGGCTTATCTGACCGAACTCGCCGCCATCAAGCCGGATGCGGTATTCACCTTTTATGCCGGCGGAGGCGCGGTAAAATTCGTCAAGGATTACTACGCCGCAGGATTGAACAAAAGCATTCCGCTCTACGGAGCCGGCTTTCTTACCGAGGGCGTAACCGGAGCTCAGGGCGCCGCTGCGGAAGGTGTACGTTCAACCCTGCACTACGCGGACAGCCTGGACCTTCCGGCCAACCACAGATTCCGGGCCGCCTTCAAGTCCGCGACCGCTCGTGAGGCGGACGTTTACGCGGTACAGGGTTACGACGCGGGCGATCTGCTCGTGCAGGGTATGGCCGCGGTGGAAGGCGATGTCGGTGCACGCGCCGAAATGATTAAGGCGATGGAGAGCGCCACCATTGACAGCCCGCGAGGAAAATTCACCTTCTCCAAGGCTCACAATCCGATACAGAGCATCTACCTGCGCGAAGTGGTAAACGGTCAAAACAAGGTCCTGCGCACCGTTCAGGCGTCGGTGGAGGACCCGGCCAAGAACTGCAAGATGGGTTGACCCGGAGGCCGGATTTCACACCTTTCCGGAATCACGTTCACTTTTCCAGACCCAGTCTTCGGCGAAAGCCGGAATCCAGAATAGACAACAACCGCTGGATTCCGGCATCCGCCGAAATAACGAAAAGAGCAATATCCGCTTGAACAGGTGAAACACTCCCTTTAAACGGATGGCTTCGTCTTCGAGACGCAGGCCGAGAAATTGTTCAGGGGTTCACCCAACGGAAGCACCCCGTGGTACACCAGTGACGGGGCAATAGGGCGGAATTCTGAAAAACAAGGCGATCGCCAGTTTCGATTGAGTGCATTTCAACACCAGACAACTATGGACAGCTCCTTCTATCTGATCCAACTGCTGAACGGTATCCAGTACGGCTTTCTGCTGTTTCTGGTGGCCAGCGGTCTAACGCTGATATTCGGCATCATGGGCATTATCAATCTGGCCCACGGATCGTTTTACATGATCGGTGCCTATCTGGGCTTCTGGTTCACTGGATTGACGGGCAACCTTTTTACCGGGATCCTTCTTGCCCTGCCGGTCAGTCTCGGGGTCGGCTATCTGGTGGAGAGGTTTGCGATCTCCCAACTCTATGCGCGGGACCATCTGTATCAGGTTCTGCTGACCTACGGTCTCATCCTCATCGCCAACGAAACCCAGCGTATTCTCTGGGGCAGCGACGTCCACAGCGTCCCCATACCCCAAACACTCGCCGGGTCGTTTCAGCTGACCGGAAACCAGGCATACCCGGTTTACCGCCTCTTCATATCGATCTCCTGCATCGTCATTGCGCTGGGCATGTATTGGGTCATTCAGAAAACGCGCCTTGGAATGACCATTCGCGCCGGTGCCAGCAATCGGGAGATGGTCCAGATTCTGGGTATAAACGTAGACCGACTGTTCGCTGTCGTTTTCAGTATGGGTGTGACCTTGGCCGCACTGGCGGGTATGCTGTCCGCGCCGGTGAACACCGTCTATCCAGGCATTGGTGACAACATACTGATCATCTCCTTCGTAGTGGTCGTGATCGGCGGGATCGGCTCGATCAAGGGCGCTTTTATCGGAGCCATGCTGATCGGACTTGCCGATACGTTCGGAAAAGTGCTGCTGCCCGAAATGGCCAGCATGGTCGTCTACGCATTGATGGCCGCCGTGCTCATCTGGCGCCCACAGGGCCTGTTCGGCAGGGCCTGACAATGAAGAAAACACCCGGACCCATCATGCTGTTCCTGCTGCTCTGTATCGGACTATTGGCGATATTCCCCCTTGTTGGTGACGATTTTTACACCGAATTGATCACCAAAATCATGATTCTTTCCATATTCACCATCAGCCTTGACCTGTTGATTGGATTCACCGGCCTGATCAGCTTCGGGCATGCCGCCTTCTTCGGCATCGGCGCCTATTTCCTGGCCATTTTTTTTCAGGATGCCGAACAGATAAATTACTGGTGGGCGCTCACCCTGACCCTGTCCGGCACCGCCCTTGCTTCGCTTATCGTTGGCTGGATCTGTATCCGCACGTCAGGCATCTACTTCATTATGCTGACATTGGCGTTTGCCCAGATGTTTTTCTACTTCTTCTTCGAATCACCCCACTTCGGCGGCGACGACGGTATTTTCATCTCTTCCAAACCGGATCTGTCGATTGCAGCCGAAGAGCTGGTCGACTTGGGGAATGAGCACCACTTCTACTATTTCGTGCTTACCTGGATGGTAGCCGTCTATCTGTTTCTGAGCATGGTTCTACGGGCACCTTTCGGATATATCCTGGTTGCCATAAAAGCAAACGAACAGCGTGTCAGAGCATTGGGCTACTCGACGCAGTACTACAAGCTGGTCAGTTTTGTCATTGCCGGAACCATTGCCGGACTTGCGGGTTTTCTGGAGGCTGCTCACACCAGTTTCGTCACACCCGCCTATCTTTCATGGCATGAGTCCGGCATCGCCATCATGATGGTGGTTCTCGGCGGTATGGGTACCCTGTTCGGGGCCGTTATCGGAACTTTCGCTGTTGTGTTTCTGCAGGACCTTCTGCCTGCAATCACCGATCACTGGCAGATAATCATGGGAGGAATCGTCATCGCAATCGTGCTGTTTCTCCCCAACGGTATTGCCGGCGCGCTCTACAGTCTGCATGCGCTTTTGAATAAGAAAGGATTGGCCAAGGCGGATGCCGATGACTGACAGCATCTTGCGCACTGAAAGGTTGAGCAAACATTTCGGCGGCCTCAGGGCGGTGGACAATCTCTCCATCTCCTTCGAACGCCGAAAAGTGCACGCCATTCTGGGACCCAACGGTGCGGGGAAGACAACGCTGATCAATCTGCTTTCCGGCGAGCTCCAACCCAGCAGCGGTCACATCTACTACGAGGGTCAGGAGATTACCAACCATACCCCAGAGAAAACGGCGCGCATCGGCATCGGCAGAAGTTACCAGAAAACGAATATTTTCACCCAGTTCACCTGTCTTCAGAACTGCTGGATTGGAGCGCAAACCATGCTGCGTACCTCCATGCGCTTCTTTCTGCCGGCAAGCCGACTTCGGCAGGTGCGCATGCAAGCGGAAAAGGCATTGGAATCATGCGGGCTTACCGAAAAAATGAATCATGCCGCATCCAGTCTAAGCTATGGAGAACAGCGTCAGCTCGAAATCGCGATGATGCTCTCCACCGGGCCGGAACTCCTGTTGCTGGACGAACCGTTAGCGGGCATGGGTTCTGAGGAGTCCACGGCGGTAGTCGGCCTGCTCAGGGAGCTGGCGAAAGAGCGGACCCTTATTCTCATCGAGCATGACATGGATGCGGTATTCGCTGTTGCAGACACCTTGACGGTCATGGTCAACGGGGCCGAGCTTGAGACCGGCAGCGTGGAGCAGATCCGCAGCAGCCCTGAAGTCCAGGATGCCTATCTGGGCCACAGGGATCGGACCGAGAGATGAACGGCGCCCCCCCTATTATCGAAGCCAGGAAGATTCACACCTACTATGGCGACAGCCACGTCCTTCACGGCGTCGACTTCCATATAGATGCAGGTGAAACCGTCAGTCTGCTGGGACGTAACGGCATGGGGAAAACCACGCTGTTGCGCAGCATGCTCGGATTGACGCCGCCGAGGTCCGGATCCATCCACGTGGATGGCCTGGAGTGTACCGGAGCCAGTACCCATGAAACCACCCGAAAAGGTATCGCCTTCGTACCGGAGGACCGTGGCATCTTCCCCAACCTGGATGTTCTGGAAAACCTGACCATGGCATCCCGCAGCGGACCGGCCGGAGGAGACGATTGGACGCTGAAACGGATATTCGATCTGTTTCCACGGCTGCACGAGCGCAGAGACCACATGGGCAATCAACTCTCGGGCGGCGAACAGCAGATGCTGACGATAGCACGGGCATTGATGACCAATCCGAGGCTGATCATTCTGGACGAAGCGACCGAAGGGCTCGCTCCGCTGATCCGTCTCGAGATATGGGAGATCGTTCGTCAGATAAAGGCAACCGGCATCGCCTCGATCATCGTGGACAAGGACATGGATGCCCTGCTCCCCATCTGTGACCGCAACTATATCGTGAACAAAGGTACAATCGCCTACCAGGGGAAATCCCGGGAGCTGCTGGAAAATCCCGATTTGTGCAAGCAGTATCTGTGTGTATGATGCCGTGACGAGAAGGCAAAAAAGGTGAATCGATCCGGTACCTGTCGAATACTGGCAGGTTTAGCCGGCTGACTGGAAAACTGCATTCTTGCAAAACCGACAACCAGGCATAAGCATCGCCAAACCATTCTGGTTGTGGTCCGCCATCGTCCTGCTGATCATGGTCGGTACACTGGCGCTCGTCAGTATTCTGAAGGCCACCGATGCCGTTCGCGCGGAAGCACAGGAGAAATTTTTCGAGCAGTACAATCTCCAGCAACTGCTGCTGGCGGAACAGGCGGCTCATTCGGTGGAGCAGACCTTTCACTCCTTTCACCGTATTCTCAGCCTGGTCTCAGGCCTGTTCGAGAACCAAACCAGCACTCCGGAACGCGCACTCCTACTCGATAACAGCCTGGTGCGAATCTACCAGGGTCTGTCCGACAGTTCGGTTATAGATCTGGTGGTGTTCGACAACGCCGGCACGGTTATCTCCATCGTCCCGTACGATAGCTACACCCTTGGGCGCAACTACGCATGGCGCAACTATTTTCGATGGGCAAAAAATATCGGCAGGCGGGGCCAGATGTATCTCTCCCCATTCATGCAGCTGGAGGGCGGGCAGAACCGGGGAGACAAGGCGCTGATCGTTGCCCAGGGTATATACGATTCAGACGAGAGGTTTCAGGGCGTCGCCATGCTCACGGTCAATTTCGACAAGCTGGCCGAAAAGCAGATTCTTTCGGTGCGTATTGGAGAGCAGGGCTTTGCCTGGCTGGTCGATGTCAGCGAACAGACGGTGTTGGTGGATCCGTTGGGAAAGGTAACCGACAGAAAGTTCAAGGAGACGTTCTTCCAGCGCTGGCCAAAACTTTACGCACTGCTGCGCTCTTTCAGCAACGGCGAGCCGGGGATGAGCGACTACGAATACATCGATCCGGTTAAAACAGAACTGCCTGTCCGCAAACTGGTCGGCTATCACCCGATCAAGATCGAGAACAATTTATGGATGCTGGGAGTCGCCACCCCGGCGCGCGAAGTGGACGCTCTTTTCTCCTCTTTCCTGCACCAGCAGGAGCGCTACACGAATACCATGGTGTTCGTCGTATTGTTCGTTACGCTACTGCTGTGTGCGCTGCTGCTGGCATGGAACCACCATCTTTCGCGACAGGTGTCTGGCCACAGCAAAGATCTGGAGGAGACAAGATCCAGACTGGAGTCGACCTTCGATGAGCTGCTCGCGGCAAAAAAGTTGGCGGCGGTAGGCCATCTGGCGTTAGGCCTGGCTCACGAAATAAGGAACCCGCTCACCGCAATCCGTATGAATATTCAGATGATTCGAAAACGCTATCAGCCACAAACGGAGCTACAGGAGAATTTCGCTATTGTCGAAGATGAAATGCTGCGTCTTAACCGTCTGGTGAACGATGTCATGGACTTCGCCCGGACGCGACCGCTCAGGCTCGAATCGACCTCAGTCGCAGCAATCATCCGGCGTGTACTGCAGTTGTTCGAGCAGCGTTTCGAGGAGGCGGGTATCCGGGTTGATGTCGAGCTCGAAACCAGTTTGACGGCTGTATGCGACCCTGAACAGATAGAGCAGGTCATCCTCAATCTGACGTCGAATGCTATCGAGGCGATGGAGAATTGTTCCGGCCCACGCCTGCTGACGCTCATCGGTGAAACTCTTGAGAACTGCATCAGCATCCAGGTGATCGATAGCGGGTGCGGCATCAGACCGGAGCTGCGTGATCAGATTTTCGATCCTTTCTTCACCACCAAGAGCGCGGGCGGAGGGCTCGGTCTCTCCACGCTACAGGGGATCGTACTGCATCACCAGGGAAGCATCAGCGTGGATACAACCAGTGGGGAAAACACGCGTTTCACCCTTCAGCTTCCTCTGGAAGCACAACGACACTATATTGACGGCTTTGGTGAAATGAGCTGAAAAGAACGAACTGAATCGAGCCATGAAGAATATTCTCGTAGTCGACGACGACAGATCGATTCGCAGAAGCCTGGAGATGCACCTCTCATCCGAAGGGTTCACAGTGGTAACCGCCGAGGATGGCCGGCGGGGTGTGGAAACCGCGTTGAGTTCGCCGTTTGATCTGGTCTTGCTGGACTTAAGGTTGCCTGAGATGGATGGATTCGAGGCGCTCAGGGAGATTAAAGCGGGAAAGCCTTCGCTGCCGGTGGTAATGATCACCGCTTACGACGATATGCACACCGCCATCGAAGCGATCAGACTCGGCGCCATCGACCACCTCGGCAAACCACTGGATCTCGATCAACTGGATGAAATCATCGTAAAAATAGGGGAGATAGCAGCGCTGTCGGAGAAAGGTGTCTCCTTCTGCGATACGCCGGAGTGCACCTTCCAGCCCAATGTCATCGTGGGACGCAGTAAAAGCATGAAAGCGGTATATAAGATTATCGGCGCCGTCGCCGACAATCGTGCGTCGGTGCTGCTCTACGGCGCCAGCGGAACAGGCAAGGAGTTGGTGGCCAGAGCGATTCACTTCAATGGCCGTTACCGTAATCTTCCGTTCGTTCCGGTCGTCTGCTCTTCGCTGGCTCCCAATGTGCTGGAGAGCGAGTTGTTCGGGCACGAGAAAGGTGCTTTCACCGGTGCTTCCCAGCGCAAACTGGGAAAGTTCGAAATCGCCCAGGGGGGGACGCTGTTTCTCGATGAGATTTCAGAAATCTCCTCCGACATTCAACTTAAGCTGCTGCGCTTTCTGCAGGAGAAGAAGTTCGAACGTGTAGGCGGCAACGAAACGATAGAGACCGACTTGAGGGTGGTGACCGCCACCAATAAAGACCTGGCTGCACTGGTCAGCAGCGGGAAGTTCAGACAGGACCTCTACTACCGGCTTAAAGTGGTTACCATAGAACTGCCTCCGCTACGCGAACGGGTGGAGGATATCCCTCTGTTGATCAGCTATTTCCTCGAAAAGATTAGGCGCGAGACCGGCCGCAGCGTGGAGATTGTCCCCGAAGAGATAGTCGACAGAATCAACAGTTATCCATGGCCCGGCAACGTACGCGAGCTCGAGAACGCACTGCGCCGTGCCGTACTGCTATCACCGGGCGAAGTGATGCTACCGGAAACCTTGCAGCTGGAAGAGACGGCATTCGAGAATCGCCTGCCACTCATGGTCCAGTCAATCCAGGAGGTGGAGCGGGCGCATATCGAAAATATCCTGCAATACACAGGTTACGAGAAAAAACGCGCGGCCGAGATTCTCAATATCTCCCGCCCGACGCTCGATGCTCGGATCAGAAGTTACGCGATCAAGTTGCCGGATTGAACAGCGGGGAAAGGG
>JAGRGU010000122.1 GCA_020445335.1 Gammaproteobacteria bacterium
CTGGATTTCGTGATCTGGCTGCAGCACGTGATGGTGCACGCCATTCCCGCGCTGTGGCGGCTGCACCGCGTGCATCATGCCGATCCCGATTACGATGTCACCACAGGTAGCCGTTTTCATCCGCTCGAGATTCTGCTGTCGCTGCTGATCAAGTTCGCCACCATCGTGCTGCTGGGGCCGCCGGTGGTGGCCGTGGTGCTTTTCGAGGTCCTGCTCAATGCCACCGCCATGTTCAATCATGGCAATATCCGTCTGCCCGTCGAACTCGATCGGTTGTTGCGCCACTTCGTCGTTACACCCGACATGCATCGTGTCCACCACTCGATCGAGGATGACGAAACCAACAGCAACTTCGGTTTCAATCTGCCCTGGTGGGACCGTATATTCGGTACCTATCGCGCGCAGCCGCGTGGTGGCCATCAGGGCATGACGATAGGCATACGCGACTTTCACGATCCGGCGGAGGTTATTCGCTTGCCGGGGTTGCTGCTGCTGCCGTTTCGCGGGCATCTGGGCGACTATGTAATAAATCGCAGATCCTGGCGCAGGGAGTGATTCCTTCCGATAATACCGTGCTTACTCCAAGGTTGAAGTTTGCAGGTGCTATCATTGAATAAAAGCGTGTCTCGTGCCGGCAGGCACGGCCTGGAGTAAACGGAATTTGGGAGATCGCTGATGTCTGACGCTTGCCTCGCTTCCCCGCATCCCACCTCTGAAACATTGCACCAACCGCCAGCTGAGAGGCGGCAGGTCATGCTCCCGAAATCGGCACCAGCGAGTTCTCTGCTCTTGCTGTTGGCACTGACACTGCTCCTCAGTGGATGCGGATTCGCCCGCCTCGACCATCTGATGGTGGCGCGTGACGGTCGCTGGGTGCAGACCGGGGGTGAGTTCTTCGTGGTGCGCGAAGGCAAGCGGCTGGATGTCTCGCAGGGCATGACGCTGAAGAAGGACGATCTTCTGGAAACCGGGCCGGATACCGCCGCGACGCTCAGCTTCGAAGGCGATCTGAAGGGTTCGGGGGATGTGATTCTCTTTCCGTCGACGCGTGTGAAGATACTCAATCCTTCGCTGGGGATAGATTTCGGCAAGATCTTCCTCAAGGTCAAGGGGTACTTCAACATCCACTTCGAGTACGGCACCGCCGGCTCCGAGGGCACCGAGTATCTGGTAGAGGCGGACCGTGCGCAGAATGTCCGGATTACCGTGCTCGAGGGTGTGGTCAGGCTCAGCTCCAAGAGCAATTCCTGGCGTACGCAGCGCTTGGGCGAACGCGAGCAGGCGCGGTTGACACCCGCGCAAGCGCCGCAGACCCGGCGTCTCGGGCAGGGTGAGTTCAACGAAATGATCAATGAGATCAACCGGGTCTGGGAGGGAACCGGGCGTCGCGACATCCCTGTCATCGTTCCGGATCTCGGCGGCATGCCGCGCTCGCGGGCGATCGAGACCCTGCGGCGCGAACGGCTGCAGAGCGGCCAGGTTACTCGGCGGTTGACGCAGCGGGCGGAGGTGGGGGCGGTGGTGGGTCAGAATCCCGCCGCCAACGCACGCGTGCCTGTCGCCAGCCGGGTCGCGCTCGAAGTGGAGGCGGAACCGGCCAAGGTACCCGATCTGCGGGGAGTCTCGCAGCGCAACGCGGAGCGCCGCTTGCGAAGCAGCAAGTTGCACCTCGGTCAGGTTGAGCAGATTTTGAGCGACGGCAAGGTCGGCCGGGTCGTACGGCAGCTGCCTGCTGCGGGCACCATCGTCATGCGCGACAGCGCTGTGGATATAGGGGTGGTGGCGGAGTCTGCGCTGGTGCCCGACCTGCACGGACGGACCCTGAACGATGCGCGTCGCCAGCTTGGGCAGCGCAAGCTGCGGATGGGCCCGCTCGACTACCGCATCACCGGCAATTTGCAGCCGGATCAGGTGCTGTCGCAGCACCCATCGGCAGGCAACCGTGTGTTCGCCGGTTCGGAGGTAAGGTTGGTGGTCGAGGCGCAATCCAGGCTGGTGCCCGGCTTGATCGGACAGCAACGACAGGCGGCAGAAGAGCGGCTGCGCGCGCTGCAGCTGACCGTGGGGCGCATAAACACGCGACGGGTCGCCCATTCCGAGGCGGGCACCGTGCTCGAGCAGAGTCCGCTGGCCGGCAGTCGCGTCGAGCCCGGCAGTCGTGTGGATCTGACGCTGGCCGCGGAGACGGCGACCGTGCCGCGCCTGGTCGGTAGCCAGTATCGGGACGCACTGCAGAGCCTGCGGTCAAACAATCTGCAGGCGGGGCGGGTCGAAAACCGTCTCGATGACCGCAATCCCGCCGGCAGCGTGATCGACCAGTATCCCAATCCGGGTACCCTGGTCGATCCCAACAGCAGCGTGACCCTGGTTCTCGCGGAGGCCGCGGTCCGGGTGCCCCAGGTGATCGGCAAGACATCGCAACAGGCTCAGGCGGAGCTGTCGCGGCAGGGCCTTGGTTACACCACCAGTTACCAGGAGATGCGAGGCTACGCCAGGGATACGGTCATCAATCAGTCCGTCTCGGCCCAGACACTGGTACGCAAAGGGCAGAGGATTCATCTGACGCTGGCCAAGGAGAAGCCCAGATGCGCCGTGCCTTATGTCATCGGGCAAAGCTACCAGCAGGCGGTCAGCACCCTGCAACGCAGTAAATTCAACGTCAGTATACAGGGCAGATATGGCGACGGAGCCACCATCAGCGGTCAGTCGCCGTCCGGCAACAGTCAGGTGGATTGCGGCTCCACGGTAGTGCTGACGTTGAAAGTCCCCGCACGCCAGTGCTATGTGCCGAAACTGCAGGTCAACTCGACCAGCTACCGCCAGGCCGAGCAACTCATCCGAGGCGCAGGCCTGACCATGAGCGCGTCGGGGAGAGTGCGGGACAACGCCTACGTTACCGGTTACACGCCCTCCGCCGGCAGGCAGGTTCCCTGCGGTTCAACGGTATCGGTGCAGTTCTGGGTCCTGGAGTAGCGCCGGAAGCGCTCAGGAGCGACCCAGGCGCTTGCGAGCGGCATGGATGAAGAGCGCATAGGAGAGCAGCAGCGCAAAGAGCGTGTAGGCGAATTGATGGATCAGGTCGAACAGCGCGAGCGAGAGTACGCCGGCGCCCAGCGTCAGCAGCGCTGCCGCGGGCACCACCATCCAGCGCAGCAGGGCGGAGCGGTCGTGCAGGCGCACGCCGAGCCAGCCGCCCACGGCCACACCGAGCAGCAGCAGGACGAACTCTCCCGATAGCGGCAGGGGGCGGGCAATGCGTTCGTTGCGCAGGGTATTGATGGCATCGGCGTGCAGCTCATAGCCGAATCGTTCCTCGATCTGCATGCGGTAGGCGACCTGAAATATCTCTTCCCGCGACTCGTGACCGACGATGAAGATGCGTCCCGCGATTCGCGAATCCGGAATAGCGCCGGAGAGGAGGTCCGTCAGCATCAGCCTGTGCGCGGCGGCGCGCATCTGCTCCAGCGGCGACAGTCGCAGAAAGATCAGCCCCGCCTGGGTTCCCATGCGCAGCGACTTGCACCCCTTGTGTGGTCTGACGATTGGATCGAGCATGGAGATTGCCGGCCGAAAGGTCTCGCTGGCGCCTTGCAGTTCGAGTGACATCGCCTCCTGGTTGAGATAGCGAACCGAAAGCGGGCCGAATGCGCCCAGCAGCGCGAGCGCGGGCAGCGGGCTTATCCCGGCTTGCACCGTTTCGGTGGGAGGGGTGTAGTCGAAAACCACGGGCATGACCTGCGTGTAGTCGAGGCGTCCGCCGGCACAGAGCAGACCCAGGCCATCGGCGTGCTGAGCCAGGTCGGGCACCGTACGCGGCGCCCCCTCGATCGTCTCATCGAAGCCGAAGAATACCTCGGTGTGCCGTTCCGCAGCCTTTGCCAGAGCGGCCGCCAGCACAGCGTCGGCGGCGGGTTGCGGTGTTTCGAAATAGAGGTCGAGCAGAATGCGTCTGGCACCGGCAGCGCTCAGGATATCGATCAGCTGTGCGTATCGATGGCGTGCGTCCGGCGCCCTGGTATCGAAGGTGGCGGGAATGGCGACCAGCGTGATCTCTTCATCGAGTGCCTGCGGGGCGACCATTTCCGAGAGGGCGAAAGACCATATGCTGGCGCGTGTGTCCAGGGCCATGAGGTCGAGCAGCCCGACCCACATAAGCGAGAACAAAAGCGCAGTCAGCAGGGGCGTCGCCACCCTTCGAGCCCGCTCCAGCGCATTGCGGTCGGTAAACCGGCGGAAGCTGTCGCGCAGGGTGCGCCTCTGGATGCGCGCGATCAGGTTTTCGACGTCGGATCCGTAGCTCGAGGGGTCGGGATGGATTCTGATGCCCTGCCGTCCGGCAAGCGGTTTCAACGCCTCCGGGAGCTCGGATTCACGGGGAAACTCCGCACCGCCGACCGAGACCGGAATGACCGTGGTCTGCGCATTGCCCAGTCCCTGAACTATCTCCCAGCGGGTGACATCAAGCGGATCGTCGAGCCGGCGCCGCCCTTCGGCGTCAGCCAGCTCGAGCCAGTCGGGACCGATGATCACCAGCAGGGTGTCCGCACGTGCCAGTTCGGCCGCCAGCTTCTGCTGCCACTGCTCGCCCAGCCAGATATTCTCGCCGTCGAGGAAGAGCTCCCAGTCGGGCTGAAACGCCTTGATCTGCTGGTAGAGCGCCCGCGCGCTGTCGATGCCGCCCTGCCTGCGGTAGCTGATGAAGATCCTTCGCTCGCTCATCTCGGCTAGCACTCAATAACGTTGACCGCCAGTCCGCCGCGCGCGGTCTCCTTGTACTTGCTCTTCATGTCAGCGCCGGTATCGCGCATGGTTTTGATTACCTTGTCGAGCGACACGAAATGGTGACCGTCACCGCGCAACGCGATGCGCGCGGCGTTGATCGCCTTGATCGCGGCCATCGCGTTGCGCTCGATGCAGGGAACCTGCACCAGCCCGCCGACCGGATCACAGGTGAGTCCGAGGTTGTGCTCCATGCCGATCTCGGCCGCGTTCTCCACCTGTTCGGGCGTCCCGCCGAGTACTTCGGCCAGCGCACCCGAGGCCATCGAGCAGGCCGAGCCGACCTCTCCCTGGCAGCCCACCTCGGCACCGGAGATCGAGGCGTTCTCTTTGTAGAGTATGCCGATGGCGCCGGCGGTGAGCAGGAAACGGAACACGCCCGCTTCATCTGCTTTTGGATGGAAGCGGCTGTAGTAGAGCAGCACCGCCGGAATGATGCCGGCGGCGCCGTTGGTCGGCGCGGTGACCACGCGCCCGCCGGCGGCGTTCTCCTCGTTGACCGCGAGCGCGTAGAGATTGACCCAGTCCAGCGTGGTCAGGGGATCCTGCAACGAACGCTCCGGCTGGCTGTTGAGCTGGCGGAACAGCGTCGGCGCGCGCCGTTTGACTCGCATACCGCCCGGCAGCTCCCCCTCGGTGTGGCAGCCGCGCTCGACACACGCCTGCATCACCTGCCAGATCTTCTGCAGGCGCTCGCGTATCGCCGCTTCGTCACGCCAGCACTTCTCGTTCGCCAGCATCAGATCGCTGATCGAGAGCCGGTTGTCGTGGCACTGCTGCAGCAGTTCCGCCGCGCTGGCGAAGGGGTAGGTCAGCTCACGCCGGTCCGGCTGTATGCGGTCACTCCCGATCGCGCTCTCGTCGACCACGAATCCCCCGCCGACGGAGTAGTAGTGGGTGACCAGGAGCTTGCCGTTGCGTTCGTCGAAGGCGGTGAAGCGCATGCCGTTGGAGTGATACGGAAGGCTGCGCTTCTTGTGCAGCAGCAGGTCATGCGACTCGTTGAATGCAACGGTGTGAGCGGTCGTCAGTTGCAGCGTACAGCGCTGACGGATCTCCGCCAGCCGCCTGTCTATCTCTCCTGTGTCGACCAGCTCGGGTGTTTCACCCTCGAGTCCGAGCAGAATCGCCTTGTCGCTGCCATGCCCTTTTCCGGTTGCGCCGAGCGAACCGAAGAGCTCGACCTGAAGGCGCCGGGTCTTCGCTATCAGCGAACGCTCGCACAGCAATTCGACGAAGCGACGGGCGGCGCGCATAGGCCCGACGGTATGCGAGCTGGAGGGGCCTATGCCGATGTTGAAGAGATCGAAAATGCTGATCGCCATGGATGCTCCATCTGCCACTGCTGTTGAACTTCTCCGCTTGAGGTAAGTGTACTCAATTTGGCCAACTACGGGATGATGCTATTGCTTCGACCGCAACCCTGTAGAATAGCCGCCATGAACGGCAGGCAACCGGGTGACGGCAATCAGGAGGGCATGGCAATGCTGCACAGCAGTGAGGCGCATGGTCTGCTGCTCGTCTTTTCCGGCTGCTGGCGCGCGCAGTGCACACTTCCCGCCAGGGATGAGTTGCTGCGGCAGCTGCCGCAGCCGTTTCAGGGCGAGTTGCGTTTCGACAGCGCCGATCTCCGTGGCTGGGACAGCCGTTTCGTCAACTGGCTGCTGAAGTTGATCCCGCCGCTGGAGAAGCGCGGTATCGTCGTCCGCTACGAAGGGCTGCCGCCGGGGGTGAGGGGACTGCTGCAGCTCGCGACGGAGGTGCCGGAACGTGCGGGCGCGAGGCGCGGCGCAACACGGCGGGGTCTTCTGGCCACTGTCGGAGAGCAGATCTACCGTCTTCTGGATGGCGGCAAAGCGCTGTTGGAGTTTATTGGTGAACTGCTCCAGGCGCTTTTCAGAATGTTGATCGGGCGGGCGCGCATGCGTGCCTCGGACCTGTTCCTGTTCGTGCAACAGAACGGCATCGATGCGTTGCCGATCGTCGCGCTGATCGCCGTCCTGGTCGGGCTGATCCTGGCGTTCATCGGCGCGTTGCAGCTGCAGATGTTCGGTGCCCAGATCTATGTCGCCAATCTGGTCGGGATCGCCATGGCGCGCGAGATGGGAGCGATGATGGCAGCCATCATCATGGCCGGCAGGACCGGCGCCGCTTTTGCCGCGCAGCTGGGCACGATGCAGGTGAATGAGGAGATCGACGCTTTCCGCACGCTGGGCGTGGATCCACTCGAGTTCCTGGTCCTGCCGCGCATGCTGGCACTTACGCTGATGATGCCGCTGCTCTGCATCTACGCCGATCTTTTGGGGATAATGGGCGGGATGCTGGTCGGCATCACACTGTTCGAGATCTCTCCGTCGCTCTATCTGCAGCAGACGCTGGCCGCGGTGTCGCTGGCCGATTTTGGCGTCGGAGTGGTCAAGAGCCTTGTCTTTGGCGTACTGATCGCGGTGGCGGGCTGTATGCAGGGCATCCGCTGCGGTCGTTCGGCCTCGGCGGTCGGCGAAGCCACCACCTCCGCGGTGGTGATGGCCATAGTCGCAATCATCGTCGCGGATGCGATCATGACGCTGATCGCCAACGCGCTGGGGGTCTGATAGGGTGACGCAGCCGAGCGCCAAGATCGAAGTGCGCGCGCTGACGATGGCCTATGGCGATTTCGTCATACAACGCGACCTCAATTTCCGTATCGAACAGGGTGATATCTTCATCATCATGGGCGGAAGCGGTTGCGGCAAGAGCACGCTGCTACGGCATCTGGTCGGCCTGAAATCGCCGGCAAAGGGCGAGGTGCTTTTCGACGGCGCCAGTTTCTGGGAGGCGGAGGAGCCCCGGCAGCGTGCGATGCAGCAGCGCATGGGGGTGCTCTATCAAAGCGGCGCGCTGTGGAGTTCGATGACGCTGGCAGAGAATATTGCGCTGCCGTTGGGCGAGTATACGCAGCTTGCGCGCGCCGAGATCGATGAACTGGTTAGCCTGAAACTCGCTCTGGTGGGGCTGGCCGGGTTCGAAGCCTACTACCCCTCGGAGATCAGTGGCGGCATGCGCAAGCGGGCCGGCCTGGCAAGGGCGATGGCGCTCGATCCGGAAGTGCTCTTTTTCGATGAACCATCGGCCGGACTCGATCCGGTCAGTGCCAGGTTGCTGGATGAACTGATTCTGCAGCTGCGCGACAGCCTGGGAGCGACGGTGGTGGTGGTGACGCACGAGCTGGCGAGCATGTTCGCAATAGGCAACAACTCGATATTTCTCGATCCCGAGAGCAAGACCCAGATCGCCGGCGGCGATCCGGCCCGATTGTTGCGCGAGTCGAGGGATCCGCGGGTGATCCGTTTTTTGACGCGCGGCGAGCGAACGGAATGGGAGAGCCGGTCTGATGGCTAGAAGGGCAAATCCGGCGCTGGTCGGAGGTTTCGTGATGGTTGCGCTGGCGCTCGCGCTGGCGACGACGCTCTATTTTGGTACCGGTACCTATGGTGACAACTGGTATCGCTTTCACATCTATTTCAAGGGCAGCGCCGCCGGTCTGCAGGTCGGTGCGCCGGTAGTTCTCAAAGGCGTACGCATTGGCCAGGTCTCCTCCGTCCAGGTCGGGTTCTATCCGGAGGACGAGGATTTCATCGTTCCGGTGGAAATAGAGATTGATGGCAACAAAATTCTCTGGAGCGACACCCTGATCGCGGGCGAGAGTCAGCAGGATCCGTTGCAGAAACTGATCAACCTGGGACTTCGCGCGCGGCTGGACATGCAGAGCCTGGTCACCGGCCAGCTGCGGGTCGATCTCGGCTTCTACCCGGATACCGAGGTGGTTCTGCGCGGACGGGAGCGGAACGGTTTGGAGATCCCCGCGATCCCGTCGACGTTGGACGAACTGATCGACGCCGTGCAATCTTTTCCCATCGAACGCCTGGCTGCCTCGAGCCTGCGCGTGATCGAAGGCCTGGACCGGTTGATCAATTCGCCACGACTGACGGAGATTCTGGACGGCGCAAGCGCTACGGTGACCGATGCGCGCGCCGCCATTGGAGCGCTGCGAGCGCGAACCGACCCCGCCGCCGACAAGCTGCTGCTGGTGTTGGATCAGCTGCAGCAGCTGGTGGAGAGGGGGCAGGTTGCCGTCGACAGCGCGAATCTGCTGTTCGACTCGGTCGGCGGCGACGCGCGCACCTTGTTGCGTAATCTGAACAGCGGCCTGCAGCCGGCGCTTGCCAGTATGCGCCAGGCCGCCGGTTCGGCGCAATCGGCCTTCAAGGCCGCGGACAGCGCATTTCGCTCGACCAACGAGCTGATCGGGAGCGAATCGCCGTTGCGCCATGAGCTGCTGACACTGATGCGCAATCTGACCGATGCCGCGCGCTCGCTCAGAATCATGTCCGATTATCTGGAACGCCACCCCGACGCGTTGCTGCGCGGCAAACGCTAGCGTGCAAGCGAGAGATCTTCACCGATGAGAAAAATGCTACCGCTGTTGCTGATGCTGTCGTCATGGTTGAGTGGCTGCAGCTCGACGCCCCCTTCGCGTTTCTACGTGCTGACCGCGGAAGTGGCGGGAGGCGCGGATAGCGACGGACGGTCCGGCCTGGTTCTGGGAGTAGGGCCGATACGCCTGGCGGACTACCTCGAGCGGCCGCAGATCGTCGCGCGCGAAAGCGATAATCGCCTGAAACTGGAGGAGTTCGATCGCTGGGGGGGATCGCTGGAGACCAATATCAAATGGGTGATGGCAGAGAATCTTTCACGCGTGCTCGGGAGCGACGCCGTGGTTGCCTTTCCCTGGGAGCGGGCGGTGGTGCCCGACTATCAGGTAACAATCGATATCCGGCGTTTCGATCCCACTGACAACAATCAGATCCTGCTCAGCGTGCAGTGGCATATCCTCGGCGACGACGGACGGGAGCTGCTGTCGATCGCGCGCAGTGATATCAGCGAGCCGATCGGAGGCAGCGGCTTCGAAGCCCAAGTGGCTGCGCAGAGCAGGGCGCTGGCGAGGCTGAGCCGTGAGATCGCGCAGCGTTTGCAGCAGTATCGCTAGCAGATGGTGTCGCTTGCCTCGGGAACTCCCCGACCAAACCGGGCGATCCAATTCGCGTTTTGCGGCGCTGTGGGCAATTTACCGATGCGGCTCGGTACGGCGTCGAGTATTACCTGAAACTGCTCGTTTGCCAGTTGTAAATCGTGTTTACCGAGCATTTCCCACCTCGTCTTGCCTGCGTTGATTCCGACAGCCTGTCAGTCGCGAAATCGGCGCAACTTTTTTTCGAGGTCGTCTGCAAGAGTGAGGCTGTAGGTTTTCGTCAGATGGTGTCTGTCACTGAATTTGGTGATCCCGTTCTCGTATACGGAGCACTCATCCCTGTCGCAGATCGTGTTGTTCATGTCGACGCTAAAGGCGTTGGTGAACTTTGCCACGACAGCGTCCTGAGAGCGATGGAGCGGATCTTCCGCCTGACTGGGGATGGAGAAGCGGCAGGCAACGGATGGATCTCTGTTCAGCCAGGCCGCATGCGAAAGGCAGTCGGGTGCATCCCGCTCGATCCAAGGGGTATCGTACACTACCGCGATACGCTCGCTGACCGGGGCAAGCTGTTTCAGTGTCCGCTCGAGGCTCCGGGGCAGACTCTGCGGCTGCCCTGACTGATCGCTGAAGTAACCTCTCGAGTTCGACAGAATGATCAGGCTCGGACGCAGGCGGGCGATATGCTCGATGACATTTTTTCGCCACTCCGTGCACTCGGTATAGAACCTGCCAAGCTTGCTGTCATACGGCTCCAGATCGAACGAGGGGCATCCCGATTTGGTCATCGATAGTAGCCGCCAACCGTTCCTTGAGGCGATCGCCTCGAGTGGAGGGAACCAGTGGGCGGCGTGCGAGTCGCCGAACAGAACGATGGTTCCCGCGCCCGTTTCGGCGCCGTAGCTGCACAGTTTCGGCTGGGTCGTGGGGTAGTCCAGATGGCAGTTGTCGCTGTAGATTCTCGGCCTGTCGTTCTTGGCCGCCTGGAAAAGTTTCTGTTCGGGTGCGTCGAGATTGTCGGCTGCGATCGCTCTTACGCCGAAGGCGATTCCCGCCACGGAGAAGGTCAGACCCATGCCCAGTGCCAGCGAGCGGGTCGCTCTGCCCGACAGTGGACGGCTGAAGCGGATCGGATTTTCAACCAGTCTCAGTGTCAGCCAGGAGAGCAGGAAAACCAGCGCGATACTGGCAAACCTGCCCGCGAGCGATCGCTCCGTGAACAGGTAGTCGGCATAGACGAAGACCGGCCAATGCCACAGATAGAGGGAGTAGGACATGTCGCCTATACGCTGCATCAGCGGTTGCGACAGAATCGCCTTGACTAGGTGCCGTTCCCCGCGTTGCACCGAGAGTATCACTGCCGCGGTGCCCAGGGCCGGTAACAGTGCGGCGTAGCCGGGAAATGGAGTCTGGCGGGTATAGATGGCTGCAGCGGCGAAAATGCAGAGCATTCCGGTCAGACCCATGAGGACAGAGGTCATCGGATGTCGCGCCCGTTCGCCCTGAGACCAGAGGCCGACCATGGCGCCGACGGCGAACTCCCAGGCGCGGGTGGGAGAGCTGAAAAAGGCCCAGGGCTGATTGATCTGCGTGAGCGCGACAGCGGCGGAAAGCGAAACGGCGAACGTGACGATGAAAACATACCAGAGCCGTCTGTGCGACGAATCCCTCGCACCCCAGCGGAAAACCATCAGCAGCAGAATCGGCCAGACGATGTAGAACTGCTCCTCGACCCCGAGTGACCAGGTATGAAGCAGCGGGTTGGCGCCCGTATCCTCGGCCAGATAGTCGGTCGACAGGTGGGCGAACCAGGCATTGCTGAGGTAGACGGCGGTGGCAAAGGCGGACGAAGAGAACTGTTTGAGATTCAGCGGCGAGTAGACAAACCAGGCGATGATTATGGTTGCTGTCAGAACCACGGCCGCGGCCGGAAGCAGCCTTCTGATACGCCGGGCATAGAAGTTGCGCAGCGAAAGCGCACCGGTACGCTCCATCTCGCGCAGTATGAGCGACGTTATCAAATACCCGGAGATGACGAAAAAGACGTCGACTCCGATATACCCCCCCGGCAGACCGGGGAGGCCACTGTGATAAAAGATCACCAACAGCACCGCGATCGTTCGCAGCCCCTGAATCTCAGGTTGATAGGCGTGTGAGCCGGATGGCTTAGTCATTGACGGGGTGCCGAAATTGAGCCATAAGGTTGATATCGTCCTGGTTGCACTATTCATAAACGGAGCGATCGCCGCAGGAGCATAGCAAAAAAGGCGCTGTCAGGTGTGCAGCGGCGACCTGATCACACGGCGCAACGGCAGGAGCGGGCGATCAGCGCGGCAATAACCTCTGGCAGCCTCAAAACAGATCCATCTGATCGGCGGTCAGTCGTTCGAAGCTCTCGTCGAGAAAGTGGAGTATGCCGTCGGCCGCGGGGGCGAGCTGACGGTCGATGTAGTGCCGGTAGTCGATCGGGCTCTGCCGGTTGTCGACCGGCTCTGGGCCATTGACTGTCATCAGATAACTTATCCAGCGCCCGCGTTTGTGTGACTTTCTCGCTGCCTGGATATGCGGCGGTACATTGTGGCGGTACTCTTCCAGTCGGCGACGAACGCGTTTCCGGTAGACCAGTTGACGGTCCAACGCGCCGGCGTTGAGTGCATCGACCGTCTGCCGCAGGTAGTCGTGGTATGGCTGTCGCAGAAAGACACGGCGGTAGAGCTGCTGCTGGAATTCGCGCGCCAGCGGCGTCCAGTCGCTGCGAACACTCTCCAGACCCTTGAAGCGCACCTCCAGCTCGCCCTGCCGGTTACGCACCGTACCTGCGTAACGCTTCTTGCTGCCGGTCTCCGAGCCGCGGATGGTGGGCATCAGGAAACGCAGAAAGTGAGTTTCGAATTCGATCTCGAGGAAGCACTCCAGGTCGAACTCACTTGCCAGGCGCTGCTGCCACCAGCGATTCAACCGCGCTGCCAGTTGCTGGCCGGTTGCAATCGATTCGCTCTCGCCGTGTCCCGTCCCCAGCAGCACGAACAGCGAGTCGGTATCGCCGTAGATCACCGTAAAGCCCTTCGCTTCGAGCCAGTCGCGGCTCTCGATGATGATCTGGTGTCCGCGTCTGGTGATGCTGCTGGCCAGTTTCGGATCGAAGAAGCGGCAGCCGCTGGAACCGAGCACGCCGTAAAAGCTGTTCATGATGATCTTTATCGCCTGCGACAATGGCAGATCCCGGCGCTGCTTGGCGAGATCGCGCCGCTGCCAGAGCTCACCGATGATCTCGGGCAGGATGCTCTGCCGGCGTGAAAAATTTGCCCCGAGAAACCCCGGGACCGGCTCCTCGCCCGGCTCCGCCAGTCCCAGCGGGTCGATGCGAAAGGTGCGAATGATGCTGGGATAGAGACTCTTGAAGTCAAGCAGCAGCACGTTGTCGTAGAGTCCCGGCCGCGAGTTCATGACGTAACCGCCGGGGCTGGCGGTGTCGAACTGCCGCGCGCCGATGTCGAAGGCAACCCGGCCGGCGCGGTGCAGACGCGGCAGGTAGAGATTGTCGAAGGCGGCAACCGAGCCACCCTGCCGGCCGAGCGGGAGACCTGTCATCGTCGCCCGCTGCAGTGCGAAGTCGATCAATCCGGTCTCGGCAAATATCTCCTCGACCAGCCGGCAGTCCTGCAGATTGTAGGCGGCAAGCGCCCGCCGGTCTTCACGAAACAGGCGGCGGATCTCGGCGATCTTGTCGCCGGTTTCGTCGATCAGCTTGCCGCGACCGAGCAGCTCGCGCGCCACCCGCTCCAGCGAGAAGCTCTCAAAAGACCAGAAAGCAGCGCGCAGACTGTCGATGCCGTCGAGTGCCACGCGACCCGGGATCGCGGCGATGCGCGGCTGGCCGGACTGCCGCGGCTGCAGGATCGCGGCCGTTTCTCCTCCACGGCCGATGTGGAACGGGATACCGTGATGTTGGAAACGCCGTTGCAGCGTCTCCAGGTCGAAATTGATCAGATTCCAGCCCAGCAGAAGGTCGGGATCCTGCCCTACCAGCTGGGCCAGAAAACCTCGCAGCAGCGCGGGCTCGTCGATGAACCAGCTGATCGCGCCGTCGCCGGGCCAATCCTCCTCCTGCCCCTGCATCAGCACCAGCGCCGTCTCGTGGCTGCTGCAGCCGATCGAGAGTATCTCGCCGGAGCCGACATCGGTTTCGATATCGATACTCAGATAGCGCGGCGATGGCTGCAGCTCGACGGGTCGGATTCGCGGGTTGATCATTTCGCGGTAACCGTCGTGTTGCCGGGTTTCGCCGCTGGCCTGGAATGCGGCTGTGATGAAGCGTTCCATCAGGAATCGGTCGGCGGGTTTGATCTCCGACTCGCACAGCGGCAGCGAGCCACCGCTGGCCATTCCGCGCAGGCGGGTCAAATCCTGCTGCTGCCGAAAATAGATTGCGTCGACCGGATTGCCCTCCAGATCGGCAAGTGCGAGCGCCTTGCGTTCGCAATTGACACTCAGCGGCAGGTCCCGGTCGCGCCGGATAAAACAGACTGCCCGTTGGTCGGGAAAACGCAGTCGCAACGGCCCCGACTCGCTCCAGGCCCAGAGGTCGAGATCGACACCGCCGGCGCCGTCCCGCCAGTGACGCGTCAGCAGATAACCGGTGACGGAGTCCAAGGCTCAGCCACCGCGCAGTGTCTGCAACGGCGGATGTATCACCAGCGGCCAGGTGGCCGCCACTCCGGCGACGGCGATGCCGATACCGCCGCCCAGTGTTCCCGCCAGCCATAGCAGCGGGTTGAAGCGGTACTCCAGGGCGAAGAGCTGATCGGAGATGGCCCAGCCGGTGAGGCTGGCGCAGGCGCTGGCGAGCGCGCCGGCCAGCACACCGAGCAACAGAAACTCGATCATGGTGGCGAACAGCAGCTGCCGCCGCTTCAGCCCCAGTGTGCGCAGGATGGCCGACTCCTGGCGGCGGTGCTCGCGGCTTGCCTGGATGCCCGCGTAAAGTACCAGCACACCGGCGAACAGCGTGAACAGAAAAACGTACTCCACGGCGATGGCGCCGCGTGCCATGATCTCGCGGACCTGCTGCAGCAGCGCCGCGACATCGATCGTGGTGACCGACGGAAACTGCTGCACCAGTTGCGACAGCAGGCGCTCGCGGCCGGGCTGCAGGTAGAAGCTGGTGATATAGCTGGTTGGAAGCTTTTCGAGCAGCCCGGGTGTGCCGATGACGAAAAAGTTGGGCTGGAAGGAGTCCCACTGCACCGAGCGGATACTGCTGACGCGGCCTTCGATCGGCGTACCTGCGAGATCGAACACCAAGCGGTCTCCGAGCTCGATCCGCAGACGCCGGGCGAGACTCTGCTCGACCGAGAAGAGCGCCTGATCGAGTTCCGCCGGCGACCACCAGTGGCCTTGCAGTATGCGGTTGTCCGACTGCATACGCTTGGCATAGGAGAGATTGAATTCGCGCGCCACCAGACGCTGCGCGTCGGGGTCGTCGTACGTCTGGGGTGAGACTGCGCCGCTGTTGATCTGCGTCAGGCGCGCCCTCAGCATCGGATATATCGCGTTTTGGCCGGCGTTCTTCTGCTGCAGGAAGTTATGCAACGGTTCCACCTGCTGCGGCTGGATATTGATCAGAAACTGGTTGGGGGCGTCGTCCGGGATGGTCCGCTCCCAGGCGGCGAGCAGGTCGGTGCGGACCAGCGTCAGCAGCAGCAGTGCCAGAATGCCGAGACCGAATCCGGCCATCTGCAGACTGGTCAGTGCCGGGTTGCGCGCCAGTCCGGCGAGGCCATAACGCCAGATCGCGTTGCTGTGATGGCGCAGCGGGGTGAGCAGCGCGACCATCAAGCGCGCCGTCAACAGCAGCAGTGCGGTGCTGGCAAGCGCGCCGGTCATCACCAGCAGCGCCAGCTTTGCCTCGCCGGCCTGCCAGAGCATCAGCAGCGCCATCGCGGCAAAGGCGAACAGGGCCAGTATCCAGCTCGCGACCGGCGCCACTTCGAGATCCCGCCGCAGCACCCGCAACGGCGGGACCGATCCGAGCCGAAGCACCGGGGGCAGGGTGAAACCGAGCAGCGTCACCAGTCCGGTACCGACGCCGATTGCCAACGGGTAGAGCCCCGGCGGCGGCAATTCGGTGGTGAACCAGCGTGCCACCATCTCCGTCAGTACCAGCTGGCCCATATGGCCGAGCAAAAGGCCGATCGAGCTTGCGCACAACAACAGTAGCAACAGCCGGATCAGCAGTACCTGCACGAGCAGTGGCCGGGTGGCGCCGAGGCAGCGCAGAATGGCGCTGGCATCCGCCTGGCGCTCGACGAAGCGACGGCTGGAGAGCGCGACCGCGGCGCTGGCGATCAATACCGCGACCAGCGCGGAGAGGCCAAGAAAGCGGCCGCCGCGCTCGAGCGCGTTGCGCAGTGCCGGGCGGGCGTTGCTCAGGTGATTCAGCTTGACGCCCACATCAAGATTTTTTTCGGCCCACTGCCGGTATGCCTGCACCTGTCCCGGCGCGCCTGCGATCAGCAGCCGATGGTGCACGCGGCTCGCCGGCGTCACCAGACCTGTGGCGGGGATATCGGCCAGGTTCATCAGCACGCTGGGACCGAGTCGGAACATGTTCGACGCCTCGCCACTGTCTCGGCTGACGACTGCGGCGAGCCGGAACCGCTGTTCGCCCAGATCCAGGGAGTCGCCCACGGCGACAGCGAGATCGGCGAACAGCCGCGCATCGGCCCACAGTTCGCCGCTGGTCGGCGCCTGTGTGGCACGCCGCTCCTGCGCGCCGGGCGCGTCCCGGGTACGGAGCTCGCCGCGCAGCGGATAGTTGTCGCTGACTGCCTTGACCATTACCAGCCGGGTGCGATCATCGTGTAGCACCGCGCTGGGAAAAGCGAGTGTCTGCGCGCTCTCGAGCGAGAGCTCGGCCGCCTTCCGCTGGTAGCGGGGGTCGAGCGGGTTGTGGCTCGAGAGTACCAGATCGGCGGCCAGCGCTTCGCCCGCCTGCAGCTCCATCGCCTGGCCGACGCGATCGGTGAAGAAGCCGACGGCGCTGACCGCGGTCACCGCCAGCACCAGCGCCAGCGCCAGCAGCCGCAACTCGCCGTTGCGCCAGTCGCGCCGGAACAGGCGCAGCGCAAAGCGCAGCGCTGTCATGCGGCCTCCAGCACGCCGCCCTGCAACAGCAGCCGACGATCGCAGCGCTGCGCCAGGTGCGCGTCGTGCGTCACCAACAGCAGCGCGGCGCCGATCTCCCTGCGCAGACGGAACATCAGCTCGGAGATACGGCCGCCTGTGGCCTGATCGAGGCTTCCGGTCGGTTCGTCCGCGAACAGCAGCTCAGGTCGGGTGGCGAAGGCGCGGGCGATGGCGACCCGTTGCTGCTCTCCGCCGGAGAGCTGGCTGGGGTAGTGATGAATGCGGCGCGCCAGCTCGACCTGCTCCAACGCTTCTTCGGCGCGTCTTCGGGGAGCTGCAGTACCGGCCAGCTCCAGTGGCAGCATGACATTCTCCAGCGCGGTCATGCCCGGTAGCAGCTGGAACGACTGGAAGACAAAACCGACGCGCCCGGCGCGCAACAGGGAGCGGCTGTCCTCGTCCATCCGACCCAGTTCGCGGCCGAACAGTTCGATCTCGCCGTCGCTGGCGTCATCCAGACCGGCGAGCAGGCCCAGCAGCGTCGATTTTCCCGAACCGGACGCACCCAGGATGGCGACCGCCTCGCCGGGGGCCAGTTCGAAGTCGATGCTCCGGAGAATATCGATGCGACCCGCGGGAGCGGCGATGCTTTTGCTCAGACGCCGTGCGCGCAGTGGGGTAGAATCAACCACCATGAAAACAGTTCTCCTGCTGCTTCTTATCTCAGTTATGCCGATCAGCAACGCTGCCGCCGCTCAGCCGGCGATTCTGGTGCTGGGCGACAGCCTCAGCGCCGCTTATGGTTTCGATCAACGCCTGGGTTGGGTCAGCCTGCTGCGTCAGCAGCTCGCTGCCGAGGGTTATCCGCACCTTGTCGTCAACGCCAGTATCTCCGGCGATACCACCGCCGGCGGTCTCGGTCGACTGCCACAGGCGCTGCGGCAGCATCAACCAAGTATCCTGATTCTGGAACTCGGCAGCAACGACGGCCTGCGCGGCGTCGATTTCTCCACCATCGAGAGCAATCTGCGGCAGATGGTCGAGAGCGCGCGCGCGGAGGGGTGTGCGGTGCTGCTGCTGGGGATGCGTATGCCACCCAACTTCGGCAAGATATTCACCGAAAGGTTTCACCGCATCTTTGTCGACCTCGCACAGCGCATGTCGCTGCCGCTGGTGCCGTTTTTGCTGCAGGAGGTGGCCGACAAGCCCGGCTGGATGCAGGCGGACAATCTGCATCCCACGGCGGATGCACAGGCGCAGATGCTGAACAACGTCTGGCCCTATCTGCAACCGTTGCTCGAATCGCCTTCGGGCTGAGGGTGCGCGCGGTATCTCACTCGGGGGCCACTTCGAAATAGAGCAGCTGGGTCTGCAGGAAGGGTTCGCCGTTGTCGTCGCTGACCATGAAGTAGCGATCGCCCTGGTGCCTCGCCAGTCCCTCGAAGTTCTGCGTCAACCACCCCCGGGTACTGTCAAAGCTGGCGATGCGCAACGGCCGCGGTGTCGATTCGCGGTTGGTGGCGCTTATCGGCAGCAGCGACAAGGTGATCACCAGTGGATCAAGCATCGATTCATAGGCCCTCTCGAGCACCAGCAGACTATCATTTCGGTAGTTCTCCATTGCCACCAGAGCGCCGTAGGAGACCGCCGGAGTATAGTGCCAGCGCTCTCCCCGGGAGATGCTGTAGATCGGTATGGTGTACCCTTCACGCGGTTTTTCCGGGGCGCTGAGAAAGCCGAATACAGGCTGCAGAACCAGCGCTTCCAGGCCCTTGTTGTGGCCCCGATAGAAGTCGGGGTCGCGCAGATCTGCGGGCAGCCGCAGCTTTCCGATCAGCTTCCCATCGGTGGTGTAGCGGGCGATGCGATGCTTGCGTTCGAATGAGACGTTGAGCCGGCTGTCGCCGCGGATGCCGTTGTCGCCATTCTCCAGCGCCAACCCCTCCGCGTCGGCACTGCTGCCGCTCAGGGATTTGCCCCTGCCATCTCTTAGCGGATAGACGTGGTGCAGGACCGCATCGACCAGGCGCTGATTTTCGAAAACCGGCTCGAGGTGCAGCAGCAGGCCGCGATCCGAAACCGCGTACAGCAGCTGTTCGTCCTGGTCCCAGGCGAGATCGGAGAGCTCCGCCAGCTCCGGGCGGCCGCTGAGTACGAGCGCGCCGAGCAGCCTGATGCCCATATGCCGCTCGATGACGCGGCCATCCTCGTGCAGGCGCAGCGGCGTTCCCAGGCGCTGACCGGCAGGCAATGCCTGCGTCAGCAGTACGAGGCAGAGCAGCAGAGCATGACGGAGAGGGCTCGAGCCGGGCATCTAATTTAGGATAAGGGTGTGCGGTTATGGTATGTTTGCGCGCAAAATAGCACATCGTCGCAGCCGTTGGGGCATGGCGCGCACGAAATCGGGATAGCCGCATGAGAAACCCTAAACATACGATCTTCTGGATGCTCTTCTATCTGGTCATCGTCGGTGCCGTCTGCACGCTGCTTTTCAAGCCGTTGGAAAGCGCTTTCATGGCCAACTGGGTATTCAACGGACTGATTCTCGGAGTGTTGCTGATCGGCGTGCTGATCACCTTTCGACAGGTGCTGATACTCGGGCCGGAGCTGGAGTGGATCAAGGTATTCCGCACCGGCCAGACCGGGCTGTCGGTGACGCGCGAACCCCGGCTGCTGAAGCCTTTGGCCAGAAGCCTCGATAGCCACATGAAGCGCGATCGCTTCAGCATGTCGGCTCTCTCCTTACGCACGGTACTGGATGGCATTCGGACCCGCCTCGACGAGTCGCGTGAGATCTCTCGCTACATGATCGGCCTGCTGATCTTTCTCGGCCTGCTGGGTACCTTCTGGGGTCTGCTCGGTACGATCGAGGCGGTGGGCAAGGTGATCATGGGGCTGGAGGTCGGGGGCGGTGACTTCGCCGCCGTTTTCAACGAGCTCAAAGGTGGATTGTTGAAACCGCTGGCAGGAATGGGCACGGCTTTCAGCTCATCGCTCTTCGGCCTGGGTGGTTCGCTGGTGCTGGGCTTTCTCGATATCCAGGCCGGTCATGCGCAGAACCGTTTCTATGACGGCCTCGAGGAGTGGCTGTCGGGCATGACACACCTGATTGACGAACCGGATTCGATCGAAGAGGTCGAGATGGTACACAGGGTCGAGCGTGAGGATCTCTCGGGTGTGGTGGCGGAGCTGCAGAAGGAGAATCAGCTGCTGCGCGAGCTGCTCAGCGACGAAGTCGCCAAGTCGGACTGATCCGCAGCCGGGTCACGGAGCCAGATAGATGCTTGCCAGCCGCCGCCGTTCCCGCAACGCCATCGATGTTTGGCCGGGTTATGTCGATGCGCTGTCAGCGCTGTTGATGCTGGTGATCTTCACCTTGTTGATATTCACGCTGGCGCAGGTGTTTCTGACGGAGACGCTGTCGACGCGCGATCGCGAACTGGCCGATCTCAACTCACGCCTGATGGAGATCAGTGCGCTGCTCGATCTGGAACAGGAGAAGAGCAGTACGCTGGACGAGAAGGTGAAATCCATCTCCGATGAATACAGCAGCAGCCTGGAGAAGCAGTTCGAGCTCTTCGGCGAAGTCGAGAGGCTCAATCAGGTGGTTGCGGCGGACAAGGAGACCATCGATCTGCAATTACGCACACTGGCCTCGCTGCAGCAGGATATCACTGCGTTGCGTGAGCTGCGTGCCCGGCTTGAAAAGCAGGTGGGCGATCTGAGTGGGTCGTTGCAGGGCAGTGAAGCGCAGGTGGGGTTGCTGCGTGATCGCAGCAAGGCGTTACAGGCCCGGCTTGCCGACGAGGAGGAGCGCACATTGTTGGCGCAGCAGGAGATCGAGCAGAAGGATATCCGCATCCAGGAGCTGTTCGTGATCGCCGAATCGGGCCGCCAGGCGCTGGAGCAGGAGAAAGCGCTATCGAGCAGCGCACGGGCGCAGATCGCGCTGCTGAATGAACGCATCGCGGCGCTGCGCGAACAGCTGCAGCTGATCAGCTCGGCGCTGAAGCTGGCGGAGGAGAAGAGCCAGGGGCAGGAGCTGGAGATCAGCAACCTCGGCAAACGGCTCAATCTGCTGCTGGCGCAGCAGGTCAACGAGCTCGAAAAGTACCGCTCAGAGTTCTTCGGCACGCTGCGCAAGGTTCTCGGCGAGAACCCGAATATCCGTGTGGTCGGCGATCGATTTGTTTTTCCATCCGAGCTGCTGTTCGCCTCCGGGTCCGCCACGCTGGGTGAGCGCGGCAAGGCTGAGCTGGCGAAGCTTGCCGTTACTCTCGATGATATCGCCTCGCGGATTCCTTCCGAGGTGAGCTGGATACTGCGAGTGGACGGTCATACCGACCGTCAACCTATCAATACCGATCAGTTTCCGTCGAACTGGGAGCTCTCGACCGCCAGAGCGGTCTCCGTGGTTCGCTATCTCGCCTCGCAGGGGATCCAAGCCAAGCGTCTGGCGGCAACCGGATTCGGTCAGTACCATCCGGTCGACCGCGGTGAGAGCGCCGAAGCATATGCGCGTAACCGGCGCATCGAGATAAAACTGACCGACCGCTGACCGGTCTACGGAGCGCAAGCATGAAGCCACGAGGCATATTCTGTCTCTCCTTACTCCCGGCACTTCTGCTCGCCGGGTGCACGCAGGAGCAACAGAACAGGATCTCCCGGATCGGCGTGACCTGGCTGGAGGGGAATTATCGCGTCACCTACGCTGACGGCAGCCATGTACACTCCTGGGAGGTGATCGATGGCAAGGTCACCAGTGAGCCGGAGAAAGGTTACTACTTCTTCTGGGTGCGCAAGAACGGCAAGCGATACTATGTACAGACGCCGATTGCGCGCAGTTACATCGAAGAGATTCCTTCACCCTGATACTCCCGTGTTGACCATCGATCCGACCGTCACCGCGGAAGCGGCGACGGTCAGGCCTTGCCGCGAGTTCCCCATCCACGCCCGCAGCCGGAAAGAGAAGCAACCTGTAACTGTCGGCTTTTCCATCTATACTCCTGCCTAAACTGCATTTTTTCAGCTTGACTCCAGGGTGCGAAATGGCGAAGAAAGAGAAGAAAAAAGAGAAGCAGAAGAAAAAAGAGAAGGGCAGGGAGAAGAGAGAGAAAAAACTCCTCAAGCGGTTACTGCAGGAGGACAAAGGGGGGAAAAAAGCAGATAAGAAATCCTCTTCAAATTCGAAAAAGATGCTGCTGCGTGAGATCGAACAGCTCAAGGCGGAACTGCAGGCGAGGTCGGCGGCCGCGCCGGCAGAGCATGGCGCGACTGATGCGGTTGCGTTCACGGAGGTCGACGAACTGGATCGGGCCTCGGATACCGGTTCCATCAGCGAAAGAAAGAAGACCTGGGAACGGCATCAGTATCTGCGCGCCCAGTACGAATCGCACCTCGAATCCGGCAGCGCCAAGGCCGATGCGCGAGTGGCGGCCGATCGTGATCTCAGGCAGCGTTACGGTGATCAATTCGGTTATTCGCTCGAGGATCTCGACAGTATTCTGAGTTGAGCTCAGTTTTTACGCTTACCCTGTTTTTCCCCTCCCATTGGCGAGTCGGCTTGCAGCCGACTCGGAAACTTCCGGGACTTGAGCCGAATCCGTCGTCTTGAGCCGGTGGAGTACTCGTGAGGCGTGCTTAAAGTATCAACTTCCACCGACCGATAGTTCCTATACGGAAATTTCGGCTTCTGGCTGCAAGTCTCATCGAGAGGGTCAAATATGCTGGTCAGACGGGGTAAACGGGTATTCCTGATACCGACAATCGTCGCTGTGGCGGGCAGTGGGCTGTTGGCACTGCTGCTGCACTATTGGATGAGCGACAGCGTCGGTGATCTGGCGATTCTGTTGACGGCGACGCTGGCTACCACGCTGATCGTTGCCGCGGTCTCCTACCACTGGATCGTCGCACCTTTGCAGGGGGGGCTGGATCACATTGCAGCCAAGGTAAGCGGCTCCGAGCCTGAGGGCAAGGGCCTGCACGGCTATGATGAAGCGAAGCTGTTCCGGCATCCGGGCCTGGGTTCCCGCTACAGCGAAATGGCAGCGTCGATCGACGAACTCTACACAATGGCGCAAGGGCTGGTGGGTAACGGAAGCCAGATTGCAATCGCCGCAGCCGAGGTCTCCCATGTCGCTGATATCATCTCCGGCAAGGTGCACGCGGAGGTTGAGGATATCAACGGCATTGTCGCTGCCAGCGGCCATATGACCAGTATCGTGGCGGATACCTCCAGTCGCGCTGCCGATGCGGCTAGATTGGCGCAGCAGGCGCAAGGCGTCAGCAAGGAGGGGCAGATAGCGGTCGACGCCGCGGTGGCGCAGATGCGCCAGACCAACAGCCGGGCACGCGACGCGTCACTCATGATCGCCGATCTCAGCTCCAAATCCAGCCAGATCCAGCAGATTACCGCAGTTATCAGCGGGATTGCCGAACAGACCAATCTGTTGGCCCTGAATGCCGCCATCGAGGCGGCGCGAGCGGGTAATCAGGGCAGGGGGTTCGCTGTCGTGGCCGATGAGGTCAGATCGCTGGCGCAGAAGACCGCGAGTGCGACCGACGAGATCGGCCAGATGATCAATGAGATCGGGCGGGATATCAAACATGCCGTCGCCTCCATAGGCGATCTTGTGGAGTCGATTGCGGATGGTGCCGAGAAGACGGAGCGGGTGGGCGGCCAGCTGGCAGAGATCAACCGCTCTTCCGAGTCGATGATGCAGCAGGTCGGAGAGATCGCGCAAGGCACGGAAGGGAGCCACACGCAGATCAATCAGATCTCCCAGGCGATCAATTCAGTCAGCGGTCACCTTGGAATGACGGAAAAAGGGATTCTGGGGGTCTCCGATCAGGCGCTGCAGCTGGCGGCGATGGCGGAGGGGATGCATGCGCTGCTGCTGCGCTTGGATCTGGACTCCTATCACAACAGGATGCAGCGAAAGGCGACAACCGCCGCGGCGGAGATAGAAGCATTGTTCGAGAGCGCGATCGCACGCGGCCAGACCAGCATGGAGGCGCTGTTCGATCGCGATTATCGTCCGATTGAAGGCAGCGATCCGCCGAAGTACCAGACCCAGTTCGATACCCTCACCGATGAACTTTTGCCGCCGATACAGGAGCCAATTCTGGAATCGAATCCGAATATCGCCTATGCCGGTGCAGTGGACAACAACGGCTACTTCCCGACGCACAACCGGAGGTATTCCAAACCGTTGACCGGAGATTACCAGACCGATCTGCTGAACAATCGCACCAAACGAATTTTCAACGATCCCACCGGTGCCCGTTGCGGCGCGCATACCGATCCCTTTCTGTTGCAAACCTACAAGAGGGATACCGGTGAGGTGATGCACGACCTGTCGGTCCCCATCTATGTGAAAGGACGCCACTGGGGCGGTTTCCGCATCGGTTACAAGCCGGAGTAGTCGCCGAAGATGGACGCTGTTCGTCGCCCGGCCTTGAGCGGGCATGGCTGGCTGGCACGCGCTGCGTTCACGCCAGCCGATTGGTCTGCGTCGTGACCAGATGGCCGGCAAACTTGCTCATATTGTCCAGAATCACATCCCCACGGCGGAAGCCGAGACCGCAGGCTTCCCAGATGTAGAACACGCCGGCCTGATAGCGATTGCCGGAGCTGTCCTGCGGCAGCTCGACGAACTGCTGATAGACGCTCTTATGGTGCGCATAGGGACCGTCGGTCTGCGCCACCGTTTTCCCGTCAGCGGCGACTATCCGTGTGTTTGCACCCTCGCGGCCGTACATCTTCTTCTCGACCTGGGCTATCCCCTCGAGCGGTTCGAAACTGGTGGGCAGCAGATAGGGTGATTCTGGAAAGAGATCCCACAGCAGTTTGAGCATTCCCTTGCTTTGGAACAACAGCGTATAGGCCGGGTTGATGAAACGGGTGTGACCGCGCCTGCTAATTTTTTCGAGTATCCGCGTCAGCTCCAGTTCGTCGCTGGCGATATCCTCCCAGGGGTAGAGCTTGAACCAGAAGTCGGCCAACTGGTGATCACGGTTGAATACTCCCTGGTCGGCGATGAATCCGACCTCGTCGAGGTAGCAGAAATCGGTGTAAAAGCCTGCATCGCGGGCCACACTCTGGAGATAGCTGACGGTGCGTTCCTCCTCCGGCAGATCGCGCACGCTGGAGAAGAGTAGCTTCTGGCTGGCGTAGATCTCCTCGAATTCTGCGTCTCCATCACCGGTCACCAGGCGGCGGAAGTTCTCTTTCAGCATCTCCTGGATATTGTTGAATTGCAGTGACTCATCCATGCCGTTGGCTTTCAGTATGGCCCACTGCACGATCGAGGTTTCGAACAGTCCCGTCGGAGTGTCGGCGTTGAACTCCAGAAGCTTGATAGGGGCGCCGTCCACACCTCCGGCAAGGTCGAAGCGTCCGTACAGGTGCCAGTCGTCCCGCTCCCAACTCTCTTCGATCAGATTGACCAGGTTGGAGGCGATGCCGAGCTCATAGTAGAGCCGGTTGTCGATTGCATGCTGCGCAGCCTCCACGAACATATCGTAGAGCGCGTTCGCGGCTGCATAATAAGCCTCCGCCTCCTCTTCGCCGACCAGGACAAGTTCATCGCAGATATAGTCGCTGCCGTCGGAGTCGGTGTGCCAGCTCATGCCGACCTCCTCCAGCAGCGATTTGTCCAGCGGTTCTACATGGCGGGTGGTGACCATCGATTCAACCCCCAAAAGAGCCGAAGATGCCACGACTGGAACTGGTGCCCGATCTGCTGCCGCCGAAAAATCCGCTGCGCGGCTTGCTCTGCGCACTCTGGTTGCTCAGTGGCCGTGAAATGGAGGTGGTGGGTCGACCGCCGCCGTAGCGCTGTTGAGTGCGTTGGAAATTGGAGTTGCTCATCAATCGGTTGGCCAGCATACCGCCGATCAGAGAGCCGGCCGCGGCCGCGAGGATCGTCTCTCCAAGCGACAAACCGCCGGAGTGCATGCCCGGATCCTGCGTCAGGTTGGAGGTGCCGGCCTCCACTTTGGCCGCTTCCTGCTCGGCGATCAAACGCAGCTCCTCTTCGCTGAGAAAGCGCTCCTGACCCTCCATATCCCGCAGGATCGCCCGGGTGGGTCCGCTGGTCGGATGTTTTTCCACCACTTTGTAGGTGTCCGGGGCGGTGCCGGTCTGTTCGATGACCAGGAATTGGCTCTGTTCGGCGGCGGCATCCAGCATGCTGCCACCGTCGACTTGGTGCGGCGGCGCCGGCTGCTCGCTGCAGCCATTGAGGCTGGCGATTACCGTGAGGCCGATGCTGCCCGCGATCGAATAGGAGAGTGCCTTCTTGATATGTTTCATGAATGGTTGGTCCGTTTTCTAAGCCAGATCGTTGCGATTATAAACGCTGCCATATTGAAGGAGAATCGAGAGCTGGTTTCCCCGTCGATTCTGGGGTTGAACTTTTTTCGCCGTGATCCAATCTACCGGCGATGAGCAAATATCAGATACCCACTGAGCTGATCCTGCACCGCACCTCACGCACGCTGGAACTGGTCTACGCAGATGCGCCCGGTTTTCAGCTTCCCTGGGAGTATCTGCGTGTCTTCTCACCGAGCAAGGAGGTGCGCGCACGCCACGGCAAGGGGCGCATCCTGGTGACCGGCAAGGAGCGGGTGACGCTGCAGCGAGTGGAAGCGGTCGGCAACTATGCGGTCAAGCTATACTTCGACGACGGGCACAATTCGGGGCTGTTCGACTGGCGCTATCTGTGGGAACTGGGCGAGAAGCAGCAGGTCAACTGGAGAGAGCACCTGCAACGTCTGCAGGAGGAGGCGCCATGAATCCTGTCATTGCTGCTGCCGACTACCCCATCGGACAGATCGTTCATCACAAACTGTTCGACTATCGCGGTGTGGTCTGTGACGTCGATCCGGTGTTCATGCTGCCGGATACCTGGTACGAACGTGTCGCCTCCAGTCGACCGCCGAAAAACGAGCCCTGGTACCGGGTATTGGTCGATGACTCCGATCGTAGCACCTACGTGGCGCAGCGGAATCTGGAGTGCTCGATCGACCGGAGCGAGATCAATCATCCGCAGATAGTGCAGTTCTTCTGCGCTTTTGAGGGTGGCCGCTACCGACTGCGGCATCGAAACTGACTCGATCCACCGCACTTGTCGGCTCTCCTCCAGCACCACCCGGATCCGGTCACATGCTGTAAATAGATTGTTCGTCGGTACAGAAAAATGAACTGCCGGCCGATCTAGGGTGAGGAAACTTTCATTTTCAACGACCGTCAGCTGACCGGCCACGGATATGGCCCGCTAGGCGAGGTCCGGGTCGTCCGCTCCGTCAGCAGGCTTTAGAAATTCCACTCATGCGGCAAATCTCGCCTTCAAAAGTGACCTCTGTATCAGCATTCACGGCCGCCAGAGTACGCCACCAAGTCGAACCTGGGCGGGTCTGCGCAGATCACGATCGATTCGGACGCGTTGCCGGATGGTCCCAGTCTGTCTGATGCTTTCGAGTCTGCTACAGAATATTCGGCGAAGAGTCTCGGGTTTTACGGATCAGGCCCCGGTCTCGGAAGAGGAGCGTTCACGCTTTTTTCACTATATCTTGTTTCTTATCCTCGGAATCCCCTGCATGCTGGGATTTGGTGCGCTGAATCTCATACAGGGGGAGCGGGTGGTTTCGCTGCTCGCTTCCGTTTGCGCGATTGCGTTGGTCACCGGTGTCTTCTATCTGCGTCACAGCGGTAACAGTGGTCTGGTCTACCGCGTCAACGCACTGCTTTATCTCTGCCTGATCGGCTATATGATCGTCATAGGCGGTGAGCACGGTTCCAAGTCGCTTTGGGCCTACACGCTGCCGCCGATCACCTGTTTTCTTTTAGGCTATCGGGAGGGTGCACTCTGGGCCTCGCTGGTTCCCGCAATCGCTGTTCTGACCTATCTGCTGCCGGAACACTTCTTCAGCGGAGTGCATCAGTATCCGCCGGACTTTCAAGTGCGTTTTCTCGTCACCTACAGTGTCTGCCTGGTGATCTCCGTGTGGCTGGAGTACTCACGATCCTTCCACTACCGCAAGAGCCAGGACAGAAGCCATAGACTGCAGCTTGAACATCAAAATCTGAATCGGGAGATCCAGAAGCGCACACTGCTCGAACAGGAGCTCAGGGAGAGCGCCAGAACGGATCATCTGACGGGTCTGCTCAATCGAGGCGCTTTTTTCGATCTGGCGGAGCAGGAGCGCAAGAGGCATAAAAGATATGCCAATCCGCTCAGTATGGCGATCATCGACGTAGACCACTTCAAGCGGATAAACGACATCTACGGCCATCCGACGGGCGACGCGGTGCTCTGCGCAATCGTGGAGTGCTGTCGTGGCTGTATCAGGGAGGCTGATATTTTCGGTCGTATCGGCGGTGAGGAGTTCGGCATCGTCATGTCCCAGACCGTATCGGCGGATGCGAAAGATATCGCGGACAGGCTAAGGCGAGGGGTAGAGGCGCTCAGTATCCGTCACGGACAGTACGAGATATCGTGCAGCATCAGCATCGGTATTTACACCTCCGGAAACACCGGCGAGGATCTGGATACGATCTATAAACGGGCCGATTCAGCGCTCTATCGTGCCAAGGGGGGCGGCAGAAACCAGGTCTGCATTCAGACCGTATGATCCGCTACGACGGCGGCTTCCGCAGCCGTTTGAGAAACACTTCCATCTCCTTGACCGCCTGGACGTCGCCTTTCTCTGCTGCGATCGCGATTCCTTTGCGGTAGGCTTCGATCGCCGCTTCGGTACGCCCGAGTAATGTCAGCGTCTTGGCGTAACTCTTCCAGCTTGCCGAGTGCCCGGGCTCTTGCGCCAGGGCCATTTCCAAATGGATGAGTGCCTGCTCTGGCGACTTCTCCTGTAGGCAGAGGGTGCCCAGTGTGTAACGGAGCAGCGGGTTGTCTATTCCCCGTGCCAGCATCTGCTCGAGTGCCTTGCGGTCCATTTTTTCTGTCCGGTGTCTGCTATTTCAGAAAATTCCTACAAATAACCCTATATCTTTTTTTACCATCCCAAGCATAATAAGCCCCTGGAGCGACAGGGATATTGACAATAAGAGAGGGAGATCGTCACGGAGGAGCGATGTGCTGCAAAGCATATTATTGACCCGGCAAGAAGCCGGGTTTTTTATGCGTGCGACGCTGGCACCAGAAAGCGCATGCTCTCACTCCCTAGAAATTCTCCTGCTCCACCTCGAGAATGGCCAGGCTGATGTGCCTCCCGATCTGGTCGTCAAAGTTCACCCATCGATTGAAAGGTTCCAGCAACGGAACGATTTGCGGCTTCATCTCGAAGTCGCTCAGGTCCTCCTCGTAGAGGCGCTTGACCTCCTGGTAAAGGGTCATCAGGTAGTTCTGGAACGCTTTGGGCAGCTCGATGCCACCACTCCGGCCGTGTCCGGGAACATAGTGCCGGGTATTAAGCGCGATGGCCGCTTCGCAGGCGGCAATATTGCCTCTGAAGCTGGCGTCGTCCATGCGCGCGATACGCTCATTGAGGACGTTGTCACCGAGAAACAGTACTGACTCTTCTACGACCTCGATCATAACGTCGGTACCGCTGTGCGCCTTCTCGGGAGCGTGAAAGCGGAAGCTTACGCCGCCGGTGCGCAACTCCTTCACATTGGCGGTCGAATGTGTCGGGATAATGGCGACAGTTCCTGCGGTGAAACCCTCCGTCGACCGCAGCATCAGATCCAGCCACTGTTGGGCAACCCCGTTGTGCGCGCGCTCGATCATCAGCGGGTGAGCGTAGAAGAGTGCCCCGGGATAGGCGTCGGCGATGGCGTGGTTGCCAAGCCAGTGGTCGCCGTGAACATGGGTGTTGAGTACGTGTGTGACGGGTTTATCGGTGATGGTCTTCAGTTGCCGCAGAACCATGCGTCCGGCTTGGAGGCTGGAGCCCGGGTCGATCACAACGACACCTTTGGTGGTGATCACGAATCCGGGGTTGTTCATGAACCCCTGGTTCCCGACCGAGGGAAACCCGAGCGGGCCATGGATGATATAGGTGTTCGGCGCCAGCTGTTCGACCGGGTAGTCGCGAACTGACTCCACTGCCTGCGAAGCGGGCAGCATGAGCACGAGAATCAGCGATGGCAACCAATAGCGCATAGACACCTCCGGCAGGAACGTGGCGAACAGGCGATTCGGGATCCCAGTGTAACGAAGAAATCGGTGTCTGACGAACCTTCCCGGTGGCCGTCGACTGAGCGCCTCCGGTTACTTGAATTGGTGGCAGAACGCGCTCAACATAATGTCATATCGATCATCGAGAAGAGATTGATGAGGATGGACAGGGAGAGCATTCCCTACATAGTAAATCTGGCAGGAGAGCTCTATTCGCTGCCCGATATCTGTCTGCAGCTGCGCTATCTGTCGAATCAGCCGACTGCGTCCGCCGAAGAGATGGCACGTCTGATCGCGACAGATCCGGCGTTGACCGCGCGCTTGCTGAAGCTGGCGAACAGCGCCTACTACGGGTTTCCCGCAACCGTCTCCACGGTCAGTCGTGCAATCACGCTGATCGGCGTGCGCGAGATGAACGATCTTGCTTTTGCCACTTCCGCCGCCAGCCTGTTCAAGGGTGCGGGTGGCGAGTTGATCGATATCAGCCAGTTCTGGTCGCAGAGCGTCCACACCGCAATTTGGGCCAAGGGAGTGGCGCGACAGCTGGCGGGGCAGGAGGGTGAGCAGCTCTTCGTGGCCGGATTGCTGCACAACATCGGCAAACTGGTGATGCTGGAGCAGAGTCCGTCGGTGGCTGCAGCTGCCTGTTATCGGGACGATGAGACCGCGCCAGAATGGCGGCGCGAACAGCAGGTGATGGGATTTACCTTCGCCGAAGTGGGCGGCGCCCTGCTGGCGGCCTGGGGGTTGCCCGAGGCGCTCTCCGAACCTGTGCGGCAAAAGCATTTGCCGTCGCAGGCCGGCGATCATGCACAGGCAGCTGCTATACTGCATGTCGCCGATAAGTTTTCGGCGGCAACCGTTGCCGCTCGGGATCAGAATCACAGGGTCGAAGTGGAGGCGCTTCTTCCCGCAATCGATCCAGGCATTCAACGGTTCCTGGGAATACGAAGTGAGCAACTGGAGATGCTAAGCGAGTGGGTGACGCAGAGTGCCCCGGAAGTATTGAGAATAATCGTATAGGTGAAAACCGATGGGGCAGCCGCTAAAACTCAAAGACAAACCCACCAAGGCGCCCGAAGATCAGAACAATCCCTGGCGGGTATTGATTGTCGACGACGAAGAGGAGGTTCACAGGGTCACGCTGCTGGCGTTGAAGCACTTCGAATTCGATGGCAGGGGGCTCTGGTTTCTGCATGCCCACTCCGCCGCCGAGGCTCGCGAGATAATGCTCACCGAAGGGGACATCGCGGTGGTGCTGCTGGATGTCGTGATGGAGACGGATCACGCCGGGTTGGGGCTGATAGGCTTCATTCGTAGCGAGATCGAAAATCATTCGACCCGCATCGTACTGCGCACCGGACAACCTGGACAGGCTCCGGAACACAAGGTCATCAAAGAGTACGACATCAATGACTACAAGGATAAAACCGAACTCACTGCCACCAAGCTGTTCACGCTGCTGATCTCTTGTCTGCGGGCCTATCGCGATATCTGTACACTGAACCGCAGTAAGAAAGGGTTGGAGAAGCTCATTCTGGCATCGCGCGGTATCTCCTCCCGCCAGGAGCTGGGGAGCTTCGTCAACATAACGCTGCACCAGCTCGTCACGTTGTTGAATCTCGATGATGCGGAGATTTTCAGCTGTGAAACCGAAGCCTTCCGGGTCGATCGTGATGAGGTTCTGCAATACTCGTTCGACGAGGATATCGCCAAGACGCAGAAGATCCTGATGTCGGAGATGCTCGCTGAGAAGCGCGCAGTACTTCGCCAGGTGCTGCAGAATCGAACCAATGTCTACCAGGGGAACTTTCTCGGAATCTACTGCGCCAGCAAGCATATAGTGCTGATCTTTTACGCCAGGACCGACAGCCCGTTGTCGAGTCTCGATATTCACCTGCTGAATACCTTCACCGAGAATCTGGTGGTCGTACTTGAGAATATCCGCCTCAATGAAGTCATCACCGAAAGCCAGCGGGAGATGATCTACCGCCTGGGTGAAGTGGTGGAGACCCGCTCGAACGAGACCGGAAATCACGTTAAGCGTGTCGCCCACTACTCCGAGATTCTCGCCAGGTTGGCAGGCTTGAACGAGGAAGAGGCGACGCTGATCAAGTTCGCCTCTCCGCTACACGACATTGGGAAAATAGGCGTTGCCGACGCTATTCTGAATAAACAGGGCAGGCTCACGGCGGACGAGCGCGATCTGATGGAGAACCATACCAGCATCGGGTATTCGATTCTCAAGGGTTCAGGTCTGATTCTGATGGATGTCGGTGCCATTATCGCCCGAGATCATCACGAGAACTGGGATGGCAGCGGCTATCCCAAAGGGAAGCGCCGCGAAGAGATTCATATCCACGGCCGGATAACGGCGCTTGCCGACGTCTTCGATGCGCTCTGCAGCGAACGCTGCTACAAAGAGCCCTGGCCCGATGAGCGGGTCAAGGAGTACATATCCGAACAGAGCGGTTCCAAGTTCGATCCGCGGCTTGCTCAGCTCTTTCTGGATAATTTCGACCGGTTTGTCACGATAAGGGATTGCTTCAGCGACTGAAGCGCGGAGTGTTTCAAGCTTGTCACCGGGCTGCCCATTCTTGCGCTATCGAGGATTCAAACGCAGACAGACGCACAGCCGGCTTTATGGAGCGGGTGTTACCGTCACTCTTCCGTCGCTCCGGGATTCAGTGGCAGTCTGATTTCGAATCTGACTCCATGGCCGGGAGAGGAGCTGCTCTGCAGAGATCCCTGTAAAGTCTCGGTGACCAGATTGTAGAGAATATTCATGCCGAGGCCGGTACCGCCGGCTCCACGCTTGGTGGTGTAGAAGGGTTCGAATATCTTCTTCAGCTGCTCCTTGTCCATTCCCTTGCCATCGTCCTGATAAATGAAGCGCGCGTGCTGTGCGTCGGTTTCGAGTGTGATCCGGATGTTACCGTTATCCATCCCTTCGAAGCCGTGAATCAGGGAGTTCATCACCAAATTGGTGATGATCTGCGAGACGGCACCCGGGTAGGAGAACATTTTGATCTCCTGATCTCCCTCTATATGCACCTGATGCCCGGTCTTTCTGATCCTCGGGTTGAGGCTGAGCAGCACCTCCCTGACGTAAGAGCCAAGTTCGAACAGCCTCCGCTCGGAGGTTGTCTGGTCAACCGCAATCTGCTTGAAGCTCTTGATCAGCTCCGCAGCACGATTCAGGTTGGCGTAGATCATCGATGAAGCCTGGTCCGCGTCCGCCAGATACTCTTCCAGCTCCTGCGCCGAGAGTTGCTCCTCCGAATAGAGCCGTTGGATCGATCGGGTCGTGTCGCGCAGATGTGTCGCCGCCGTGATGCTGATTCCAACCGGTGTGTTGATCTCGTGTGAAACTCCGGCAACCAGGCCACCGAGCGCGGCGAGTTTCTCCGACTGTTGCAGCTTCTCCTGGGTGCTGCGCAGTTCGGTTACATCCGTGCCGGATCCCCGGTAGCCCGAGAACTGCGCCTTGGCATCGAACATCGGTACCCCCGAACTCCGCACGACCATGGTGGTGCCATCCTTCAGCAACAGCGGATACTCGAAGTTGCGAATCCCCCGGTGCTGGATCATGGTCTGCTCGTTACTCTCGAGCTCGGAGGAAGCTTTCGCCGAACCGTAGATGGCGACCAATTCCTTGCGGCTTTTTCCCAGTACCTCTTCCGGCGTGAAGCCGCTGAGCTGAAAGAAGCGTGATGAAATGTAGGTGAAGCGTAGATCGCCGTTCATCTCCCAGAACCAGTCGCTGGAGGAGAGGGCGATATCACGCACCCTCTGTTCGGCCAGTTTTCTCTCGGCCACTTCCCGTCGCAACTCTTCGGTACGGGCATCCACCATCTCCTCGAGGTGCTCCTGGTGCTGTTTCAGCTCCTCGGTACGCCGTGCCACCTCCTCCTCGAGATGCTCTCGATAGAGCGTGTTGGCGCGCAGCAGATCGGCCCGTTCCAGCGCCGACTCGACGGCATGCCTCAGCACGTGCATATCCGGTATCGGTTTGACCAGATAGTCCCAGGCGCCAAGCCGCAGCGCTTCGACCACCTCTCGTACGCCAGAGGTACCTGAAACGACGATGACCGGAGTGTCGTGCGTCAGTTTGTTGACCTCACGCAAGACCTCGAGCCCGTTCATCTTCGGCATGCGGATATCTATCAACAGCAGGTCGGGCTGTTTCTGCTTGAACAGCTCGAGCCCGGCACGACCGTCATCCGCCTCGTATACGATGTAGTCGAGGTCTTCAAGGTAGTCCCGAAAGCTGTGGCGAATCGTCGATTCGTCTTCGATCGTCAGGATACTTTTGCGATTGGCATGGCTGCTGGTGGCAATACTCATGGTGTGCGTTGTTCGCGGCTGTTCGGTGGGTCGATCCGTTTGCCGGTGAAAATAAGTGTAATCGCTTAAGCCATTATATTCGATGTACGGCAGACCAAGAAAAAGGGCCTAGCATCGCTGCTAAGCCCTTGATCTGTCTGGCTCCTCGGGACGGGCTCGAACCGCCGACCTAGTGATTAACAGTCACCCGCTCTACCGACTGAGCTACCGAGGAATAAGTTGAGGCGCGTATACTAATCACCCGCCACGCCCCGGTCAATAGCGGCCGCCCAAAAAAAGCGCTCAGCACTGCAGGGCGCTGCCATCCGCGCGGGTGCGGGACAGGCGGGGACGACCGGGATTGGAGATGATCACCGCCGCCGGCGCCGCGTATCCGTGGCGGTCGCAGACGGTGATCGTGGCGGTGGAACCAGGCGCCATCCCGGTCGCCCGGTAGATCAGCTTCTTGCGTCGGATGCTGCTCCACACCCTCACCCCCTTGTGTTCCGGGCGTTTGAACTTGAGCAGTAACTCGCCCTGGTCACGCACTCTGTTCTGATTGCTGTCGGCAAACAGCATGAATCCCCGGTGCCACTCGTTGACATCGTCGCAACCGCTACCGTCGCGGCTCGGGCAGATAACAACCGAGGTGACGAGCCGTATCGCTTCGCTGCGGGCGTAGTGCAGGTGATGCACCAGATCGTTGGCGGTGGCGCTGACGCGGCTGCTGCCGCTCAGATGATGCGCAGAGGGGATGCCGATGGCGAGCGCGATGCTGATCATCGCGAAGGCGATCAGTAGTTCGATGAGCGTGAAGGCACTGTCGTGCCGGCGGGAAAAAGCAGTCATGGACGCACTCCTTTGCTAGGTTGATCGGGCACGCTCCTTGTGCCCGAAGTGAACTGTTGAAGTCCGCTATATCGTCCGCTCCGCTCTCACCGGAGGGGACGGTCGCTAGCCGGCCAAGGTCTTCTCCAGTCGATCCAGCGCGTTGGTCAGATTTGCCATGCTGGTGGCGATGGAGAGACGGACGTGGCCGCCGAGGCCGAACGCGGTGCCCGGCACCAGTGCCACGCCGGCCTGTTCAATCAGGTACTCGGCGAGTTCAAGGTCGTTGTTTACGCCGTCGATGTTCTTCAGCGCCGCTTCGACGTTGGGGAAGACGTAGAAGGTGCCGTCGGCCGGCAGACAGCTGACGCCCGGCATGCGGTTGAGCCGGTCCACGACATAGTCATGGCGCTCCTTGAACGCGGTCAGCATCTCCTGGATGCAATCCTGCGGACCTTCGAGCGCTGCTTGCGCCGCCACCTGAGAGATCGAGGTGGGGTTCGAGGTGCTCTGCGACTGGATCTTCTTCATCGCCTTGATTACATCGGCGGGGCCGGCAGCGTAGCCGATGCGCCATCCGGTCATCGAATAGGCTTTGGAGACGCCGTTCAGCACGAAACAGCGATCCACAAGCTCCGGGCAGGCGTTGAGGATGTTGACGAAAGGCTCTTCGGTCCAGAGGATGTGTTCGTACATGTCGTCGGTGGCGACCGCGACCCGTGGGTGCTCCAGCAGCACCTTGCCCAGCGCTTCCAGCTCCTCGCGGGTGTAGGCCATGCCGGTCGGGTTGGATGGACTGTTGATTACCAGCAGCCTGGTCTTGTCGGTGATCGCCGCCTGCAGCTGAGCCGGGGTGATCTTGAATCTCTGCTCGGCACCAGCCTGCGCCAGCACCGGAACACCGCCGGCCAGCAGTGTCATGTCGGGATAAGAGACCCAGTAGGGGACCGGGATGATCACCTCGTCGCCCGGATCCAGGATAGCCTGCGCCAGGTTGTAAAAGCTCTGCTTGCCGCCGCACGAAACCAGAATCTGTTCGGGTTTGTAGTCGAACCCGTTGTCCCGCTTGAACTTCTCGATGATCGCTTTCTTCAGGCCGACGGTTCCATCGACCGGGGTGTACTTGGTGAAGCCGTCATTGATCGCCTTGATTGCCGCTGCCTTGATGTGATCCGGCGTGTCGAAATCGGGTTCACCTGCGCCGAGACCGATGACGTCCTTGCCGGCGGCGCGCATTTCGGCGGCGCGTGCGGTGATGGCCAGTGTTGGGGAGGGCTTGACAGCCTGTACGCGGGAGGAAAGCTTGATACTCATTTGTCGTACCGGGGTTCTTAGTGGTTGAATTCGAGTCTGTCGGCGATCGAATACCATTTATAATGGTCGGAAGCCAAGTGCAATAATATCCAATCCGTCCGGTCAGAAGAATCCCCCATGCGAAAAGAATTTCAGCTGCAATCGGAATTCGCTGCTGCCGGCGATCAACCGGCCGCGATTACACGGCTGGTCGAGGGCCTGAACGACGGCGAGGCGGGTATGACACTGCTGGGGGTCACCGGCTCGGGCAAGACCTTCACCAT
>JAGRGU010000017.1:0-5531 GCA_020445335.1 Gammaproteobacteria bacterium
GGCAGCTCTTCGTCACCTGCTGGAACCGCGGTCGCGACTCGTTCCTGATAGACGTCTGTGACCGCATCGCGCAGCTGGTGCTGGTGCCGGTGATCAGGGCGGATTTCGAAGTGGTGGATGAATTCTCCGGCACGGTTCGCGGAGAGGGTGGCTTTGGACACTCGGGCAGGCGCTGAGCGCGGTCCATGCGTCGGGATCGGCTGATGGGTCCCGCAACTTACGACTTCAATGGAAGCGGATTCTGATGGCAAAGAAGCGGGTAGCAAAATCTTCAGCTGGCGGCACCTCCTGGAAGTTGTCCCTGAAAATCATACTGGCGGCGCTGGTGGTGTTCGCACTCACCGGTCTGCTGCTCTACCTGCTGCAGCAGCAGGGAGCACGCGAGCGCGGCATGGTGCAGGTGGAGGCGGCGGCGCAGGGGGTGGCCGGTCGTCTCGCCGATACCATGCGGATCTATTCGGGGGTGCTGGTGCGTTTCGCGCGCAACCCGGATTTGGCGCGGCAACTGCGAGAGGAGGCGCAGGCGGCGCTCCGCGGGCAGGAGGCGGCGCTGAAGAAGCTGCTGCTGGAGACTGACGCGGTACGCATCTTTCCATTCGAATGGGACCGTATCAACCCCAAGGCCAATCCGCCGGTCAGCTACGCCACCCTGGAGATGCTGCGGGCGGTCGAGCGTTCCGGCAAACCCTCGCTGGCCGAGGTTCACCAGTTGGGGCAGGGGCAGCCGCATGTGGCGCTGGCCGCGCCGGTGCTCGATACCGCGACCGGCGAGACCGCCGGCGTGGCGCAGCTGGTGCTGCCGATGAATCTTCTGACCCGCGCGCTCGCCGGGCTGGAGGGGCTCTCAGGCGCGCTCGCGCTGCAGCAGGTGGTCGAAGGTGGCGCGGCAACGCTGGCAGCGAGCAGCGCCAGCGCCGGCAGCGGCGAGATGGATGGCGAGCTGGCCGTTGCGGGTACGCTGTGGCGGGTGGGATTCCGCGGCGGCACGAACACGGCGGGTCTGACCGGTCAGCTACTGATCTGGGGGCTGCTGGCGGGCATGCTGGTGCTGTTGGCGGTGCTCACGCTGTTGTTGACCGGCGGGCTCGGGCGCGCGCTCAAAGGTGATGGCGAAACCTTGATGGTACTCTCCAAAGCGTTTCTCGCCGCCGGCGGCGACCGGCCGCCGCCGCGTGCGGCGCTGCCTGAACTGCAGCCGGTGATGGATCTGCTCGCCAGACCGGGCGGAGGCGCCAAGAGCCTCTCGTCGAAGCAGGTGCAGGAGCAGGCCGAGGTCGCCACCGCGGTTGCCAGAGCGCAGCAGCAGGGTTCTGTACAGGCCGCCGCGACGCTCAGCGTGACATCGATCGCCGAGGAGATTTTTCGTGCCTACGATATCCGCGGCGTGGTCGGCAGGACGCTCAACGACGACACCGCGTACCAGATCGGCCGCGCGATCGGAACGCTGGCCAAGGAGCGCGGCGAACAATCGATCGTGGTGGGACGCGACGGGCGACTAACCAGCGAGGCGCTGAGCGATGCGCTGATTCGCGGCCTGATGGAGAGCGGCCGCGACGTGGTCAATATCGGTCTGGTTCCCACCCCTGTACTCTATTTCGCGACCCATTTTCTGGGCGGCAACTCCGGGGTCATGGTGACCGGCAGCCACAATGCTCCCGAGTACAACGGCATGAAGGTGGTGCTGGCGGGCGAGGCGCTGTCGGAGGACGGGATCAGGGAGATCTACCAGCGTATCGTCAGCGATAATCTCGCCAGCGGCGAAGGGGCGCTGATGCGTCAGGATCTGGTACCGGACTACATCGGTCGCATCACCGATGACGTGCAGCTTACGAGTTCGCTCAAGGTCGTGATCGATTGCGGCAACGGCGCCGCCGCGGTGATCGCGCCGTCGCTGTTCCGCGCGCTCGGCTGCGAAGTGATCGATCTTTACTGCGAGGTCGACGGCAGCTTCCCCAATCATCACCCCAATCCGGGCGATCCCGCCAACATGCGGGCGCTGATCAAACAGGTACGTGAGCAGGGCGCCGATCTGGGCGTCGCCTTCGATGGCGACGGTGACCGCCTCGGCGTGGTCGATTCGCAGGGGCGGATCATCTGGGCCGACCGGCTGTTGATGTTGCTGGCGCGCGATGTGCTGCTGCGGCATCCAGGTGGGGATGTGATCTACGACGTCAAGTCGAGCCGCCATCTGGCGAGCGAAATTCTCACCTACGGCGGCCGCCCGATCATGTGTAAGTCGGGGCACTCGCTGGTCAAGGCCAAGATGCGCGAGACCGGCGCGTTGCTGGCCGCGGAGATGAGCGGCCATATCTACTTCAAGGATCGTTGGTACGGTTTCGACGACGCGCTCTACTCCTGCGCACGACTGCTCGAGGTGATCTCGGCGGATGGGCTGGAGAGCGCCGAGCTGTTCGAACAGTTCCCGGAGAGTCTCGCCACACCCGAGTACTACGCCGAAACCGCGGAGGGCGAGAGCTTCGAGATCATCGAGCGGCTGGTTGCCGAGGGCGGTTTCGCCAACGCCAAGCTGGTCTCGATCGACGGTGTGCGTGCGGAGTTCGAGGATGGCTGGGGGCTGGCGCGCTCCTCCAACACCAGTCCTGCGGTGGTGTTTCGTTTCGAAGCGGATGACGAGGCGGCCCTGGCTCGCATACAGGGGCTGTTCCGCGAGCAGTTCGCGCGCATCGCGCCGGATCTGCGCATGCCTTTCTGAGCCGCGCGTGCGATCATAGCCGCCGTCCCCGCCGGGGTGAAGCGCCGCGCTCGGGACACCATCCGATCAACCGACAGCAGTGACGATCCAACATGAGCCTGACACCCGAAGCGGCGAGCAACGTCGCCCATGTACTGACCGAAGCCCTGCCCTATATCCAGCGTTTCCGCGGGCGCACCATCGTCATCAAATACGGTGGCAACGCGATGACCGAAGAGGCGCTCAAGCGCGGTTTCGCGCGCGACGTGGTGCTGATGAAGCTGGTCGGCATCAACCCGGTGATCGTGCACGGCGGCGGCCCGCAGATCGGCAGCCTGCTGCAGCGGCTGGGCAAGCAGAGCGAGTTCATCCAGGGGATGCGCGTGACCGACCGCGAGACGATGGATGTGGTCGAGATGGTGCTCGGCGGCCTGGTCAACAAGGAGATCGTCAATCTGATCAATCGCCACGGTGGCTCCGCGGTCGGCCTGACCGGCAAGGATGGCGACCTTATCCGTGCGCACAAACTGGTGGCACCCGCCGGCAGCGGTGATGGCTCCGGGGAGATCGACTTCGGCCATGTCGGCAAGGTCGAGAGTATCGATGCTTCGGTGGTCGACATGCTGGTGGGGGGCAACTTCATTCCTGTGATCGCGCCGATCGGCGTCGGCCGTGACGGTCACTCCTACAACATCAATGCCGATCTGGTGGCCGGCAAGATGGCTGAGGTGCTGCAGGCGGAGAAGCTGATGCTGCTGACCAACACCGCCGGCCTGCTCGACAAAGAGGGCAATCTGCTGACCGGTCTCTCTGCCAGCCGGGTCGACGAGCTGATCGCCGACGGCACCATTCATGGCGGTATGCTGCCCAAGATCGCCTGCGCGCTGGACGCGGTCAAGGCGGGCGTCGCTTCGGCCCAGATCGTCGACGGGCGGGTGCCGCATGCGGTGCTGCTGGAGCTCTTCACCGACGAGGGGGTCGGAACGCTGATCAAGCGCCGCTGAGACCCTGTCCATGAACAAAAAGGTACCGCGCAGGCAGTTGATTCTGGAGTCGCTGGCGACGGAGCTTGAAAAGAGCCCCGGCAGCCGCATCACCACCGCCGCACTGGCGCGTGCCAACGGCGTCTCCGAAGCGGCACTCTACCGTCATTTCGCCAGCAAGGCGCGCATGTTCGAGGGCCTGATCGAATTCGCCGAGGAGAGCGTGTTCGCGCGTATCAACCAGATTATGGAGAGCGAGAAGTCGACCCGCCAGCGTTGCGCCAAGGTGCTCTATCTGCTGCTCGCATTCGCCGACCGCAATCCGGGCATCACGCGGGTGCTGCTGGGCGATGCACTGGTAGGCGAGCACGAGCGGCTGCATGCGCGGGTGGAGCAGTTTTTCGCCCGCGTCGAGACCCAGTTCAGGCAGATTCTGCGGGAGGCGAGAATGCGCGAGGAGGCGCAGCTCGACGTGGTGGATGCGGAACAGGGGGCGAGTCTGATGCTGGCACTGGTCGAGGGGCGCATGCAGCGCTACCTGCGCACCCGTTTTCGCGCTTCGCCGCTGGCCGACTGGGAGCGGCAGTGGCAACTGGTGGAGCCCAGCCTGTTTGCACTGCCCGACTCGGTGCCCGCTTGAGCTAACGCGTCTGCGGCGTTGCCTCGGCGTCCATGTAACTGCGGAATCCGGCGCGTATCGCCTCGACCTCTGCGGTAGCGCAGAACTCCTTGCCGCGCGGTGACTCCTTGCACTGCAGATCCATGAACAATTTTGCAGCGCTGCTCTCCGGCTCGACGATCCGCGAGACGGCGATGGTGATGTCTTTGTCCTTGAGCGGCGCTGCGGTCATGATGATGCTCTCCGCCAGCAGCTGCATGCGAGTGGTGGCATGCTCGCGCACGTACGCCTCCGCTCTCTGCCAGAGGGCGTCGCAACTGCCCTGATCCGGGCAGAAGACGACCGTCTCCAGCAGCGTCACGCGTCCCGTCTTATCGTCGGAGTGTTCCTGTTGCGGCTGGTGCAGATGCTTGAGTTCGCGAAATCGCACCAGGTCGGCCTGGTGTTTTTCGCGGATCTGCACCTTGTGTTGCTCCTTGCGGATGATATTGGCGTGCGCGTCCTTGAGCGTTTTGCGCGTACCTTCGATCTGCTTCAGGTAGCTGTCCGAGACCTTGCTGCCGCTGCGTTCGGCGTCGGCGGCATTCTTCTGCAGCGTCGCCAGTTTCAGTTTCAGCCGGTGGATGTTGCTGCGGTCGATCTGAATCGAAGTGTCGATCGAGGCGAGCTTGCCGTCGCGGGCCATCTGGATATCGTCTTCGTTGCGAAAGGTACGCAGCAGCGCCCGGTCCTTTTCGCGCTGCGCTTCGATCAGCCGCTGCTGTTCCGCCTGCAACTGCTTCAGCTCGGCATCCCGCGCCAGCTCCTCCTGGGTTTTGGCCCGCTCCACGCGTTGGGTTTCGATGCCGCGTCTGTCCAGATGGCTGCGTGCCTTGTCGACGTACTCGGGGGGGAGCCGGTCGGAATAGCGCACGCGGCCGTTTTCGTCCACCCAGCGATAGGTGCGCGCAGTCGTCCCGCTGCTGACGATCAGCAGCAGTATCAGCGCCAGGCTAGCGGTTGTTCGCGTTGTCCAGTGCATGGGTCAGCGGTTGTCCTGAGTCGGAAGTAAAGCCTGTATCGGACCGATTCCGGTAATATTTAGGATCCTAGCGATAAGCGGGAGAGCCGCTCTGCCTCAGACGCCGTAGCTATCGCGATAGGCACGTATGTCCGCCAAGGCCTCGACGCTCTCCCGGTCAGCCTCAAGGTAGGCGATCAGATGCTCGAGGCGCACGATCGACGCGACCTGGATGGC
>JAGRGU010000017.1:5723-24545 GCA_020445335.1 Gammaproteobacteria bacterium
CCGTGGTCCTTGGCCTCTTTGCGGTTGAAGGCGTAGGGGGCGTCGATGCCGTGCTGTTCGTAGAGCGCTGCGCTGGTGACCGCCGCCAGAGGGATGCCTTTGTAGGCCGGGCCGAAAATGACGTCGAAGCCGATGCCCGAGTCGACGATGGCCTGCGCGTAGTAGCGTCCCAGCCGGGAGAGGCTGGCCCCGCTGTTGAACAGTCCGGCGTTGAAGAAATAGGGGCTGATCCGTCCCGATTTCAACTTGAACCGGCCGAATTTCAGAACCCCCACCTGCAGGGCGAAATCGAGGAACTCCCGTTGATACTCTCGCATGCGGCTTACTCCGGCAAGGGGCGGTCGATGGCGCTGGCCGTTGACGAGCGGGGGATCTCCGCTGCTTCTCAGCGGTGTCAGCTTGAATGGCTATTTTCCGTACCCTTTTCAGTGGTTGCAAGGCGACATTGGGGCGAAAGGGCCGCTGCCGCGCCCACGGGTTGTCGACTCTGCGACGCCGCGCACAAACGCCGGGCGTGGCGGCCGGTGCAGGCGTTATAATCGGCTACTGGATTTCCGGACCGGGGACTGAGTCATTCAGGAGTCGACACGCAGCTGGCGCGAGGCGCTGATGGTCTATCGCCGGCCGAGGGTGATCGGCATGGCGTTTCTGGGCTTCTCTGCGGGACTGCCGTTCCTGCTGGTCTTCTCTACGCTCTCGGCCTGGTTGCGCGACGAGGGGCTGTCGCGCACGCTGATCGGTTACTTCAGCTGGATCGGCATCACCTACTCGATCAAGGTCTTCTGGGCACCGGTGATCGATCGTCTGCCGCTGCCGCTGCTGACCGCTCTGCTCGGCAAGCGGCGCAGCTGGATGCTGTTGGCGCAGATCGGTATCGCGGCGGGGCTGGTCGGCATGGCATTGACCGATGTGCACAGCGGCCTGGAGCGCATCGCGCTGTTCGCGCTGCTGGTCGCCTTCAGTTCGGCGACGCAGGATATCACCATTGACGCCTACCGCATCGAAGCGGTGGCACGCGAGGTGCAGGGGGCGATGGCGGCGACCTACGTCTTCGGCTACCGTCTGGCGCTGCTGGCGGCGGGCGCCGGCGCTTTCTATCTGGCCGAATACAGCTCCTGGTCGATCTCCTACCTCGGCATGGCGACGCTGATGCTGGTGGGTGTGTTGACGACGTTGCTGATCAGCGAGCCGCGGGTGGGATCGGACGTGTCAACGCAGCAGCAGGAAGCACGGCTCGAGTCGCTGCTGGGTGGTGGAGACGCAACGGTGTTGACGCGCCTGCTGGCCTGGCTGTCCGATGCGGTGGTCAGTCCCTTCGTCGATTTCTTCAGGCGCAATGGCCGTTTCGCGCTGACGGTGCTGCTGCTGATCGGGCTCTACAAGGTGAGCGACATCACGATGGGGGTGATGGCCAACCCCTTTTATCTCGATCTGGGTTTCAGCAAGACCGAGATCGCCGATGTGACCAAGATCTTCGGATTTTTCATGACCATCGCCGGTGCCGCGCTGGGTGGCTTGCTGGTGGCGCGCTACGGCATCATGCGGCCGCTGCTGCTCGGCGCGGTGATGGTCGCGCTGACCAATCTGCTGTTCGCCCTGTTGGCGGTGGCCAGCCCCGATCTCCGCCTGCTGGCGCTGGTCATCAGTGCCGACAATCTGAGCGGCGGAATCGCCACCTCGGTCTTTATCGCCTACCTCTCCAGTCTCACCAACACCGCCTACACGGCGACGCAGTACGCGCTTTTCAGTTCGCTGATGACGCTGCCGGCGAAGTTACTGGGCGGTTTTTCAGGGGTCATCGTCGACGGCTACGGCTACCCCTGGTTCTTTATCTATGCCGCGACGACCGGGCTGCCGGCGATCGCGCTGGTCATCTATCTGATGCGTTACTGGACGGTTGAATCGGCTTCTCGCGAGGAAGAGGGAACGGCATGACGGAGCTGGGCTATCTCACGGCCTTCACCGCGGGACTGCTGGGCGGGGTGCACTGCGTCGGCATGTGTGGTGGTATCGTCAGTGCGCTCACTTTCGGTCTGCCGGAGGCGAAGCGTAACCACATCGGCGGTATGCTCCCCTATCAGCTCGCCTACAACCTCGGACGAATGCTGAGCTACGTGGCGGCCGGGGCGGTGATGGGTGCGCTGGGGATGCTGCTGGCGCAGGTCATGCCGGTCTACTACGCGCAGCGCGCGCTACTGGCGCTGGCGGGGATCTTCATGGTCCTGCTGGGGCTCTACCTGGCGGGATGGTGGATGGTGCTCTCCCGGCTCGAAGCCTTGGGTGGCAGGCTCTGGCGGCGGCTCGAGCCGCTCAGCAGGCGCCTGCTGCCGGTAGAGCGACCGTCGCAGGCTTTTATGGTAGGCATGGTCTGGGGTTGGATCCCCTGCGGGCTGGTCTACACCATGCTGGTCACCGCCGTCTCCTCCGGCTCGGCGCTCGGGGGGGCGTTGCTGATGCTGGCGTTCGCGCTCGGAACCCTGCCGACGATGCTCGGCATCGGTCTACTGGCCGGCGCCGCGGCGCGGCTTACCCAGTCGGCCGAGTTGCGCAGATTCGCCGGTACGATGGTCGTTCTGTTCGGTCTGCATACGCTTTGGCAGGCGCTCTGATGGAGCCGCACCGGCTGGTCGTCGGCGCCCTCGGCTGGGATCATGCCGCCTGGCAGGGGGGCTTCTATCCAGATGACCTGCCCGAGGATTGGCGCCTGGGTTACTACGCCAACGAATTCAGCGGCGTGCTGCTGCCCGAGAGCATATGGCGACAGCTGAATGCCGCCGTCTGCCGCGCCTGGTGCGACGATGTCGGCGAGCTGTTCCGGTTCTATCTGCAGACTGCGGTGGAAGGCACGACCACGGGTCTGCCAGCGCAGTTGCAGCAAGCGTTCGGCCGTCACTGGGGCGGCTGCTGCAGTGACTCGGTGCTACTGCTGGGCGATGACATGCCCTGGGATCTGCGGCAGTTGCGTGCGCGGATCGAGCAGCTGCTCGCTGCCCCCGAGGTCGAGGTTGCGCCGCCCGCGCTCTTCATTTGCGGAGATCCGCCGGACCTCGCTCGCATGCGTCAGGCGCGGCTGCTGGCCGATATGCTTTGAGCCGCCACCAGCCGACCCTGGCGGGCGTGGGGGCATGACCACCGCGACCGGCGGGGTCTGTGGCGCTTTTCCCGCAAATTGCTCCGCTTAAAGGGTGAACCGGTTGGAAGTTACCGGAAATTCAGTTAATTCCTACGGCCTGTCGGCTTGACGCCCGCTTTGGGCGGGAACAGAATTGCTCACTTTGCGCGCTGTCAAAAGGCCCCAGATGAGCACCGATGAGCCCCTGGTCCGAATTCGGGATCTGCGTTTCAGCCGCGGAGAGCGGGTGATATTCGACGGTGTCGATATCGATATCCCGCGCGGCGCCGTGACCGCGATCATGGGTCCCTCCGGCACCGGCAAGACCACGCTGCTGAAGCTGATCGGCGGGCAGCTAAGGCCCGATTCCGGTTCGATCGAGGTGGCCGGCGAAGCGGTGCACCGGCTCGGCACCCGCGATCTCTACCGTCTGCGGATGCGTATGGGCATGCTGTTCCAGTCCGGCGCGCTGCTGACCGATATCTCTGTCTTCGACAATGTCGCCTATCCGCTGCGTGAGCATACCGGGCTGCCGGAGTCGCTGATCCGCAAGCTGGTGCTGCTGAAGCTGGAGGCGGTGGGCCTGCGCGGCGCGCGCGAGCTGATGCCGAACGAACTCTCCGGCGGCATGGCCAGGCGCGTGGCGCTGGCCAGGGCCATGGCGCTGGATCCGATGATGATCATGTACGACGAGCCCTTCACCGGCCAGGATCCGATCTCCATGGGGGTGCTGGTGGAGCTGATCCGTTCGCTCAACGACGCCAGCGGGCTGAGCAGCGTGATCGTCTCGCACGACGTCGCCGAGACTGCGCGCATCGCCGATCTGATCTACGTGATCTCCAATGGCAAGGTGATCGAACATGGGGCTCCCGAGGCGATGCTCAACTCCTCCAGCGCGTGGACGTCGCAGTTCATGAACGGCCTGGCCGACGGTCCGGTGCCCTTCCATTATCCGGCGCCGGAGCTGAAGGTCGATCTGCTGGGGGGCGCATGAATCAGATCTGTATGGAGGGCTGGCGCGCATGCTGAATCAGCTGGCCGCACTGGGACGTATCGGCATCGGCACGTTGCAGCAGCTGGGGCGCGGGCATCTGCTGCTGCTGCACATCCTGAGCGGCGTCCCGGCGTTGTTCGGCAGGCCGCGGTTGCTGCTCAATCAGATTTTTGCGGTGGGTGTGCTGTCGCTGTTGATCGTGGCGATCTCGGGAACCTTCGTCGGCATGGTGCTTGGTCTGCAGGGCTACTATATTCTCTCCCAGTTCGGTGCCGAGCAGACGTTGGGGGTGATGGTCGCCGCCTCGCTGGTGCGAGAACTGGGGCCTGTGGTCACCGCGCTGCTGTTCGCCGGTCGCGCGGGTTCTGCGCTGACCGCCGAGATCGGCCTTATGAAAGCTACCGAGCAACTCTCCGGTCTGGAGATGATGGCGGTCAATCCGGTCAAGCGAATTCTGACGCCGAGGTTTCTGGCCGGTTTTATCTCGATGCCGCTACTGGCGGCGATTTTCAGCGCGCTGGGTGTTATTGGCGGTTACTTTGTCGGCGTCGGTCTGTTGGGCGTCGACGACGGGGCTTTCTGGTCGCAGATGCAGGCCAAGATCGATCTGCACGAGGATGTGTTCAACGGCGTGATAAAGAGCCTGGTGTTCGGCCTGGTCTGCACCTGGATCGCGCTGTTCCAGGGCTACAGCGCGCTGCCCACTTCCGAGGGGGTGAGCCGCGCCACGACCCGCACCGTGGTTCACTCATCGTTCGCGGTGTTGGGGCTGGATTTCATTTTGACCGCGCTGATGTTTGGAGAATGAGTCGATGATGCATAACAGGACAACGGAGATTCTGGTGGGCGCCTTCATGGCGGTTGGATTCGTCGCGCTCTTCTTTCTCTCCATGCAGGTGAGCAACCTCAGCAGCAGCGCGAGCGGCGAAGGCTATCTGGTGGACGCCCGCTTCGACAACATCGGTAGTCTCAAGGTGCGTGCGCCGGTGACCATGGCGGGGGTGAGGGTTGGCCGCGTGAGCGAGATTTCCTTCGATGCCAAGACATTCGAGGCGGTGGTGAAGCTGCGCATCGAGGATCGCTACCGCGATGCGATACCCGACGATACCTTCGCCAAGATCTTCACCGCCGGCCTGCTCGGCGAGCAGTATGTCGGGCTCGATGCCGGCGGCAGTGCAACCTATCTGGCCGACGGCAGTCAGATCTCGCTGACGCAGTCGGCGCTGGTGCTGGAGGAGATCATCGGCCAGTTCCTGTTCAGCAAGGCAGAGGAGGGCGCGGGAATTGAATAGAGGTTTACCGATCGCGGCGCTGCTGATCGCGCTGCTTTGCACCGCGCCGGCGCAGGCGGCGACGGTCGATCCCCTGCAGCTGGTCAGGAGCACCACCACGCAGGTGCTGGAGAAGATCGCGCTGCAGCGGGAGGTGCTCAAGCAGGACCCCGGCCTGGTCTACGAGACGGTCAACCAGCTGGTACTGCCGCGGTTCGACTTCGACTACATGTCGCGCCTGGTGCTTGGCAAATACTGGCTGCGCGCCAGTGAGGCGCAGCGCGAAGAATTCATCGTCGAGTTCCGTGAGTTGCTGGTGCGAACCTACGCCACCACGCTGCTCAACTACTCGGACCAGAGCATCACCTATCTGCCGCTGCGGGAGAGCGACAAGGCAACGGAAGTGACGGTCAACACCCGCATCAGCGGGGGGGGCGCGCCGGCCATTCCGATCGATTACAGCCTCTACCTCAGCGGGGGGGAGTGGAAGGTGTTCGACGTTGCGATCGACAACGTCAGTCTCGTTTCCCAGTACCGGCGCAGCTATGCCAACCACATCAAGCGCTACCAGATCGACGGGCTGCTGGAGCGGATGCGCATGCTCAATACCCGGAACCGCGAGTGAGCGGGACAACACTGATTCGGGACGATGGCGGAGTCATATCGCTCTCCGGTGATCTGCTCTTCTCGAGCGTCGGCCAGCTGCTGTCGGAGGGCAACCGCCTGGTTCGCGCGTGCCCCGATGCGGTAGTCGACCTCTCGGCGGTGGCGCGCTGCGACAGCGCCGCGCTGGCGCTGCTGCTGGAGTGGATGGAATTGGCCAATGCCGCCGGTGGCCAGCTGAAATTCCGCGCGCTACCCGAGGCGTTGCTCGATATCGCCCGGCTGTCAAACGTCGAGACACTGCTGCCGACCGTCTGAGTGGCGCCCGGTTTTCCGCTTGCCGCCTTTTCTTTGTTATCATTTACCGTTTTCCCCGGGCGCTCCAGGCGCGCGGGACTTCCGGTTTCAGCGGCGACATTCAAATGGATAAACTGATTATTGACGGCGGTGTGCGGCTCTCCGGGGACGTGCGCGTCGCCGGGGCCAAAAATGCGGCCCTGCCTATTCTGGCGGCCACTCTGCTCGCGGATGGTCGCATGACCGTCGGTAACGTGCCCCATCTGCACGACATCACCACCACGATGGAGCTGCTCGGGCGCATGGGGGTGCACCTCACGGTCGACGAAAAGATGCAGATCGAGGTCGACTCCGGCACCATCAGGGACTTCTACGCACCCTACGAGTTGGTGCGCACCATGCGCGCGTCGATTCTTGTGCTCGGACCGCTGCTGGCGAGATTCGGCCGCGCCGACGTCTCGCTGCCGGGCGGCTGCGCAATCGGTTCGCGGCCGGTCAACCTGCATATCGATGGTCTGCGGGCGATGGGTGCCAAGGTCGAGGTCGACGGCGGCTATATCCGCGCGTCGGCGAAACGGCTCACCGGTGCGAGGCTGGTGATGGACGTCGTCACCGTGACCGGCACCGAGAACCTGATGATGGCCGCCACCTTGGCCAAGGGTGAGACGCTGATCGAGAATGCGGCGCGCGAGCCTGAGGTGGTCGATCTGGCCAACTGTCTCAACGCCATGGGAGCGCGGATCCAGGGAGCGGGTACCGATTCCATCCTCATCGAGGGGGTCGACCGGCTCTCGGGCACCAGCTACCGGGTGCTGCCGGATCGAATAGAGACCGGCACCTATCTGGTGGCAGCGGCACTTACCGCCGGCAGCATCAGGGTACGCGACACCAAGCCGACACTGATCGATTCGGTACTGCAGAAACTGCGCGAAGCGGGCGCCGAGATCGAGACCGGAGAGGACTGGATCACCCTCGACATGCGCGGGCAGCGGCCGCGTGCGGTGGATGTCCATACCGCCCCCTATCCCGCCTTTCCGACCGATATGCAGGCGCAGTTCACGGCTCTCAACTCGGTGGCTCAGGGGGTGGGTACGATCACCGAGACGGTGTTCGAGAACCGCTTCATGCACGTGCAGGAGATGCAGCGCATGGGAGCCAGAATACGCCTCGAGGGAAATACCGCGATCTGCTCGGGGGTCGAGCGGCTGACCGGCGCACCGGTGATGGCCACCGACCTGCGTGCCTCCGCGAGCCTGGTGCTGGCGGGCCTGGTCGCCGAGGGTGAGACGGTGGTCGACCGTATCTACCATATCGATCGTGGCTACGAAAACATCGAAGAGAAGCTGGCGACGCTGGGCGCCCGGATCCGGCGGGTGCCGAGCTGAGGCGAACGCGGCGATGAATATCGACAAGCCGATCACCATCGCGCTCTCCAAGGGTCGCATCTACCAGCAGACCTTGCCGCTGCTGGCGCACGCCGGCATCGAAGCGCTGGACGACCCTGAGAGCAGCCGCAAGCTGATCCTCGAGACCAATCACGCGCTGGTCAAGCTGCTGATCATCCGCGCCACCGACGTGCCCACCTACGTGCAGTGGGGAGCGGCAGATATCGGTGTCGCCGGCAAGGATGTGCTGCTCGAGCACGGCGGCGAGGGGCTCTACGAACCGCTCGATCTGCGTATCGCCCGCTGCCGCCTGATGGTGGCCGGCCGCGAGGGTGCCCGGCTCTCGGGTGAAAGGCTGCGCGTCGCCACCAAGTACGTGAACGCCGCCCGGCGCCACTTCTCCGCAAAGGGGCAGCAGGTCGAGATCATCAAGCTCTACGGTTCGATGGAGCTGGCGCCGTTGGTCGGGCTGGCGGATCTGATCGTCGACCTGGTGGAGAGCGGCAACACGCTGAAGGCGAACGGACTGGTGCCGCTGGAGCACATTATGGAGATCAGCTCGCGGCTGGTGGTCAACAAGGCGGCGTGGAAGATGAAGCACCCGGTCGTCAGCGAACTGCTGGAGGTGCTCAGGGATGCGGTCGAGCGGCAGGATGATTGAAGAGTCTGGAGGTTGAGAGATGGCCCAATTGCGAAAACTTGCCACCACAGATGCCGATTTTACAGACCAGCTGGAGCGTCTGCTGGCCTGGGAGTCGGTCTCCGATCAACAGGTCAATAGCACCGTCAACGACATTATCGCCGAGATCCGCGGCAACGGTGACGCGGCGCTGCTCGATTACACCAGCCGTTTCGACGGCTGGCAGGCAGCTTCCGCCGCCGATCTGGAGATTCCCGCGTCTCGGCTGCAACAGGCGTGGCAGCGGATTCCCGCGCCGCAGCAGCAGGCGCTGGGTCACGCCGCCGAGCGCATTCGCGCCTACGCCGAGCGGCAGCGGATCGAACCGTGGAGCTATACCGAGGAGGACGGCACCCTGCTGGGTCAGCAGGTGACGCCACTGGACCGCGTTGGGCTCTATGTGCCGGGAGGCAAGGCGGCCTACCCCTCTTCGGTACTGATGAATGCCATTCCCGCCAAAGTGGCCGGCGTGGCTGAACTGATCATGGTGGTGCCGACCCCCGCCGGCGAACTCAACGAACTGGTGCTGGCGGCAGCGCATGTCAGCGGCGTCGATCGCGTCTTCGCGGTCGGGGGTGCGCAGGCGGTGGCGGCCCTCGCCTATGGCACCGAGCTGATCCCCGCAGTCGACAAGGTGGTCGGACCGGGCAATATCTACGTCGCCACCGCCAAGCGGGCGGTGTTCGGCCAGGTCGGGATCGATATGGTGGCGGGGCCGTCGGAGATCTTGGTGGTCTGCGATGGCGGCAGTGATCCGGAGTGGGTGGCGATGGATCTCTTTTCGCAGGCCGAGCACGACGAGGACGCGCAGTCGATCCTGCTCTGCCCGGACGCGGCCTTCATCGCTGCGGTCGAGGCGAGCATCGACCGCCTGCTGCCAACCATGGAACGTCAGCCGATCATCGCCACCGCGCTGCGTGAGCGTGCCGCGCTGATTCTCTGCCGAGATCTGGACGAGGCCTTCGAGGTGGCCAATACCATCGCTCCGGAACACCTCGAGCTGTCGGTGGCGGATCCCCAGGAGGCGGTGAAGAAGATCCGCCATGCCGGCGCGATCTTCATGGGGCGTTACACCTCCGAGCCGCTGGGGGACTACTGCGCGGGCCCCAACCACGTATTGCCGACCTCGCGCACGGCGCGTTTCTCGTCACCGCTCGGTGTGTACGACTTTCAGAAACGGAGCAGCCTGATCATGGTCTCCCCGTCGGCTGCGGAGACGCTCGGGCGCACCGCCTCGGTACTGGCGCGCGGCGAAGGCTTGACCGCGCACGCACGCTCGGCGGAGTACCGTTTCCGGGGGACGGAGTGATCGCTGCACCGTTGCTGGAGATGCGCCTAATTCGGAGGCCGGTTTGAGTCACAACGAAACAGAAGCGCTGCTGGCACGTTGGGTGCGGCCGGAGATCCGCCGGCTCTCCGCCTACCATGTCGCCGACGCTGAAGGACTTGTCAAGCTGGACGCGATGGAGAACCCCTATCACTGGCCGGAGTCGCTGCGCGAAGAGTGGCTGCGCCTGCTCGGAGAGGCGGAGATCAACCGTTATCCGCACCCCCAGGCGCCGGCGGTGAAGGAGGCTTTGCGGCACGCCATGGGAATCCCGGCACAGCTACCGCTGGTGCTCGGCAACGGCTCGGACGAACTGATCCAGATGATCGCGATGACGGTCGGCGGCGCCGAGCGCACGATCCTTTCGGTCGAACCCAGTTTCGTCATGTACCGCATGATCGCGACCTTCCTCGGCATGCGCTATCACGGGGTTCCGCTGAAGGCGGACTTTTCGCTGGACCTGTCGGCTCTACTGGCGGCGGTCGAACAGGAGCAGCCGGCGGTGATCTTTCTCGCCTACCCCAACAACCCGACCGGTAATCTGTTTGCCGAGGAGGCTCTGCTGCAGGTGATCGAGGCGGCGCCGGGACTGGTGGTGATCGACGAGGCTTATGCGCCCTTTACCGACGTCAGTTTTCTGCCGCGACTCGGACAGTACGACAATCTGCTGGTGATGCGCACCGTCTCCAAGATGGGGCTTGCCGGGCTGCGTCTGGGTCTGCTGGCGGGACCTGCGCCCTGGCTCGATGAGATCGAGAAGACCCGGCTGCCGTACAACATCAATGTGCTGACGCAGATCAGCGCCGCGTTCGCGCTGCGCCACCAGCAGGTTTTCGATCGCCAGACCCGGGAGATCCGTGTCGAGCGGGAGGCGTTACTGGCGCAGCTGATGCGGCTCGACGGTGTGGAGGCGCTGCCTAGCCAGGCCAACTTCATCCTGCTGCGGCTGACGGCCGGCGGTGCGACGACGGTATTCGAGCGCCTCCGCGAGCGCGGCGTGCTGGTCAAGAATCTGCACGGCGCGCACCCTCTGCTGGCGGAGTGTTTGCGGGTGACGGTCGGTACGCCGGAGGAGAATGCCGCGTTTCTGGCCGCTTTCAGCGCTTCGCTCGACGCCCGCTGAGGAGCAGCCCCGGATCGCTCGAGATCCGTCCGCTGTCGCCATGCACCTCGAATCCCGGCAATAAGTGGCTGCGCCGCGCTGCGTGTGCGCGCGGGTTTTCGCGGAACTTCGCGACGGGTTCGACGGCGCCCGGGTTGCGGCGACCCGCGGCGGTGACGGTGTTGACAGACCCTAATCACTGAACCGACGCTCCGCCCTCCTTCTGGCGCGATCAGCCGGCGAATCGCCAGGCTCCCCGATGCCTCCCTGACGCTGGAAACCGCCGTTCCGCCGACCGGCAGTCCGCGCAGCAGCGCCGGGACGATGGCGGGTGGCTCCGACCTGACCAAGATCTTTGCCTTGATTTTCATGCTTTTGGCTGTAATCGATTATTACGCTATTGGTTTTCCCGATCGCTATCGCTCGATGTTTAGGCTAAAGCTACAAAAATTAACGATCCGGGCTTTAGGATTTGTCTGACTGGGCCGATAGTTGCAGTGATTATGGGCAGACTGGAATCTTCAAGAGTTATGCGCCACAGAACGGGGATGGATCTGCGGGTGCTGGCGTGGCTCCTGGCTGCGATATGGAGTAGCGTGCTCGCTTTCATCCTCATGCTCGACTATGTGCGCGGCCAGTCGGCGGTGCAGGATATCGCGCTGATTCAGGCTCGGGCCCACTATAACAAGGACGTCGCATTCCGCCTCTGGGCGACCGGTCATGGCCGGATCTACGTGCCGATATCGGAGAAAGCGGTGCCCGATGAGAATCTCGCTCAGTTGCCCGAGCGGGATATCACCACACCCGCCGGGCAGCGTCTGACGATGATCAATCCCGCCGCCATGGTGCGCCAGTTGAACGAGGAGTTTGGCGCGCTCTATGGCGTTGCCGGTCGCATTACCAGCCTGCACCCGATCAGGGAGGAGAACGCCCCGGATAGCTGGGAGCGCTCCGCGCTGGAGGCGTTCGAACAGGGCAGCGAGGAGCGCATAGAGAGCAACTGGAAGGATGGTCAGCCCTATCTGCGGTTGATGCGTCCGATCGTGATGGCGCCGGGTTGCCTGATGTGCCACAGCGGGTCGGGGCGGTCGGTGGGTGAGGTCGCCGGCGCCGTGGGCGTCAACATTCCGTTGCAGGGTCTGCTGGCCAAGGAGCGCGAGCGTTTCCTGGCCGACGTCGTTTCGGTCAGCGTGATACTCCTCGCGGGACTCCTGCTGCTCAACTACGCTTTTCGACGCTTGCTGCGCAATCAGAGAAAACGGTTACAGGTGATGGAGGAGTTGCGTCGTAGCGAGGCACGCAAGGGCTCCATCATGGCTTCCGCGCTCGACTCGATCATCACCATGGACCACCAGGGTATGATCGTCGAGTTCAATCCCGCCGCGGAAAAGGTGTTTGGTCATAAGCGCGAACAGGTGGTCGGTCGGGAGTTGGCGGAGGTGCTGATACCGCCTTCTCTGCGCGACCTGCACCGCAAAGGGCTGGAGTATGCGTTGGACCACGGCAGCGCCAGCGGCAGGAAGGGCAGGATACTCGGCAGGCGCGTCGAGACCTCCGCGATATGCGCCGATGGCAGGGAGATCCCGGTGGAGTTGACGGTGACCTCGATTGCTCTCGATGGTCAGCCATTCTTCACCGCCTATATCCGCGATCTCACCGAAGCCAGGCGACTGGAGGAGCGCATCTCTTTCCAGGCGACGCACGATGAGTTGACCGGTCTTTTCAATCGTGCGGAGTTCGAGCGACGCATCAATCAGCTGCTCGAGGGTTCGATGCTGGATGAGGAGCATGCGGTCCTCATTCTCGACCTCGATCAGTTCAAGGTGGTCAACGATACCGGCGGCCATGGTGCCGGCGACATGCTGCTGCAGCAGATCGGGCGCATGGTTCATGGCAGAACCCACACCGGCGACATCCTTGCCCGGCTCGGCAGCGACGAGTTCGGCCTGCTGTTGGAGAGCTGTTCGCTGGCGAAAGCCGAAGAGATCGGCCACCAGCTGCTGAATTTGATTCGCAGCAACCGCCTCGAGTGGGAGGGGCAGCGATTCAATGTCACCGCAAGCCTAGGCATAGTGCCGGTCGGCAAGCACAGCCACTCGGTCAGTGATGTCATGAGCGCCGCCAATACCGCCTGCAACGTGGCCAAGGAGCAGGGGCGCAACCGGATTCATCTGTTTCGTCACGATGATGTCGAACTGGGACGTCGGCAGGGTGAGATGCGCTGGGTCGGAAGAATTCACGATGCCTTCGAGAGCGGCCGTTTCTCACTTTACTACCAGCCGCTGCAGCCGCTCTTCGGCGAGGTCGGCGAACGTCCCTTGCACTACGAGATCCTGTTGCGCATGAAGGACGAGAAGGGCAAGTTCGTGCCGCCCCCCACTTTTCTTTCGGCTGCCGAGCGCTACAGCCTGATGCCGACCATCGATCGCTGGGTGGTGCGTTCGACACTCTCCTGGCTGGCCGAGGCGCCGGAGCACCTGGAAGAGCTCGCGCTCTGCAGCATCAATCTCTCCGGGCACTCGATCACGGACGAGAATTTCCTAAGCTTTCTATGCGATCAGTTCAAACTCTACCCGGTGCCCGCCGATCGTATCTGCTTCGAGATCACCGAGACGGCGGCGGTCTCCCATCTCGGCAGGGCGGTGCGGTTCATCGAGGTGCTCAAGAAATCGGGTTGCCGCTTCGCGTTGGATGACTTCGGCAGCGGCATGTCGTCGTTCGGCTATCTGAAGAACCTGCCGGTAGACTTCATCAAGATCGACGGTTCCTTCGTGCGCGATATCCTGGCCAATGAAATCAACCTGGCGATGGTGCGCTCGATCAACGATGTCGGCCACGTCATGGGCAAGCTGACCATCGCAGAGTTCGTCGAGGATCAAGCCACGCTGGAGAAACTGCGGATGCTTGGTGTGGATTATGCGCAGGGGTACGGTATCGGCCGGCCCGCGCCGCTGGCGGAACTCGGATCCCGGCTGAATAGAGGCAACGAAGCGCCGTTGGCCGGCTGATTGCGTCAGCCATCGACCCGTGGCCGCTCGCTGACCGTGGCCTGCAGTCGCAACGTCTCGCTCCCCCTGGCACCGCGGATCTCCACCTGGGTGCCCGGCGGCAGTTCCGAGATGATGGAGAGAATATCGTAGGTGCTGCCGGGCACCCGATTGTTGATATGGGTGATCACGTCGCCCGGCTCTAATCCCGCCCTGTCGGCCGGCCCCCCCTCCAGCACGCCGGTGACGAGCACGCCGCGACTCTCCCGCAGTTGGTACTTGGTGGCGAGTTCCGGCGTCATGTCCCGGCCGGCGATGCCGAGCCAGCCCCGTATCACTCTGCCGCGGGAGAGTATCTGCTCCATCACCCCCTTCGCCAGCGTCACCGGGATGGCGAAACCGATCCCCTGCGAGCCCCCTGTCTTGGAGAAGATCGCGGTATTGATGCCGACCAGTTCGCCGTAGGCGTTGATCAGCGCGCCACCCGAGTTTCCCGGATTGATCGCGGCGTCGGTCTGGATGAAATTCTCAAAGGTATTGATGCCGAGGTGGTTACGCCCGGTGGCGCCGACTATTCCCATGGTCACGGTCTGACCCACGCCGAACGGGTTGCCTATCGCCAGCACCACGTCGCCGACGCGCAGGTTGCGCGAGTCGCCCACGGTGATTGCCGGCAGTCCCTCCTGGTCGGTCTTGATCAGTGCCAGATCGGTGTCGGGGTCGGAACCGGCAATGCGTGCCTCGTGACTCTCGCCGTCGGCCAGCACCACACGGATCTCGTCGGCCTCCTTGACCACGTGATGGTTGGTCAGAATATAACCCTGCTCGCTGATGATCACGCCCGACCCAAGACTGGTCTGGAGTCGTTCTTCCGGCTGGGAGGAGAAGCGGTCGCCGAAGAAACGTTTGAGCAGCGCGTTGTCGAGCATCGAAGCGCCCTGCTCGAGTGTCACTTTGGTGGTGTAGATGTTCACCACCGAAGGCTGTGCCGCCTGCACCGCCGCGGCGTAGGAGACCGGACCCTGCGGCAGCGGCAACCTCTGCTCCTCACCGCTTCGGCCGAAGCGCCCGGGGTGTGGAAACTGGTCCAGATTCAGCGTCAGCAGCGCGGCGGCGAGACCGGCCGCAACGGCAATCAGCGTGAAAGTGACAGGCTTTACATTCATGCGTGAGTTCCCTGCTGACGTCTCGCGGGTAAAAACGTTAATCTTACACCGCTTTGGAAGTGGAACCGCTGAAATCGGAGGTCGAGGTGGTCAATCTGTTCGAGCTGGAGCGTTATTGCAATCGGCTGCTGGATGCGGCGACTTTCGAGGACTACTGCCCGAACGGGCTGCAGCTGGACGCCGGGCGGCATGAGATCGGCCGGCTGGCAACCGGGGTCACCGCGAGCCAGGCGCTTATCGAGGCAGCCATCGACTGGCGGGCCGATCTGCTGCTGGTGCACCACGGCTATTTCTGGCGAGGCGAGGCGCAACCGCTGGTGGGCGTCAAGGGACGCAGGGTACGGACCCTGATGCAGCAGGGGCTCAGCCTGATGGCCTACCATCTGCCGCTGGATGCGCATGATCAGCTGGGCAACAACCGACGGCTGGGTGAGTTGCTCGAGCTCGGACCCGTGGAGCGTATCGAGGGTCAGGGGGGGCTGCTCTGGCGCTGTCGTCTCGACCAGCCGATCGAAGCAGGGCGGCTGTCGCAGCGCCTCGAAGCCGCGCTGCGGCGTACCCCGCTCCACGTCGGCCCCGAGCGGAAGGCGATTCGCACCTTCATATGGTGTACCGGCGCGGCCCAGGGAAGCATCGAGCAGGCGGCCGTGCTGGGCGCCGATGCCTATATCTCAGGTGAGATCTCGGAGCCGACAGTGCATCTGGCGCGCGAGTTGGGACTCCATTACTTCGCCGCCGGCCACCACGCCACCGAGCGCTACGGAATCGAGGCGTTGGGGCGCCACCTGGGTGGGGAGTTTTCGCTGGAGACGCGCTTCTTCGATATACCCAATCCGGTATGACCGGACCCTTTCGTTGAGGCTCCGCCGAACAACGCCTGAAACCGTGTGGATTTCTTGACCTGTGGTGGCGCATGTAAGAAAATGCGCCGTCTAATTCGGGCTTAATATCAGCATATTCTGTACTCCTGATCCAGCAAATCATCCGGTCGGGGTCTGTTTCATGCGGTATTTCCAGAGTCATCCCAGCCTAATCCGGGGGTCGTTAAGCTAATGAGTGCAGATGGCGTGGATTTGAAGAAGCGGCGGATGTTGACTGCTGCAACGAGTGTGGTCGGGGCGGTTGGCGCCGGCTACGTGGTCTATCCCTTTCTCGCCGCATGGGCGCCGAGTGAAAAGGCCAAAGCGGCGGGTGCGCCGGTCGAGGCGGATATCAGTAAGGTCGAGCCGGGTCAGCTGATAAGGGTCAAGTGGCGCGGCAAACCCGTATGGATCGTGCGTCGTACCGAGCAGAACCTGGCCGATCTCGCCAAGCTCGATGAGCGGTTGGCGGATCCGGCGTCGGATATGCCGCAGCAGCCCGAGTACTGCAAGAATCAGGCGCGTTCTCGCAAGCCCGAATTCCTGGTGGCAGTCGGTATCTGCACCCATCTTGGCTGCTCACCCACCTACCGGCCGGACATGGCACCCGAGGATCTCGGTCCAGATTGGTTAGGCGGCTTCTTCTGTCCCTGCCACGGTTCCCGTTTCGATCTGGCCGGTCGGGTCTTCAAAGGCGTCCCGGCACCCACCAATCTGGTGATTCCGCCCTACCATTATCTCTCTGATACCCGGATTCTGGTGGGTGAAGACGGAGGTGCTTCCTGATGAGCATGATGAAATGGATCGACGAGCGCTATCCGCTGACCAAGGTGTGGAACGAACATCTGGCTCAGTACTATGCGCCGAAGAATTTCAACTTCTGGTACTTCATGGGATCGCTCGGCATGCTGGTGTTGGTCAACCAGATCCTGACCGGTGTCTGGCTGGCAATGATGTACAAGCCGGATGCCAGCCTGGCGTTCGGATCTGTCGAATACATCATGCGTGACGTCGACTGGGGCTGGCTGATCCGCTATCTGCATTCCACCGGCGCGTCGGCATTCTTTATCGTGATCTATCTGCATATGTTCCGCGGTCTGCTCTATGGCTCTTACCGCAAGCCGCGAGAGCTGCTGTGGATCATCGGTGTGGTTATCTACATCGTCATGATGGCTACAGCATTCATGGGTTACCTGCTGCCCTGGGGCCAGATGTCCTACTGGGGTGCCCAGGTGATCATCAACCTCTTCTCCGCAGTGCCGGTAGTGGGCGAGGAGCTGGGCGTCTGGATACGCGGTGACTACGTCGTCTCCGATGCCACCCTCAACCGTTTCTTCGCCCTTCATTTTCTGCTGCCGTTCCTACTGGCTGGTATCGTATTTGTGCACATCGTTGCTTTGCACAAAGTAGGCTCCAACAATCCGGACGGTGTCGAGATCAAGAAAGGACCAAAAGGCAATAGATGGAGCGAGACGGCGCCGGCTGACGGCATCCCGTTCCATCCCTACTACTCTGTCAAGGATATCGCCGGTATCGCCGGATTCCTGTTTCTGTTCGCTGCGGCAGTCTTCTTCGCGCCGGAGATGGGCGGCTATTTTCTGGAGCATCCGAACTTCGAGCCGGCCAACCCGCTGAAGACTCCGGAGCATATTGCACCGGTCTGGTACTTCACCCCGTTCTACGCCATTCTGCGCGCAGTGCCGTCGTTTGCCGGTTCCGCTTTCCCGGGCGTTGTCGCGATGGGTGCTGCGATCGTGTTGATATTCTTCCTGCCCTGGCTTGATCGCAGCCCGGTCAAGTCTATCCGCTACAAGGGTACGCTGTTCAAGGTCTGGCTGGCTATTTTTGTGGTCTCGTTCATCTTGCTCGGATGGCTTGGCGTACAGCCGGCAACCCCGGTGCTGACACTCTTGGCGCAGGTCTGCACTTTCCTCTATTTCGCGTTTTTCCTGCTGATGCCGATCTACAGCAAGATGGATAAGACCAAGCCTGTTCCGGAGAGGGTGACCAAATGAAAAAGCTGATTGTTGCACTGTTATTGGCGCTGGTTCCCCTGCTGGTGGTCGCCTCGGGTGGTGTTCATCTGGATGATGCAGATATCGACGTAGGGGATCAGGGCTCGCTACAGCGGGGAGCGAAATATTTCGTCAACTACTGTCTAAGCTGCCACTCGGCCAAGTTTCAGCGCTTCAACCGTACCGCCAGGGATCTGGGTCTGACCGAGGATGAAGTGAAGGAGAATCTGATGTTCACCACCGACAAGATCGGTGATCCGATGAACATTGCGATGGATCCGGAAAATGCCAACTCATGGTTTGGTGTCACTCCACCGGATCTCAGCGTGATCTCCCGCGCGCGGGGTGTCGACTGGATCTACACCTATCTGCGCAGTTTCTACCTTGACGAGTCACGTCCCTTTGGTGTGAACAATATGGTGTTTCCGGATGTTGGTATGCCGCACGTACTGTGGAATCTGCAGGGTACCCGTAAAGCGGTCTTTACCGAGCATGAAGGACAGAAGGTATTCCAACGGTTCGAGCAGGTGACACCAGGCAGCATGAGTTCAGAGGAGTTTGATAGCGCGATGCGCGATTTGACCGCATTCCTGAGCTATGTCGCCGAACCAATTCAACTGGAGCGCCAACGTCTGGGAGTTCGGGTATTGCTCTTTATCGCTGTCTTCTTTGTTCTCGCCTACCTGCTGAAGAAAGAGTATTGGAAAGACGTGCATTGACGAACAACGTGGTAGAGGCAGGAGTCAGGATAGAACTGCTTCAATAGCCAGCCGAATTTTCCAAGATCCATACATCGGGGTGTACAGTTTGGGGTATACTGTACACCCCGTTTTTGTTTCCAGATCGTGTATAAAGATTATTTTGGAGTTGTTGGTATGACCGTGGTTGCGAATAAAAGATCTGTGATGACCATGTATTCTGATCCCGGCAGTCCCTACAGTCATCGTGTCCGGCTGGTTTTGGCCGAGAAAAATATCACGGTGGAGGTGTTGGATGTGGATCCTCTCAACATCTCCGACGACAT
>JAGRGU010000018.1 GCA_020445335.1 Gammaproteobacteria bacterium
ACCCGAACCGCCTCCGGTCGCGGCCACCGGCCGAAACAAGCCTGCAATGGCCATGAGACCGGCGCCAAGGAACTCCCGACGATGCATGCAGATTCTCCGCCTATCCCGTTTCAGAGAAGTATAACTTCTCCCTCCCGCTCCGATGATGATTTATACATTAAACACATTGTTTACTATATTGATTGCAGTAATGTACACTTCGATTGAAATCCACAGCGTTGGCAGGCACCGATCCGGGAGAAATGTTTATGACACCATTTGCGATTGCCGGTATCCAGATGAATATCTCCGCCTCGATCGACAACGTGCCCGCCATGAGCCACCGCCTCGACGTACTGATGGCGCGTTTTCCCTGGGTGCAGATGGTCGTGTTCAGCGAACTGGCACCCTTCGGCCCGCTGCACGGCAACGCGCAGGCACTGCCCAGCCCGGCCGAGGAGGCATTCTGCCAGATGGCGGCCAAGCATCAGGTCTGGCTGCTGCCCGGTTCCATGTTCGAGAAGAAGGATGGCCTGATCTACAACACCGCCTCGGTTATCGCCCCCGACGGCAGCGTTGTCGGGCGCTACCGCAAGATGTTCCCGTTTCTCCCCTACGAGGAGCACGTCACACCGGGCAAGGAGTTCCTGGTATTCGACGTGCCGGGCGTAGGTCGCTTCGGGGTCTCCATCTGCTATGACATGTGGTTCCCTGAGACTTCAAGGACGCTGGCGGCAATGGGCGCGGAGGTGATCCTGCATCCGACCATGACCGACACCATCGACCGCGATGTCGAGCTGTCGATCGCGCGCGCCACGGCGGTAACCAACCAGTGTTACTTCTTCGATATCAACGGTGTCGGCGAGGGCGGTGTCGGTCACTCGATCATCGTCGGCCCAGCGGGATACGTGATCCATAAAGCGGGCGGCGGCGAGGAGATGATACCCGTAGAAATCAATTTCGACCGCGTGCGCCGTGAACGCGAGGTCGGAATCCGCAGCCTCGGACAGCCCTTGAAGAGTTTTCGCGACCGGCCGATCGACTTTCCGGTCTATCAGCGCGCCGAGCAGAGCGAGTCCTATCTGCAGAGTCTGGGACCGCTCGCCAAACCGCATCGCGGGACACGCGCCGGAATAGCGGAGCAGGCCACCGCCGTTGTCGAGGCGCTCCCCGTCAAGGACACGGCCTTCCCTGGTTAGAGTCGAGCAGGCGAGCGTCCCGCCGGAGGTCGTTGCGCTGTATGCATTACTGCTGCGGATGAGATCAGTGCGGCAAGCCGGGGGCCAGCAGGCCACCGATGTCGCTCAGTGAAACAGCTCCAATGAGCTCGGCACCTGCGGAAAATCGACCGTTCGGCGCCCCTCCTCGAAGGCGGCTATGGATTGCCACCAGCGGCCATCGGGCCAGAGATACTCCAGCTCCAGCGTGTGCGGCCGGTAGACGGCGGTGTAGAGCGTGCCGAAGCCGCGGCGGTAGGCCCGCGAGTGCAGCGGCGGCATCAGGAACGACTGAACGAACTGCCCGGCATCATAGCGAAAGTCCTCCAGACGCCGTATCACTGTGCGTTCCCGTTCGATGGTGCGGGTGGCTGTTGCGTGCTGATGCCACTCGACACTGCCCTGATGATTGGTCGAGTACGGCACCTGTTTTATTTCGGGCTGGCGGTTCGGACAGATCTGCACGGTTTTGAAATCGCCACTGCGATCGAGCGCCAGTATGTTGTAGGCCATGTGCGTCGGAACCCGGCAGAGCGCCTCCACGGCCTCGGCGGTGCTGCTGCAGAACTCGAGCACGTAGCGCAGCAGCAGTGGCACGCCGAACCCTTTGCCGACCACGCGGCGACCGCCGAAACTGAGCGAAAGCACCAGCCCGTCCTGGTTGATGCCGTCAACCAGCCCCCACAGGCAATCTCCGGTGCCGATGACGACGCGACCGTTCCAGTTGGTGCGCAGAATGGTGCCTTCGAACAGCTGGGGGCTGTAGTCGTAGTTGCGTACCAGAAGCGGGGATGGCCCCGACCAGACCGCCTGGGTGCAGCCGCGCAGATAGGCAGGCGGACAGTAGAGTGTCAGGAAGCGGGCCGCCATGTCGCCGCCGCCCGCCAGTTCGACCAGCTGTTCGTAGACCGGGATCAGCTCCGGCATATGCTCACGCAGGGCTTTCTTGGAGGTCAGGTAAGGCGGTCTCGGGCTGTGGCCCTCGCTCAGGAACCAGTGTCGGTAAGCCGGCCAGTGGCGCTTGAACAACGACTGCCAGCGCTCGCCTGGTACAGCCTCATCGATCGCCTCAACTGTGCACTCCATAAGCCGCTCGTCACCTCTGTCGCTGCTGCGGAGAATCGAGACACCGGAACCCCGGCCGACACGATTGCCGCGCCGGCCGGGGACCGGGAGTCACCCTCAGAGTATCTTGAACGCACCCGCCTCCGGTATCGCCTCCGCCACCTGCAGCGGCTTCGCGCGGTAGTGCGACACAATCCCCTTGATCCAGGACTTGGCGCGCTCGTTGAGCACGAACTCGTTGTCCATGGAGCGATTGCGCAGGATCAGGATACCCAGATCGGCCCCTTCGTAACGATAGTCGCCGGGACCGGTGATGCGCAGGAAGAACGCCTCCTGGTCGTTGGTGACGGCGCGCCGGTGATAATCGAAGCGGCTGTATTCGATCGTGTCATCCGCGTTCATGCGCCAGATTCCGCTCGACGGCGCGTCGGTGACGATGTCGACGTTGTCGGCGGTGTATTTGATGATCAGCTGACACCAGCTGTCGATGTAATCGGGATCGGACCAGCGCATGTTGAGGTCGTCGACGTCGAACTCGAACTCCGCGCCGGAGAACTCCAGCAGATGGAACAGGAACAGCGGCGCATCTGCATGGGCGAATGCGGCGTGGTTGGTCATCGAGCTTGCACCCGTCACACGCGGGTTCAGCTCCCCAAGGTAGATCTCGCCGCTGTCCATGTCGATCAGGTAGTCGAGATCGAAATAACCACGATACCCCTCCTTGCGCAGCTGCTCGCCGAACTGGAAAGTATAGTCCCTGGCTTTGTCGCGGATCTCCTGAGTGAACGCGCCCGGGAAGATCTCGTTGCCGCNNCGCACCAGCCGCCGCGATAGGGAGTGAGCTCCTTGGCGCCCACCACCTCGGTGAGCAGCGGGCCGACGATGGTTCCCTTTTTGGTGGTGCAGGCCTCCAGCGTCGAGCCGCGGCAGTTGAGCCGCTTCATGATCTTCACTTCGGGATCGCAGACGATCTCCTTCTCGTACTTCTTCCAGTCGGATTCGTTGGAGATGAAAAACGTGGTGTGACCGGAATCGCCGAAGGCGGTCTGGATCACGAACTCGTTGCCCAGTCCGTGCTCCTCCGCGATCTGCAGCAGGTGCTCGTAGCTCTCCACCTTGGAGAGTGCATTGGGCACGCTCGGTACGCCGGCCTTGTTGCCGATGCGCACGGTCTCCATCTTATTGTCGCAACGGCTGCGCAGACTCGCCGGCGGGAACCAGATCTCGATACCCAGCTCCTTGCAGAGTGCCTCGGTCTTCTCGTCGAACATCAGAAATACCGCCACCGGATTCGGCCCGAAGCTCTTGATGTAGTCGATCACCTCCTTGTGCTCGAGCAGATAGTTGTTGATGTCCTCGATGCTCTCGAACTCCGGGTGGGTGATCTCGGTGGGAACGAAGACGTTCGGATGGGCACCGTCGTAGCAGTCGACGTAGGAGATGTAGTGGAAATTGCGCACCCATTCGTCGATGCCCAGAAGATTGAAGTTGGTGGCGCTGATGAAGAATATGGGGCGTTCGTTCCGGTGGAAGAAACGCCGGATATCCGAAATGCCGTTCAAAGTCCGCTGCATGGAAGAGCCTCCTTTATTGGTAGCGTTTTCGTGATGTTCGATTTCGAGAGCCTGTCGAGGGAGCGCCTCAGCTGCGCACTCGCGTCCCCCGGTAAGCCACTGCAGCAAGCGGCACAGCAGCCCACTCATGCTCCCCATTTTTTTCTGGCCGAGGTGTTGTTGTCAGAGCCGATCACCGGATCCTCCCGCGGGATCATGCATCCTTGCTCCTGCCGCTCTTTTCCGCCCCCGCTTCAGGCGCGGTGGCGTCCGCCGGGTGGGACGGGCGGGCTGCCCTGGTGCTGCTCTTGCCCCCCCTGGCGGCAGTGGCTGTGCTGGCAACGGCGCTTCCATCCCCCTCGATGACATCTTTGGTCGGAAAGCTCTCGTTGCCGTAATCGTCCGCCGCCTTGAGAGCACGCTCGGTAAACACCGCCAGGCCCAGCTCGGGCCGATAACCGTGGATCTCCTTCACGTCGAGCTTCAACATGAACTCGAGTATCTCCTTGCTGATCACCTGACCCGGAACCAGAATCGGAAAACCGGGGGGATAGGGGATGATGAAGGTCTTGGAAACCATCTCTCGCCCGCCCTGCATCAGTCGCTGCATGGCGCCGTTGTCGATGCGGATGTGCTCGCACAGATCGTCGTCGTCGCCCATGAAAAAGGCGGTTCGCATATCACCCTCGGGAGTGTCGCCCGCGGAATCGAGTCGGAAGGCATCGTGAAAGCGGCTGAAATGGGGCAGCGGGGGCAGCTCCTGCGTCAATGACTTGATCCGCTTGCTGTAGAGGCGCCGCTCCGGTGGACTCAACTCCTCCTGCTGCCACTCGAGCTCCCTGCTGATGCTCAGCAACGCTTCGATCAGATAGGCGATCGAGCTGCGCGTGGTGCCGATGTTGGTCATGAAGAGCACGGTGTTGCGCGAGGTCTTGTTGATCTGAATGCCGTATTTGTCCATCAGATATTTGTTCTTGAAGGTATCGCCGTCGATTCCCATCTCGCCGATATAGAGCGTGATGCGGGTCGGATCGATGACGAACTCATCCTTGGAGTAGAGCCAGGCATCCTCCATACGGCTCCAGCCCGTCTCGTCGTCGAAGTAGGTGTCGACGCCGGAGGGCCTGTACTCGGCCGGAACCATATCCGCATTGGTCAGCACCCGCATCGACTTCCTCAGCAGCGGCTGGCTGTTGATCTGCTCGCGCAGGGCGAACGCGGTTTCGAGCTGCTTGTTGACCAGTTCATACCCCTCCAGCTCCACCTGGCGCCGGCCCAGATCCAGCGACGCCAGAATCTGATAGTTGGGCGAGGTCGAGGTGTGGGTCATGTAGGCTTCATGGAACGCCGACTGCACCATCTGCCGGTAATCCTGATCGAAGACGTGGATCATCGATCCCTGGCGCAGGGAGGTGAGCGTTTTGTGAGTCGACTGGGTGGCATAGGTGCGCACGCGAGCGATGTCCGGGTTCGGCATCATGCGGATTCCGAGCCAGGCGTCGATATCCTCGGGATCCAGCTTCTTGGTGCGTTCGAGGTAATCCTTGTAGGCGGCGCGGTACTCGGCGCTGCGGAACTTCCGCCGCAGTGTCTGCGCCGCGCACATTGCGGTGCGCTGACGATAGATCGGATGAAACGCCGCGAACGCGAACCACGCCTCGTCCCAAAGGAATACCAGGTCGGGCTTGATCGCCAGACACTCCTCCATCACCCGCTCGACGTCGTAGACGATGCCGTCGAAGGTACAGTTGGTCAGCAGCAGCATCTTCACCCGGTTGAGCTTGCCGTTGCGCTTGTACTTGAGCAGCAGCTCCTTGATGTGCTTCAGCGGCACGCCGCCGTACATCGAGTACTGGTCGATCGGATAGGCGTCGAGATAGGCGACGTCGGCACCCGCCAGCACCATGCCGTAGTGGTGCGACTTGTGGCAGTCGCGATCCACCAGCACGATATCGCCGGGTTTGATCAACGCCTGCACGACGATCTTGTTGGCGGTGGAGGTGCCGTTGGTAACGAAGAAGGTATCGCGCGCGCCGAAAGCACGGGCGGCGTACTCCTGCGCCGTCTTCAGCGGACCCGACGGCTGCGACAGCGAATCGAGTCCGCCCGAGGTCGCAGAGGTTTCCGCGAGGAAGACGTTGAGCCCGTAGAACTCGAGCATGTCGCGGATCCAGTGCGAACACATCAACGACTTGGCGCGCGAGATCGGCATGGCGTGGAACACGCCGGTGGGCTGCCGACTGTAGCGTTTCAGCGCGGAGAAAAAAGGCGTATCGAAGCGTTTGTTGATACCGCGGATGATATTGAGGTGGCGCTCCACATAGTCGGTCTCGCGATAGAAGATACGCCTGAAACACTCGTTCGACTGCGCCGCGTAGGTCTCCACCGCCATATTGGTGATGAGATAGAGATCCAGCTCCGGGCGCAGTTGGCAGATCACCCGTCCCAGGGTGACGCTGATGTCGGTCGAGGTGGCGTTGTCGACATCGATATTGCAGACCTCTTCCAGGTAGCGCCTGAACACCGCCAGTTCGCGCTTCGACTCGTAGCGAAAACCGGAGCGCAGAATACAGGCCTGTATGTTGGGATTCAGCAGTACCGCGGCCACCGCGTCCTGAAAACTGGGGACGACGATGACGTCGTAGCTGAACTGGTCTTCCGGTCGCTGCGCCGAGCGGAACGAACTGCGGATCACGTGCTCCTCTTTCTGCGACAGGTCATCCACCACCAGAAGCTCGAAATAGGGCCGGGTCTGGACCATGGTGGTGTCCAGATGCAGTTCGAGCACCTCCTGCTCCTGGTCCCTTTCCTCTCCCTCTATCTGGCCGCGCGACATGGTGATCGGCCGGTTCCGGTAGATATCGCTGGAGAGCGCGCGGGAGATCCGGTTCACCGCCCGCGACAGCGTGAGGTACTCGCCGTCGTCGAACAGTCGCCAGAGCAGCTGGAAGTCCTCCTTGGAGGGAAACGCGGTGTAGTCCTCGATGAAACCGAGAGTGGCCAGCGCTTCCCTGATCTCGCCGCGCAGCTGCGTGGTATCCGCGTTCGCCGCCTCCTTCTCCACCAGCCGGACCGTCATCCGATTGAGGCGGATCCAGGTATCGGAGCGCAGGAATGTGACTTTGTGGTAGAAACCCAGCGCGGAGTATTCCGCCGCCGAGGTGATCTTGCTTTTGTCAGACATACTCACTCCTCAACTTTGGCTGACCGGGCGGCCTTGCAGGCGTGGAGAGAGACCCGCCTGTGAGCCCTGTCATCGCCGGTTAAATCGGAATGACGAATACCAGTCGATGCGTATTCACGGTTGTTGTTATTGTTTTTGTTGTTCGTCTATTTTTGTCACTTCAAAAAGTGGGCGGAGTGGCGGCGCTGACGATTTCGCACTCTTCGTCGCCGACATTCCTGAAGCGGTGCGGCAGCGTGCTCTTGAAATAGTAGGCGTCGCCCTCGGAGAGAATGTCGACCTGATCGGCGACCGTTATCTCGATCTGACCGCGGACCACGACCCCCCCCTCCTCGCCGTCATGGCTTAGCATGCTCTCACCGGTATCGGCGCCCGGATCGTAGCGCTCCCGAATGATCTGCATCTGTCTGTCGCCGATTTGGGTACCCACCAGGCGAAAAGAGAACCCGGATGATGAGTGCTCCGTCAGCTCATCGGCGCGAAAGAAGATCTTCTGCTCCGCGGCACCCTGCGCGCTGAAAAAATCGGCGATCGACATCTGCATGCCATCCAGCAGCTGCTTCAGCGAGGCGATCGAAGGACTGATCTTGTCCTGCTCTATGAGCGAGATGGTGCCATTGGAGACCCCGCTGCGACGCGCCAGCTGCCGCTGGGAAAGCCCCTTGCTCTTGCGTATGGCCTTGAGGTGCGCTCCCACGTCGAATCCCTGTCTCTCCGTGCCGTCGGTTTCAACTTCCTTACCGCCACTCTTACCTTTAGTGTTTGGCATATTTAACTCTCTTGTCAAGTTTCGTTTAGTTTTTTATTCGGTTTCAGTTCAATCGGCGACCCGGCCGAATCCCCAAAACCTGCTCGAAAGATGTAGCCATATCGAAATTTCATTAATCAATATAGGTAATATTGCGCTATTCAGGAGAGACTGACGGATCGCCGGGCGATTGCAACCAGACGGAAATTTCACTTCACATTTGTTTAAAATTTTAAGCTATGCTATGTTCAATATCCTAAAAGGATAATCAGCTGTCGCCATGTCGGTGCCTGCAAGCAGTTGAAGCATTCCGCCCCATCGGACACCTCATGGCAGTTTACGATCTATAGGAGCCCAAGTCTTGGGTTGCGGCGCCCGCCGGCGTCCGCGCGCCCTCGGGAGTGGAGTGTAGAGTAATGAAAGATTTAACCGACGCCGATCTGTTCCGCCAGCAGTGCTACGTTGACGGAGCATGGTGCGACCAACGCAACGGCGAGACCCTGCCGGTCACCGATCCCGCCACCGGCCGCGAAATCGGTACGGTGCCGCGCTTCGGCGCCGAGGAGACGCGCAGCGCCATCGGGGCGGCCAACGCCGCCTGGCCCGCCTGGCGTTCTTTGATCGCCAAGCAGCGTAGTCTTCTGCTACGCCGCTGGTATGACCTGATCATGGAAAATCAGGAAGATCTGGCGGTCATCATGACCGCCGAGCAGGGCAAACCGCTGGCCGAGTCACGCGGTGAGATCGCCTACGCCGCCTCTTTTATCGAGTGGTTCGCCGAAGAGGCCAAGCGCGCATACGGCGACGTGATTCCGCAGCATCAGGCCGACAAGCGCATCCTGGTCATCAAACAGAGCATCGGCGTCTGCGCCGCGATAACGCCATGGAACTTCCCGGCGGCGATGATCACCCGCAAAGCCGGCGCCGCGCTGGCGGCCGGCTGCACCATGGTGGTCAAGCCCGCCGCGGAGACCCCCTTCTCCGCTCTGGCGCTGTGCGAACTGGCCGAGCGTGCCGGCATTCCGCCGGGTGTGCTCAACGTCGTGACCGGACCCGCCGCGGAGATCGGCGGCGAACTCACCGGCAACAGCCTGGTGCGCAAGCTCAGCTTCACCGGCTCCACCGAGATCGGCAAGCTGCTCATGCGCCAGTGCGCCGGCACGATGAAGAAGCTGTCGCTGGAACTCGGCGGCAACGCCCCTTTCATCGTCTTCGACGACGCCGATCTGGATGCCGCGGTGGAGGGCGCCATCGCCTCCAAATACCGCAACAGCGGCCAGACCTGCGTCTGCGCCAACCGCTTTCTGGTCCAGGACGGCATCTACGACGACTTCGCCGCCAGGCTGGCCTACGCAGTCCATCATCAGTTGAAGGTCGGCGGCGGCTTCGACGACGGCGTGGCCCAGGGGCCGTTGATCAACATGGCGGCGGTGGAGAAGGTCGAGGCGCATATCGCCGACGCGCTCGGCAAGGGCGCCAGCGTCGCCACCGGCGGCGCCCGCCACGCGCTGGGAGGCACCTTCTTCGAGCCGACGGTGCTGACCGACGTCGCCGCGGACATGGCGGTGGCGCGGGAGGAGACCTTCGGCCCGGTGGCGCCGCTGTTTCGCTTCAAGACCGAAGAGGAGGCGGTGCGCATGGCGAACGCCACCGAGTTCGGGCTCGCCGCCTACTTCTACACCCGCGACCTGGCCCGCTCCTGGCGCGTCGGCGAGGCGCTGGAGTACGGCATGGTTGGAGTGAACGCCGGCATCATCTCGACCGAGATAGCCCCCTTCGGCGGCATCAAAGAGTCCGGCCTGGGGCGCGAAGGCTCCAAATACGGAATCGACGAATATCTGGAAATCAAATATCTGTGCCTTGGCGGCATATAGATTCGGAGCCAATCCTCAATGAACGCGACCCACACCCAGCAACTCGCTGATACGACAGAGAACCTCATCAACAACCAGAAGCTGTTGGCACGGCGCAACGAAGCCGTGGCCCGCGGCGTGGCGAACATGCACAACATTTTCGCGGAACGGGCGGAGAACGCCGAGATCTGGGATGTCGAGGGCAGGCGCTTCATAGATTTCGCCGGGGGCATCGGTGTGCTCAATACCGGCCACCGCCACGGCAAGGTTATGGCGGCGGTGAACGAGCAGCTCGAGCGCTACACTCACACCTGCTTCCAGGTGATGCCCTACGAACCCTATGTCGCGCTGGCCGAGCGTCTGAACGCGCTGGCGCCGGGGGACGATCCCAAGAAGACGCTGTTTTTGACTACCGGCGCGGAGGCGGTCGAGAACGCGGTCAAGATCGCGCGCGCCCACACCGGCCGGCCGGCCCTGATCGCGTTCAACGGCGGCTATCACGGCCGTACCATGATGACGCTCGGCCTGACCGGGAAAGTTGCCCCCTACAAGATCGGATTCGGTCCCTTCCCCAACGAGATCTACCACGTCCCATTCCCCAACAGGGTGCACGGGGTCAGTATAGAAGCGTCGCTGGAAGCGCTGGGCAATCTCTTCAAGGCGGATGTGGAGCCTTCGCGGGTGGCGGCGATCATCATCGAACCGGTGATGGGCGAAGGCGGCTTCTACCCTGCCCCGTTCGAGTTCCTGAAGCGGCTGCGTGCAATCTGCGATGAGCATGGAATCCTGCTGATCGCCGACGAGGTGCAGGCGGGTGCGGCACGTACCGGCAAGATGTTCGCGATCGAGCACAGCGGCGTGGTGCCCGACCTGATCACCCTGGCGAAAAGCGTCGCCGGCGGCTTCCCTATCTCGGCCGTTGTGGGACGCGCCGCGATCATGGACAGCGTCGCACCGGGCGGTCTCGGCGGCACCTACGCCGGCAGCCCGATCGCCTGCGCCGCGGCGCTGGCGGTGCTCGACGTGATCGAGGAGGAGGGACTGCTGCAGCGCAGTCTCGATATGGGGGAACACCTGCGCAGCCGGCTCGGCGCGATGGCGGGCCGATTCGGTTCCATCGGCGATGTACGCGGGCTGGGCGCGATGGTTGCGATGGAGCTGTTCAAGGGTGACGCGGCGCGCACCCCGGATCCCGATCTGGCCAGGGCGCTGGTGGCAAAAGCTGCCGAACGCGGCCTGATTCTGCTCTCCTGCGGTATCTACGGCAACTCGATACGCATTCTGGTGCCCCTGACCGCATCCGATGCACTGGTTGACGAGGGGCTCGACATCATCGAGTCCTGCCTGGGTGAACTTTCCGCCTGAGGCGTTGCGAGAGGGCCGGCAGCATGGCCCCTGACTGGAGAAAACGTGCTGTATCGGAGTTGAGAAAAAACGGGATGGCGCGCCTGCGGGCCATCCGCCGCGGCGGGAACAGGAGGTCGTTCTCGTGATTGTGAGTGTTCCGTGGCAGTAAAAAACTACACCCTGAGGAGAAATCTGAAAATGAAAATGCGTAACGTTGTGATGGCAGCTTCGGTGCTTCTGGCAGGTAGCCTGGGCACGGCGGCGGCAGAGGATAGATTCGTCACCATCGGCACCGGCGGACAGACCGGCGTCTACTACGTCGTCGGCCAGTCCATCTGCAAACTGGTCAACCGTGGTGGCGCCAAGACCGGGATCAAGTGCACCGCCCCCTCGACCGGCGGCTCGGTGGCCAACCTGAACGCCATCCGCTCCGGCGACCAGAACATGGGCGTGGCGCAGTCGGACCAGCAGTACAACGCCCTGAACGGCAAGGGTGCCTTCGAGCAGCAGGGTCCGTGGTCCGATCTGCGGGCCGTGTTCGGCGTCCACCCGGAACTCTTTACCGTGGTTGCACGCGCCGATGCCGGGATCAAGACGTTCGAAGACCTGAAGGGCAAACGCGTCAATATCGGTAACCCGGGCTCGGGCCAGCGCGCCACGATGGACGTGATCATGGGCATCAAGGGCTGGGACAACGACACCTTCAAGCTGACCTCCGAGCTCAAATCGTCGGAGCAGGCACAGGCGCTATGCGACAACAAGATCGACGCCATGGTGTTCGTGGTCGGTCACCCCAGCGGTTCGATCCAGGAAGCCACCAGCTCCTGTGAGGCAGTGGTCGTCCCAGTGAACGGTGACGACATCAAGGCCCTGGTCGAGAGCAAGCCCTACTACGCGATGGGCAAGGTGCCCGGCGGCATGTATGCCGGTACCGACGCAGACGTCGAGACCTTCGGCGTGGTCGCGACCTTCGTCTCGTCGACCGCCTCCAGCGAAGACGTCATCTACAACGTCGTGAAGGCCGTGTTCGACAACTTCGACCGGTTCAAGGCCCTGCACCCGGCGTTCGCAAACCTGGAGAAGGAGAAGATGCTCAAGGACGGCCTGTCTGCGCCCCTGCACGACGGCGCAGTGAAATACTTCAAAGAAAAGGGCCTGATGTAATCTGAGCCTTGGCCTGCAGGCCGCAACCGGCCTGCAGGCCTTCCCCGGTGTGCAAAGCAACAAGAAACGACACACATCGGACCAACGACAAAGGGGGATGGGTCATGAAGTTGACACGTTTGGTTTTGGCCGGGTGTCTGCTGTTCGCAACCGCGATGTCCGCGCTGGGTGCCGGAGAGATCACGATCGGCACCGGCAGTTCGTCCGGTATCTACTACCAGGCAGGCCGGGCGATCTGCCGACTGGTCAATGCGACGACAGACGAGCACGGCATCATCTGCGCACCGCTGCTCTCCGCCGGCTCCATAAGCAACCTGGAGGGAATCCACGCCGGCAACCTGTCGATCGCGCTCGCACAGTCCGACTGGCAGTACCACGCGGTCAACGGCAGCGAGAAATTTGCCAAGACCGGTCCCGACAGCGAACTGCGTTCGCTGTTCTCGCTGCACGGTGAGCCCTTCACGGTGGTCGCGCGCGCCGACTCCGGGGTACGTACCTTCGACGACCTGCGCGGCAAGCGCGTCAACCTCGGCAACCCCGGCTCGGGCCAGCATGCCACGATGGACATCGTCATGGCCGCCAAGGGCTGGAACAAGGAAGCATTCTCCCTCGCCAACGAGCTGCCCGCCGAACAGCAGGCGATGGCGCTCTGCCAGAACCGTATCCAGGCCCTGGTCTACACCGTCGGCCACCCCAATCCCTCGGTGGCATTTGCCGCATCGGTGTGCAACTCGCGGATCGTCAAGGTCAAAGGCCCGGAGATCGACAAGCTGGTGGCCGACAACCCGTTCTACGCCTACACCGAGGTGCCGGGCGGGCTGTACCCGGGCAACCCCGATCCGGTGACGACCTTCGGCGTGAAGGCCACGGTGGTGGCATCGAGCAAACTCGACACCGATACCGTATACCACGTCGTCAAGGCGGTGTTCGAAAATCTCGATCGAATGGGGCAGATGCACCCGGCATTCGTCGGTCTCGAGCCGCAGAAAATGATCACCGAGGGGCTGTCCGCACCGCTGCACGAGGGTGCGCGCCGCTACTACATCGAGCGCGGCTGGATCGCCAGGTAGGCGGGTTCCCGCCTCCCGCTGGCGGCCTTACATCGGCCTTTTTTCATAAGAAGACTCAATTCAGGAGGAAGCACCATGACCAACGGTGTTTCGAAAGACCCGTCCCCGAACGACACGGGTGCCACCAACGAGAACCTGCAGGACCTGGTGGCACAATCCGATACCGGAGCACGCACCCCTCCGGGCCCCGCTGGCAAGATCATACTGACCGTCGCCGCACTCTGGTCGCTGTTCCAGATCTGGATCGCCTCACCACTACCTTTCATCCTGGGATTCGGCGTCTTCAATGACACCGAGTCGCGCTCGATCCATCTGGCGTTCGCGATCTTCCTGGCGTTCCTCGCCTATCCGCCACGCAAGAACTCGCCGCACGACTACATCCCCGTCCATGACTGGGTGATGGCGCTGATCGGTGCCTTCTGCGCCGGCTACATCTTCATCTTCTACGAGCAGCTCGCGGGCCGACCCGCGGCGCCGATCACCGCCGACATCATCGTCGCCTGTATCGGCATGCTGCTGCTGCTCGAGGCAACCCGCCGCGCGCTGGGGCCGCCGCTGATGATCGTCGCCGCGGTATTCCTCGCCTACACCTTCGCCGGACCCTACATGCCGGCAATCCTGGCGCACAAGGGAGAGGGCCTGGCCTCGGTGGCCAACCACCAGTGGATCACCACCGAGGGCGTGTTCGGCATCGCGCTGGGCGTCTCGACCAGCTTCGTCTTCCTGTTCGTGCTGTTCGGGGCCCTGCTCGACAAGGCGGGAGCCGGCAACTACTTCATCAAGGTCGCGTTCTCGCTGATGGGCCACCTGCGTGGCGGCCCGGCGAAGGCGGCGGTGGTCTCCTCCGCGATGACCGGCCTGATCTCCGGTTCGAGTATCGCCAACGTGGTCACCACCGGCACCTTCACCATCCCGCTGATGAAGCGCGTCGGCTTCCCGGGCGAGAAGGCCGGCGCGGTCGAGGTGGCGTCCAGCGTCAACGGACAGATCATGCCACCGGTGATGGGGGCAGCGGCCTTCCTGATGGTGGAATACGTCGGCATCTCCTACTTCGAGGTGGTCAAGCACGCATTTCTGCCGGCACTGATCTCCTACATCGCGCTGGTCTACATCGTGCACCTCGAGGCCATGAAGGCCAACATGCAGGGCCTGCCGCGAGCCGTCGAACCCAAGCCATGGGTCCGCCGGGTGCTCGGCATCCTCACCGGCTTCCTGTTGGTGACAGCTCTGGCGATGATCGTCTACTACGGCGTCGGCTGGATGAAACCGGCATTCGGGGACGCGGCGAGCTGGATCATCGCCGGCCTGTTGGCCGTGGTCTACGCGGCGCTGATCGTCTTCGCGGCGCGTTTCCCGGAACTGGAGCTGGACGACCCGAATACGGCCGTTACCGTGCTGCCGGAGCCCGGCCCGACCGTCAAGTCCGGCCTGCACTTCCTGCTGCCGGTGGTGGTGCTGGTCTGGTGCCTGATGGTCGAGCGCCTCTCCCCCGGCCTGTCCGCCTTCTGGGCCGCGATGCTGCTGATCTTCATCCTGTTGACGCAGCGCCCGCTGAAGGCCATGGTGCGTCGGCGGGGCGGCATCGGCGCGCAGTTCAAGGCCGGCGCGGTCGATCTGCGCGATGGCCTGATCGACGGTGCCCGCAACATGATCGGCATCGGCATCGCGACCGCGACGGCCGGCGTGATCGTGGGATCGGTGTCGCAGACCGGCGTCGGCGCGGTACTCGCCGACCTCGTCGAGGTGCTGTCGTTCGGTCACATTCTGCTGATGCTCATCCTGACCGCGGTGCTGAGCCTGATCCTCGGCATGGGTCTGCCGACCACCGCCAACTACATCGTGGTCTCCTCGCTGCTGGCCCCGGTCATCGTCGAGCTTGGCACGCAGAGCGGCCTGATCGTGCCGCTGATCGCGGTGCATATGTTCGTCTTCTACTTCGGCATCATGGCGGACGTTACGCCGCCGGTCGGACTTGCCTCGTTCGCGGCCGCCGCGATCTCCGGCGGGGACCCGATCCGGACCGGCTTCGTGGCTTTCTTCTACAGCCTGAGAACCGCGGTGCTGCCGTTCCTGTTCATCTTCAACACCGACCTGCTGCTGATCGACGTCGACTGGGCGCACGGTATCTTCATCTTCTTCATAGCGACGGCGGCGATTCTGATCTTCTCGGCGGCAACGCAGGGATTCTTCCTCGCCAGAAGCCGCATACACGAGTCCCTACTGCTGCTGCTGATCGCCTTCACCCTGTTCCGTCCGGGTTTCTGGATGGACATGCTGGTGCCGCCCTATGAGGAGGTCGAGGCGTCGAAACTCACCGAGGTCGCCGCGACGCTGGAGCCCAATACCCAGCTGCGGCTGCGGATCAGCGGCCTGGACGAGGTCGGCGCGCCACGCGAGTTCGTCGCGCTGCTCGAGATCCCCGCCGGCACCAGCGGACCCGAGCGGATTGCCGCGGCCGGCGTGCAGTTGGTCGAGCGCGACGGCGAGGTGATCGTCGACAACGTCGCTTTCGGTTCGCCGGCGCAGAAGGCCGGCCTGGACTGGGACCAGAAGATCATCAAGGTGCGCCAGCCGGTCTCCCAGCCCTGGAAGGAGCTGATGTACATCCCGGCGCTGCTGCTGCTGGCGCTGGTGATCGTTATACAGCGCAAGCGCAGAGACGCAGCCGAACCGGTAAAAGCCGAGGCCTAGAGGAGAGAGACGATGTTCAAAGAGATTCTGCTGCCGGTAAATACCAGTGATCCGACGACATGGGAGAAACCCCTCGAAACGGCGATCTATCTGGCGCGTAACTGCGGCGCCAGACTTCACGTCATGACGGTGGTGCCCAGCTTCGACTATCCGATGGTGGAGAACTTTTTCCCCGTCGATTTCGAGCTCAAGGCGCGTGAACAGGTGAACAAGGAACTGCACGCCTTCGTCGCCGAGCACCTGCCGAAGGATCTCCCGGTGCAGACGATCATAGCCGTCGGCTCGATCTACGAGCAGATCCTTGAGACGGCGAAAGCGGTCAAATCCGACCTGATCATCATGACCCGCAAGGGGGGACCCAGGCGCCACTACCTCATGGGCTCGAACGCCAACAAGGTCATCAACCACGCGGAGACGGCGGTGCTGGTTCTGGAGTAGGAGGACGCACCCGGCCGCCACTGCCCGGCACAGCAACCAGGTTCGGACGGAGTCAGTCAGCGATGAGCGAAGCGAGTGTGATGGAGCGGATCAGAACCAGAATCCTGGCCGATCAGGAGGTTCTGCAGAGCAACCTCGATTGGCTGCGGGAGGAGATGCACCGCTACTTCTTCAGTTTCAACCAGGACGATGCGGAGGCGCTGACACCGCTGGCGATCAACCTGCACCGAATGGCCGAATTCCGGCAGATTCAGCTCGTCAACCGAGAAGAGCGCAGCATGATCGCCCAGCTGGGGCTCCCGCGTTCGCTGCATGCAACACTGGCAGCGATGCGCGAGAGAAACATCTCCTACGGTGAAATCACCACCTCGACCGCGCCTTTACCGGGCATCGACCACAGATTGCAGGTATTGCGTTTCGACTACGCCCGCAAGGCGGACCGGGAGATCGCGCGAAGCACGCAGGCCGCCATTCCGGAAGCGATCTCCGCGGCTGTGACAGAGACCATGACCCGCCTCTATCCACGGTTCGACCGGGGTGCGTTGGAGGAGATCCTGGCGATGCTCTGGCTCAACAACGAAGAGTACGTCAGCATCTCGCCGCCCGAACGGGTGGCGCGCATCATCCACCTCTACTGGACGACCCGTGCCAACGATGGCGTCCACCTGGATCTGGAACCGCTTCAGAGCAGCGAGGGGCAGGAGCAGTACCGGCTGCTGTTCGGCATCGGCAACCCGCCGCACAAGGGTTTTCTGCTGCAGATCCTGGAGGTTCTCGACCGGCTGGATATCGAGGTTCTGCGATTCTACTGCCTGACAGCCAGCGACGGCGTCTACCCCTATCTTCTGGCAACCTTCTACATCCAGGTTCCCGGCGCGCAGCGGCTGGGCAAGAAGAGCGAACGCTTTATCCAGCTGCAGCGGGAGCTCTACAACACGCAGGTGCTTTCGTCGCGATCGCCAAGCTACGAGCTGCTGGTGCAGAGCGGCATCTGCAGCGGAACGGACGCCACCCTGGTCGAGGCGATGATCGGCTTCTGCCACACCAACCTGGCGCACAACCATCCTGATACCTTCGATCTGGAAGGGATCATGCGAGCGTTCCACAACCATCCGGACATCAGTCTCAAGCTGGTGCAACTGTTCCACGTCCGCTTCGATCCGGAGATTGCCGACCGCGAAACGCGTTACGCGGAGACGCTGACCCAGACCGTGCGCGCGGTTGAGGAGTATGATACCGGGCGGCGCTTCCTGGACAGATTTCGCCGCACGATATTTCGCTGCGCGCTCGCCTTCATCCGCCACTGCCTGAAAACCAATTTCTTCATCCCCGAGAAACACGCGCTGGCATTCCGTCTCGACCCGGCCTATCTGCAGGATCTCGAGAAGGAGTCGACCGCCGACCTGCCGCAGGACCGGCCTTTCCGGATCACATTCTTCCTGGCGCGCAACGGTTCCGGCTACCATATCGGCTTCTCGGATATCGCGCGCGGCGGCTGGCGCACCCTGATCACCCAGGGAAGAGACGACTACATCACCAGCGCCAACACCCTGTTCCGCGAAAACTACGTCCTCGCGCACACCCAGCACCTGAAGAACAAGG